>JAWOJA010000068.1:0-32817 GCA_046484345.1 Kiritimatiellia bacterium
CAGCGCCCTCTGGGTCAAGGTGCTCTTGGTCGAGTTGCTACGTTTCTATGGGACAGCCGGTGGCCCGCGCTGGACCTGGGCCGCCCCCAAAGAGCTGTTTTTGCCGGGGTTTGACGAGTGGGTACGCGTTCCTATGGGACAGCCGGGCTGATCTCATGCGGGGGAGAGCCCCGAGTTGCTGATTCTTTTGAATAAATTCCAGCACACGCGTTTTGGGAAGACGGCGCGTGATGAGATATTTCCTCGATTATCTTGAGGAATTAGATCAGATTATGCCCTGATATCGTCGCTATGGGATGGCAGTGAAAGTGATTACAGTCTATACGAAGACTTTGCAGACGCAGAACTCTTTTGTCGTTGGAAACAGGATGGGGAAATGGGAGATGAATCTAAAGATTGGGCGTTTCCAGGCATGCAGGCTTTTGCGAAACCGGGAGATTGATATGTTGTTAAAAGTTGTTATTCTGCTGAGCGGTTTTTTTATAGGAGTGTCACTAGCTACAGAGACATCCCCAAGGGCGTATCGACTCGAATCGTCTGCCACATCAAGCAACAGCGCCGAAAATCGTAAGGCTGAAAAGCTTGACGCGCTTGCCGAAGACTTGAATAATATAGAAGCTTCGATTCGCATGGGTGCCTTACAACAGCTAGGCGCGTCACAAAACCCAAAGAGCAGGGACATGCTTCTTGAACGCTTAAAGCAAATGCCGCAACCGCGTGTATCGTCTAATTCTAACCAAAAAGAAAAGGTTGAAGTTCTTAAACAGGTTCTACCTAAACTCCAAGCATCGGAACGTATTGAGCTTTTATTTAACGTGCTGCGGGAAGAGATGTCTGGCCTGAAGGAAGCAGCCAGTATCGAAAGTGAAAATTATTTCCCGAAGGACCTTGCTCGTTTTGTTATAGCATCGTTGAGCAAAGAAGCGCTTTCAACGGATATTCGACAAGAACTTGAAGTGATGTCTTGTGACCATTCTATTGCCGGAAACATACGAGGGGAGCTGTTAGCTGTGATCATTCCTCATGATTTAATGAATAAAGGCATTCTAACGCCTGTTGATCAAGTGAAGTTCATTCTCGATGTAATTCCTGTCCGTCCGAATACATCAATCCCATGGGACATCTACAACAATCCTATCAATCGTATCGCATACTCGGAAACGGAGGCCTTTCGGAATAGGCAGGTTGAAATGCGTAATTGGTTCAACACCGACGATGCGATTCGTTCCTGTGCATATGAAATATTACTTCAGTCATATGGATTGACTTCGGTTATACGACTTGTTGCCGCGCTGGATATACAAACAATTTCCAAAGAGAAGCGTGATTATCTGGCGCTTCTGGCGACTGAAATTCTCAGGAAACGATTGGCGAATGGCGCTGAGCCGACGGGGGAAGTAATACCATTAATTGATTCTTTAGCAAATTATGTGAAGGGAATGGTAGATGCCGGAGCGTTTAGTCGTCGTGCTATTGCTGCGGCAAACCTTAATATGTTTTGTGAAAAGAATGGACTGCCAACGCGTATTGTGATTAACGCGAAGACTGGGGTGATCTGTCCCGATAACAACTTTTAGACGCTAGGGGTGAGGGCTGAAGGGGTCGGGCTGAAGGGGTCAGTCCTGATAATAGAGAATAAGCGTGAAGGCTCGATTACGGCGCAAACGCCGCACCCAGCGCAAACGCCGCACCCAGTCTTACACTGGAGACTTGTTCCCTTTACAAATATATTTCATAATTGCGGGGATTATGGGGCGCAATGTCCGAGCCAGGTATGTTCAAAGAAAGGAAATGTCTTGAAAAAACCGAACGCACCATCCGCCGAAGCCTTTGTTATGCCCGAAATGCCGAAGACGCCCCAGGAAGAGGCGCTGATGGTGACCGGGTTCCTGAAAAGTTCGCTGCAAATCGTCCGCCGCGCCTTTCTGCAAGTGGGCCGGCTGCTGAATGAGGTGCGCGAGAAGAAGCTGTATGCCGCCATGGGGCACCCCGACCTGGACAGCTACGCCTTCGAACGCCTGAGCCTGGGCAAAAGCTCCCTGCATATTTACCTTCACATTTTCGACTGGGTCCGGGAGCACCATCCGGAATGGATCGACGCCGCACCGGGCGTTGTTGTTCCCGACTTGAACGACGTGAAGGACCTGATCTTCGTCGATAACGAGCTGAAGCGCACCGACCTCGCGCCCGCTCCCCGCAAGAAACTGGAAGCCATCAAAGAGAAGGCGCTGAAGGGCGAGCTGAAGAAGTCGGAAACCGCCGCCTACCGCCGCGGCAGCCGGACCGGGGATGAGGGGCTGAAGGCTTTCCTGTCCAGCCTGCGCCAGTTGCGCATCCGCGGCTCCCGCCTGAAGGGCGTGCCACCCGAGGCCGTCGCCCGGTTGGATGAGGCCATTGAAATTGTCGCCCACGCCAACACCTTAGCCGGCGTGCCTGCCCCTGCCAAAGGGTTGAAATCATCGGTTTCAACACAAAAATAATCCGCGTAAGTCATTGCAGCCCAAGGATTATCTCGAATATCCACCCGGGTGGACTCCCGAAGAAACGGATGAAATTTGGCGAGGAACCGCTGATTTGCAACGCAATTTACCACGTCACTGCACGGGGAAACGCGCGCCACGTTGCCGAAGAGTTGTGCCCGCCGACTTGTCGGTGAAGGCGATTTTCCGCGACTGCTCGGCGAGGCGGCTTTGCGGGGTGTTGCGCCGGACTGTGGCCTGCGTTTCCGCCCAGGCGATGGCTTCCTGGATCAAACGCCAGCGTTCTTGGGCGCTCCAACTGCGCTCGCGTTTCTGCTCTTCATTTTGGAGGCTGGGGTTCATGAGGCAACAATACTTTCTTCAGGTCGCGAATGCGGTCGTTTTTTTGGTCTTCGGGGTCGAGGCTCAACTGGCACTTTAACATGTCCTCGTCGGACAGACCCCGGTAAGCGATTCCGGCGGCCGTTTGTCCCGAAACGGAGGAGGCAAACGAGTCCTGCCAGCTTGCCAGGCCGCAGACGGTCCGGAAGATATCGATTGCGCCATGGGGGCTGCTCAAACAATAGACGGATTGCCGGGCGAGCCATCCCGTGGGCAAGCCGGACACGGGGCCCCATGTCCCCTCGGATTGCCCCCACTCGGCCTTCAAATCGGTCAAGGCTCGCTCGCAACGGAGACGGTTGTCGCCATCGTCATCGATCCAGAAGTCGATGTCGAATGTCAGCACGGGCTTGTGACGAAGAAGAAAATGAATCCCGCCAATGAGCAGATACCGAACCTCATGGCGGTTGAAGACGGTCAGAATGTGATCGATGTCCATGGAAGAAACTTTATCACGAACGCCGGGGTATTAAAGTTATTTTTACCTCAGCAAGGCCGTGGTGCCCAAGGCCGTGGGGCCAGCCCTTGATTATCGACATTCTCCGGGAGGCATACCGTTTTTATGGCCGGATGCGATTGGCGGAGAGGTGCGGGGGCGGGAGCGGCTACGCGGGGTAGGCGAGGAGAGCTGGCGTTATTATCTTGAAATACACCGTCAATAATAGCAAGATATGGCCAAAATAAGGGTGTGTTTTGCCATGATTGCGCGAAATGCGGAGTTACATTTAAAGCATTGGCTCGACAAAAAGCGCCGGAAGCCTCTGGTTTTACGGGGTGCGCGTCAAGTCGGCAAGTCGACGCTGGTTCGGCAATTTGCCGCCCATCACGGTTTAATTTTGAATGAAATTAACCTTGAGAAACATCTGCGCCTGGACGAGGTGTTCAAAAGTCTGGATATAAAGAAAATTGTGTTGGAACTCGAGGGGTTGGTGGGTCGGAATATTTTCGGCGGGGGTCTGCTATTCCTTGACGAAGTGCAAGCGACGCCGCATGCGCTGGCGGCCCTGCGATACTTTTATGAAGAGTTGCCCGATCTTCCGGTCATCGCGGCGGGATCGCTGTTGGAATTCGCCTTGGCAAAACATTCTTTTTCCATGCCGGTGGGTCGCGTGGAATACCATCACATAGGCCCCGTGAGTTTCAGTGAGTTCATTGCGTGCAAGGAACCGGATTTGAATCCGTGGCGGGCGGCCGCCGCAAGGTTTGAAGAGATCCCTGAAACGGCGCATCAACGGCTCCTGGCGAGGCTGAGGGAATATCTGTTTGTAGGGGGGATGCCGGAGGCGGTCCTGGAATTTCTGGAATCAGGATCATTGTCCGAGGTGCAGGAAGTGCAGCGCTCCATTGTGGAAACGTATCAGGATGATTTCGCAAAATATGCCCAACAGGCGGAGTTGGTGCGGTTGCAGCGTGTTTTCGGAAAGATCCCGCGCCATATAGGACGAAAGATTAAGTACGCAAACCTGTCCCGGGATGAGCGCTCGCGTGAAATCAAGGCGTGTGTTGAATTGTTAAGTCGAGCCCATGTTTGTCAGAAGGTCATTGCCTCCCATTGTTCCGGGCTTCCGCTTTCAGCCGAAACAGCGGAGGACACTTATAAGTTGATATTCATGGATGTTGGAATCGTCAATTACCTGTGCGGGGGCCGGTGGAAAGACATTTCAGAGGCATCCGGTCAGGTATTGGTGAACGAAGGGCCGTTGGCTGAACAGTTTGTGGGGCAGCATCTGGCGTATCTTGGTCGCGACAAGCCGGAGCTCCATTACTGGCTGAGGGAGGGGCGGGCCAACAATGCCGAGGTTGATTATGTCATCGCGAAGGGCTCGCGGATTCTTCCCGTGGAAGTGAAGGCGGGGGCCGGTGGGTCTTTGAAGTCGCTCCAGCAGTTTGTTCTTGAGAAAAAGAGCATGCAAGCGATCCGATTTGATTTGAACCGTCCCTCGAAGATGATGATTAATGCCAAGGCGAGATCCGGCGATACGGTTGTGGACGTTCAGGTTGAACTCATGTCGCTTCCACTCTATGCCGTGGAGTCCTTGGCGGGCCTAAGTGGTCAGTCCCAATAAATAATAATTCTTTGAAAGTTGGCCGGGAACAGCTGATTTGCGGCGCGATTTGCCACGTCACCGTGCGGGGAAACGCGCGCCACTTTGCCGAAGAGTTGTGCCCGCCGACTTGTCGGTGAAAGCAATTTTCCGCGACTTCGATCAGTTGCGCAATTGCATCGGCCTGCGACTTTGCCAAGGCCCGGGCGGGGTCGGCGGCCGCCACCGGCGGTGGCCCCACATGTATTGCTCCGGGGCCTCGCGAATGGCCGCTTCCAACCGCTCGTTGAGCGCCTTCAGGATGGTGTGGATGTCGCGATCCTTGTCGCCGCTGGCCTTGAACACGAGCGGCTCGGAGAACGTCAACTCGAACCGCAGCGGCCCAATGCGCCGGTTGGAGGCGAATACGATGGGCAGGCGCGTCACCAGGTGAAGCAGCGCGATGCTCCGGTGGGAGCAGGCCGGCTGACCGAAGAAATCCACGATCATCGGTTTTTTAATGGCATGCTGATCGATCATAATCGCCAGCACGCTGCCCTCTTTCAGCGGGGTCAGGAGGCGCATCAGGTCCTCCTCGTGCTTGGGGATGGTGCTGAAGCGGGAGTCGGGGCTCCGGCGGCGAATGAGGCGGTTCACCAGCGGATTCTTCATCGGCTGGGCGATGGCCACAACCGGCTTGGTGAAGCTGAAGGCCTGGGCCATGACCTCCCAGTTGCCGAGGTGGCCGCAGGCCGCCAGCACGCCGCGGGCGGGGTCCTGGAAAAGAGCCCGCGTTTCGGACGGCATGTGGATGACCATCCGGTTGGCCAGCGTGGCGGGGGTGAGAAGTTTCTGGGCCTTGATCGATTCGAACGCGAGCAGGGCGAAGTGGCGGAAGGAGGCCCGGGCGATTCGGCGAGCCTGGGCGGGGGTTTCCGCGATTTTCGCATTCAGGATGTTGGCGACGGCGACGCGGCGCCGGCTCAGGGCCAAGAGGAAGACGAGATCGCCGAACAGGGCGGCCAGGGCCGGGCAGGCTCGCAGGGGGAACCAATCAACCAAGGCGAGGCCGCTTCGCACGGCGGCGTATTCGAGGCGATGGCGGATGGGCAGGAGGAACGACATGGAAACTCCCCCGGGTCAGGCGGGTTGAAGACGCTGGATGAGGCGGACCACGTCGCCGACGGTGTGGATCGGGCCGGCATTCATCAGGTCGAACTCCACGTGGAAATGCTGCGAGAGGTCGTACGCGAGGTCCATGATGGAAAGGGAGTCGAGGCCCAGCGAGCGGATGGGCGTTTCAAGAGTCACGGCCGGCCAGTCCACGGGCGCCGGGCTGACGGAGGCCATGAGGGTCTTCAGTTGGGCAAGGATGTCGTTCGGGGTCATTTTTTCTCTTTGCGTTGAGGGTTGAATGATACCGAAACAAGACAGCCGTTAAAAGTCTTGTTTTGCGAGGCGATAACTTCGACTTTGTGACCGTTGTGCGCGTGAAGCCTTTTGTGCGGACGTTCGGTATGAACACGGTCCGGGAGCGCAAGTTCCTCACGGCGGCTCCGCTCGTCACCCGAGCTGCTGTTCGACGTTGAGCAGGAAGGCCTTGATGCCCTCCTGGGCGCCGATGGACTGGCGCAAACCGTCGAGCGCGCCCATGACCTTGGGGGCCAGCTCGTCGGGCACCACGAACATGGCCACGGCATTGGCCCCGGGCCAGATGTGGTCGTCGAGCCGGGGTCCGGTGCGTTTGCCCCGGCCGATCACGCGGGGCCACTTGGTGTAGCAACTGGCCCCGGCGGCGGTTACGGCCTGCATGACATCCTCGTCCACCGCCACGTTGTAGACGGCCATGATCATTTTCATGTCGAGCTCCTTGCGCCTCAGGCGGCTTTGCGTTTGAACAGGCTGTAGACGACCGGCACCAGCACGAGAGTGACCAGCGTGGAGACGGCCAGGCCGCCGATGACGGTGATGGCCAGCGGGCGCCAGGACTCCGAGCCGACCCCGCGGCTGACCGCCAGGGGCATCATGCCGAAGATGGTGGTGAGGCTGGTGATCAGCACGGGGCGCAGCCGCTGGCGCCCCGAATTGCGCACGGCCTCCAGCATCGACTGCCCGCGCGCCCGCAGGATGTTGATGTAGTCGATCAGCACGATCGCGTTGTTGACCACCGTGCCGACCAGCAGGATCATCCCGATCAGCGACATCAGGCTGATGGCCGTATGCGTGAGAAAGAGCAGCAGCAGAACACCGGTGAAGCCGAACGGGACGGCGAACATGACGATGAACGGATCGAGGAACGACTCGAACTGCGCGGCCATCACCATGTAGACCAGCACGATGCCGAGGATGAGGAGCAGGAACAGGTCCTTGAACGATTTCTGCTGCTCCTCCACGAGGCCGCCGTAGGTGATGCCCACGCCCGAGGGAAGGGCCACTTTTTTTGCAATCGCATCCTTCAGATCGTTGGCCACCTCGCCCATGGTCCGGGTTTCAAAGGCCATTTCCACCTTCACGAGCCGCTCCTGGTCCTTGCGTTCGATGGTCACGGGGCCGCGCTCCTCCGCGACGGTGGCGAGGGCGTCGAGCCGGATCCGGCGGCCGTCGGCGAGGGCGATTTCCGTGTTGAGCAGGTCCTGGATGGAGGCGCGTTCCGACTCCTCGAGCTGCATGTAGACGTCGTACTCATCCTCCGCCTCGCGGTAGGCCGTGGCGGTTTTGCCGGCATAGAGGGTGCGCAGCGATTCGACCACGGTGGCCACGGGCACGCCCAGGGCGGCGGCCTTTTCGCGGTCGACCCGGACCGCCAGCTCCTGGTTGCCGTTGTCACGGCTCACGGTCACGTCGCGGGCGCCCGGAACGGTTTCGGCGATGGCCTTGATTTCCTGGGCGATCCGGTCGGTGGCGTCCAGGTCGTGGCCGAGGATTTCCACGACGATGGGCTTGCCGCCGCCGCCCATCAGCATCTGGCCCATCTGGTCGCCGGTATCCACCGCGAGCTTGGTGACTTCCGGCCACTGGCGCAGCCGGTTGGCGATGGCGTTGCCCAGTTCCTTGGAGGACTGCTTGCGCTGGGGCGCGGGGATCAGCTTGAAAGAGAGGCGGCCGATATGGGTCCCCTCGGAGCTGCCGAAGTAGGAATTTTTGGCCGTTCCGCAGCGCCAGGCGTAGAGCCGGACGGCCCCGGGCTCGGCCAATTCCCGGCTGAGGGCCGTGATCCGCCGCATCACGCCGGCCGTGGTTTCCACCCGCGTGCTGACGGGCAGCTGCACGGTGAGGGTCAGGTCGCCGCTGTCCTGCTCGGGCGTGAATTCTGTACCGATTATAGGTATTAGCATGAGCGAGGCGCAGAAGGCGGCGAAGATGGCGAGGAGCACGGCGGGGCGGTGGTCGAGCGACCAGGCCAGGAGCCGGCCGTAGGCCTCTTCCAGGCCGCGAAAGGCGTTTTCGCTGATTTCGAGAAGGCGCCGGCTCGCGGGGCCCATGCGCGCCTTGCGGACCGCCGGCGGCTGCAGCAGCTTCGAGCAGAGCATGGGGGTGAGAAGCAGGGCGCAGAGCAGGCTCGCCATCAGGGTCACGGTCACAATGCCGCCGAGCTGGGTGAAGAAGATGCCCACGATGCCCTTGACGAAGATCAGGGGCAGGAAGACGACGATGGTGGTGAAGGTGCTGGCCAAGATGGCCAGTCCCACCTCCTCGGAGCCGAAGATGGAGGCTTCGCGCACCTTTTCGCCCCGTTCGACATGGCTGGTGATGTTTTCCAGCACCACGACGGCGTTGTCCACCACCATGCCGATGGCGATGGCCAGGGCGGCCAGGCTGAGCACATTCAGGGTCCAGCCCATCAGGAACATGAAGGCGAAGGAGATGATCAGGGAAAAGGGCAGGGTCAGCGCGACCACCAGCGAGGTCCGCAGGCTGCGCAGGAAAATGAACGAGGTCAGCACGACGAACAGGCCCCCCCAGAGGACGGTGCTCGAGACGTTGTTGATCGAGTCCCGGATGAACCCGCTGCTGTTCTGGATCACGTTGATCTGGATATCGCGGGGCAGGTTTTCCTTCAGCCGCTCCATTTCCACGAGGACTCTTTCGCACACCTGGACCGTGTTGGCGCCCGAGCGTTTCTGAACGAGCAGCACCATGCCGGGCCGCTCGAGGGCCTCGACGATGCGGGTCTCCTCCTCGAACCCGTCGATCACGCGGGCCACGTCGCGCATGTAGATGATTTTGCTGCCGACCCGTTTGATCGGGATGTCGGGGATCTGGTCCGGCCGTTCGTATTCGCCAGGCACGCGGATCGTGTAGTCCACGGCGCCGATCTTCATCGAGCCGGCGGGCAGGGTCAGGTTTTCGCCCCGCAGCGCGGTTTCCACGTCGAGGAGGGTCAGGCCGTAGGCCGCCAGGTTTTTCCGGTTGAGCAGGACGTTGATCTGCCGGTGCGGCGCGCCGATGGTCTGCACGGCGCCCACGCCGGGGAGCCGCTTGAGCGGGTCGGCCAGGTCGTCGTTGATGACTTTTTCGAGTTTCTCCCAGCTTTCCGAGCAGGTGATGCTGACGAAGAGCACGGGCATCAGGGAGCTGTTGAATTTGAAGACGAAAGGGGTTTCCACATCGTCCGGCAGCACCCGCTTCGCGAATTCGAGCCGGTCGCGGATGTCGTTCGCCGCCTCATCGAGGTCGGTGCCCCAGTTGAACTGGCAGGTGACGCTGGAGAGGCCTTCGCGGGTGGTGCTGTTGATCTTGTCGAGGTTGTTGATGATGCTGAGGTTGTTCTCGATCACCCGGGTGACCTTGGTCTCCACGTCCTCCGTGCTGGCGCCCGTCCAGGCGGTGATGACGCTGATGGCCGGCGGTTCGATTTCCGGCATCAGGTCCAGGGGCAGCAGGTAGAGCGAAACGAAACCGAACACCAGGATGGCCAGGAAGATCATGGTGGTGGTGACGGGCTTGGCGACGCCGAGTTCGGAGAGCTTCATGGCTGTTTCTCCCCGGCGGCGCCGGCGGCCGGCGCCGTGCTCACGGGCGCGATGGCGGTCCCGTCGGTCAGGCGCTGCTGGCCGCCGATCACCAGCGGGTCGCCCTCCTGCAGGCCCGAAAGAACCTCCACCCGCGCGCCTTCGCGAAGGCCGGGCTGGATTTCGCGGGCCCGGGCGATGCCGTTGTCGTTCAGGAAAACGAGATGGCGCGTCCGGATGCGGATGATCGAATCGGCCGGCACGGCGAGCACGTTTTCCCGGGTATCCAGAACGATGCGGATGGCGGCGTACATGCCCGGCCGCAGGATCGGCTCCCCGCTGCCGGGGGCCGGGTTTTTAACCCGCAGCTCGATGGTGGCGGTGCGGGTGGCGGCCGACACTTCCGGAAAGATGGTGCGGATGGCGCAGGGGAAGGTGCGGTCCGGCCAGACGTCCACGGCGACCTCGGCCGTGGCGCGGCCGGCCACGAGGGCCGGCAGGTGCGGGGTGGGTACGGCGACCAGGATGCGCACCTCATCGATCGGGACAATGCGCAGTAGGGCGCTGCCGGGCGTCACCAGGGAGCCGGGGTCGGCGTATTTCGCGGCGATGACGCCGTCGAAGGGCGCGCGCAGCGTGGCCTCGTCGCGCATCACTTCGGCGGCCTGCAGGGAAGCCCGCGCCTGTTCCAGTTGGGCCTTGGCCTGTTCCAGGGCGGCGGCGGCGCGCTCGTCGACGGTGACGGCCCGGTCGCGCGCCTGTTCGGTGGCGGAGCCCTGCGCGAGGAGGTTTTCGGCCCGTTTGCGTTCCCGGACGGCTTCGGCCTGGGCGGCCTGGGCCGCCAGCACGCCGGCCTGGGCGGTGTCGACCGCGGCGCGGGCCTGGGCGGCCTGGGCGTCCAGGTCGCGATGTTCAAGCACGGCGACCACGGCGCCGGCCTTGACGGGCGTGCCCTCCGTCAGGAGGGTGCCGTCCTCCAGTGCGAGGCGCTCGAGCCGGCCCGAGATCTTGGGTTTCAAGTCCACTTGCTGGACGGGCTCGATGGTTCCGCTTAACACGAGCACCTGGCGCAGGGTTGAGCGGGTGACGGGGGCGATGCGCACGGGAACGGCTTTGAGGGCGGCGGTCGGCGCGCCGCTCTGTTTGCTACGCGCGCGCATCCAGTTGAAGCCGACGACGGTGAGGGCGATCAGCAGGAGGACGGCGAGGATGTAGAGGAGGCGGGGATGTGAATTTTTCATGGCTGGGCTCCGGGTTGAAATTCCTTGAGAACGGCGGGATCGGCGTCGCGCGGATCGAGGGTGCCGATGGCGCGGCGCAGGCTGAGACGCGAGAGAGTGTGGCCATAGAGGGCCTGAGCGTGCAGGCCTTCGGCGAGGCGCAAGGCGGCCCGCGCGTCGGCCAGGTCGGCGGGGGTGTTGACGCCTTCCTTGAATCCGGCTTCGGCCAGGGCAAGGGCTTCGCGGGCGCTGAGCAGGTTCAGGCTCTGGCTTTCCACGACCTTTTCGGCATCTTCGAGGTTGGCGAGGGTCTGGTTGATTTCCAGCAGGACGCGCTCCTCGGCGTCGGCCA
Source organism: Kiritimatiellia bacterium (assembly GCA_046484345.1). Lineage (GTDB taxonomy): Bacteria > Verrucomicrobiota > Kiritimatiellia > CAIKKV01 > CAIKKV01 > CAIKKV01. The sequence goes on from JAWOJA010000068.1 coordinate 11,410, forward strand.
GTTCGGCGTCGCGCCGTCTCAATAGCGCTTTTTCCTGCCGGATCTTGCCCTCGCGGGCGAGTCCGTCGAACAGGGGGAAGTCCACCTGCACGCCGGCCTGCCAGTCGCGGATCCATTCGCCCGCCTCGGCGGTGTCGCCGTCTTTGCGGGACCAGCCGTGCGAGGCCACGCCGTAGGCCGAGGGGTAGTAGCGGCTGCGGGCGACCTGCAGCGACTCCTGCTGCAGGCGAACGAGCAGGTCGGCCTGAAAGAGGTCCGGCCGATTCCGATGGGCGGCGGTGAGGGCCTCGCCCAGCCGGGGGGCGGCTTTTTCAAAAGTCAGCTCGCCGGTGATGGCGAGCGCGGGGTCGGCGGTGACGCCCATGAACTGGAAGAGGCGGTTGCGGGCCAGGCGGCGGCGGTTCTGTTGCTGGATCAGGTCCGACCCGGCGTTGGCCACGCCCACTTCCGAGCGCAGCACATCGTAGCGCGAGGCGCTGCCGGCGGCGGCCATGTCGCGCGCGATTTTGAGCTGGGACTCGGCGGAGTCGAGCGAGGCCCGCGCCACGGCCTGAAGGCGTTCGGAGAGCAGCACCTCGTAGTAGGCCGAGGCGGTTTCGAAAAGGACGGTCTGAACGCCCCCGCGGATGAGTTCGTCGGACCAGTAGTCGTAGAGCTTGGCGGCTTTCAGGGCCGCGCCGATGGCGCCGCCGCGGTAGAGCGGCTGGCGGATTTGGACCGTGGCGGTGTAGAGATCGAACGGGTCCGTGGCGCCCGTCACGCGGGATTGCTGGCTGTCGGCGGGCCCGATGCGCCGCGCGCCGCCCCCGGCGGAGAGCGTGGGGAGCGCCTCGCCGTAGGATTCGACAATGCGGCCGGCGGCGATCTCTTTTTCCAGCACAATTGACTGGAGTTGCTTGTTGTGGGTCAGGGCCAGCTTGAGGGCGTCGGCGAGGGTGAGGGCGCCCGCGAGGCGCGGGAATTCGGCATCGCCCTGGTCGAGCCGGTTGGACCAGGTTTCGCCGGCGGCCTGGCGGCCGTTCTGGACGATGTCCTCCAGGGCGGAGCGGCTGACGCAGCCCGGGGCGGCGGCCAGGGCGGCGGCGAAGAAGGCGGGGATAAGAACGCGGAGCGGGTCAGGCGTCATGGGGGAGCTCCTTTGGCCACGAGAAAAGTTTTCAGGGTCGCGCGGGCCTTTTGGGTGAGGGTTGCGAGGGGTTCCTTGAAATCCCCGGCGGCCCAATAGCGGACCAGGGCGCCGATGAAGCCCTCGTAGCAGAAGGCGAGCAGGAGGGGGTCGAGTTCGACGAATTCGCGGATCCGGACCCCTTTACGGAACAGGTCGCGCAGGGATTCGGTGTAGTGCGCGTGGAAGCGGCGCAGTTCGGCGCCGGGGTGCTTGGCCGCCGCGTTGGGGCCGCCCGAGGAGGATTCGAAGAAGATGCGGATAAATTCCTTGTGTTCGGAAAAATTGGCCAGAATCAGGTCGGTCAGCGCGGTGATCGTTTTGGAGGGGGAGGCCGGGCCGGCGATGATGGCGTCGAACCGGGGAAGCAGGGTCTCGTGATGCGAGACGATGACGCTGGCGTAGAGCTCGTCCTTGCTTTTGAAAAAGTTGTAGAGCGTGCCCACGGCGAAGCCGGCCTCATGGGCGATTTCCTCGACCGTCGCGCCGTGGAAGCCCTTGCGGGAGAAAACGGTTTCGGCGGCCCGCGTGATGGCGAGTCGGTGCGTTTCGCGTTCCCTCTCCTTGCGCAAATCCTTTTGCGAAGGCGGGGCTTTGCTCTTTGATGAATCTGTATTCATTTGATGAATTCATATTCATGGATTTGGCGGAGAAAGTCAAGAGGGAAGGGAAAGGGACGGAAGGGACCAAAGGGACGGAAGGGACCAAAGGGACGGAAGGGACAAAAAGTAGGCAGGGAGAAGGCGGGGAGAAGGCTTGTTTTGCCGGACGGACTGGTGTAAGGTAAAGGCTAATTGGCTATATTCAAAGGAGCCCCATGTCCCTGAACACCGTGACCCGTATTGACGACCGCGTGGCCGTGCGCCATGTGTTGATCAGCCTTTCCGACAAAACCGGCCTGGACGCGCTGGTGAAGGGGCTCATCGCCTCGTGCCCCGGCGTCCGCCTCTATTCCACGGGCGGCACCTTCACCGCGATTCAGCAAATCCTTGGGAGCGAGGCCCCGCGCCATCTGACCTCCGTGTCCGATTACACCGGCCAGCCCGAGATGCAGGGCGGCCTGGTCAAAACGCTCGACTTCAAAATTTATCTGGGCCTGTTGAGCGAAACTTACAACCCCGCCCACAAGGCCGACCTGGCCCGCAGCGGCGCCCTGCCGCTCGACAGCGTGATCGTGAACCTGTATCCCTTCCAGCAGACGGTGGCCAAGCCCGGCTGCACGCCTGAAGAGGCGCGCGGCAACATCGACATTGGCGGCCCCTGCATGCTGCGCGCGGCGGCCAAGAACTACATCCGCGTCGCCTGCGTGACGGATCCCGCCGATTATGCCGGCTTCACGCGGGAACTCGGGGCGGCCGGCGGATTCGTTTCTCTGAAAACCCGTTTCGCATTGGCCCGCAAGGCCTTTGACCATGTGGCCGACTACGATGCGGCCATATCGGGTTACCTTTCCAAGCTGACCTACGAACAGGCGGCGGCCGCCTACACGATGGAAGGCCAGTGAGCCGTATGTACGAGCTTTCCGTCAAAGCCACTTTTTCGGCGGCCCACCGGGTTCGCGGCCATCTGGGCGGCTGCGCCAACCTGCACGGCCACAACTGGGATGTGGAGGTCATTCTCCGCGGCGCCGAGCTGGAAGAAACCGGGTTCCTGGTCGATTTCAAGGATGTGAAAGCCGCGGTCCGCGAGATCATGGAAAAGCTGGATCATGCCGACCTCAACGCGCTTGAAAGTTTCCGGGTCGTGAATCCGACATCCGAAAACCTGGCGGCCTTCATCTTCCGGGAAACGGCCGGCCGGCTTAATTGCGCCCGTTACCGGGTGTACGGCGTGCGCGTGGCCGAATCCGCCGGGACGTGCGTTCTGTACACGGAGGGGTGAGATGAAAGTCAGCGAAGTTTTCTCTTCGATCCAGGGCGAATCGACCTACTCCGGGCTGCCCTGTTTTTTCATCCGGCTCTCGGGCTGCAACCTGCGCTGTTCCTATTGCGACACCGCCTACGCCTACGTCGGGGGCGAGCAGCGGACCATTCCGTCGCTCGTGGAGGCGTTTCAGCGCTCCGGCCTGCCGATCGCGCAGATCACCGGCGGCGAGCCGTTGTTGCAGGCGAAAACGCCGGCGCTGGCGGAGGCGCTGTTCAAGGGCGGGGCGCTCAAGGTGCTGGTGGAGACCAACGGGTCGAAGGACATCAGCGGCCTGCCGGCCGGCACGGTGGTGGTGATGGATGTGAAATGTCCGGGCAGCGGGATGTCGGAGAGTTTTGATCTGGCGAACCTGGACCGGTTGCGGATGCACGACGAAGTGAAGTTCGTGATTTCCGATCGCGCCGATTTCGAGTGGGCGGCGGATTTCGTCAAGCGGCATGAATTGCCCGGCCGCTGCGGGGCGGTGCTGTTCAGCCCGGTTTCCGACCGGGTGAAACCCGGCGACCTGGGCCGCTGGCTGGTGGAGGCGCGGCTGCCGGTGCGGCTGCAGCTTCAGTTGCACAAAATTGCGGGCCTGGCGTAGGCCGGGCGCGGGAAACGGGCGGGGGAGCGATGGGCAAGGACGACGAGATTTTACTGACGGTGGAACGGGCGCGGATCGAGGCGCTCGGGCTTTTCCAGGGGCTGATGTTCGAGGCCGACCGGTATCTGCCGGCGCTTCTCAATCCGGCCCACCACCGCTTTGTGCGGCGGGGCGAGGCGGAGACCGACCCCTCGCTGAAGCAGCTGATCCCCTATTTCGTGATCGAGCACGGCGGCCGCCTCTGGTGCTACGTGCGGGGGAAGCAGTCGGGCGAGGGGCGGCTGGTCGCGAAGGCCTCCATCGGCATCGGGGGCCACATCAACCAGGACGATGTATCTCTTTTCGGTACATACGAAACCGCCGCGCGGCGCGAGCTGGAGGAGGAGGTGTCGATCCCCGCGGGGTCGACCGACCGGATCGTGGCGCTGTTGAACGACGATTCGAACGAGGTCGGCCGCGTGCATCTCGGCGTGGTGCACGTGCTGCGGGCCGCGACGGACGCGGTGACGAAGCGCGAGTCGAAGATCACCGAGTCGGGCTTCAAGACCCTTGGTGAATTGCGCGCCATGCGCGACCGGCTGGAAAGCTGGAGCCAGCTCTGCCTCGACGGGATGGAGCGGCTGCTGGGGCGCTAATGACCGCCAGTCGGTCTCGCAAGGTGGCGGTCATCTTTTGTGTTGAAAGTATAGGGATTGGGGTCACATAGGGATTGGGGGCCCTTGACAATTGATAGTTGGCTTGCCGTTTGCGGGAAACTTGGGCAACATGCGAGGCATGACAAGGGCAACTGAGGTTTCAATTTGAAGGCGCCATATACCCCGTAACGCTTCGGGGAGTGGATCGGCGCGAGTTGTTCGATGATTCGGCAGGCCCGTTAAGAAAACGCGGGGCCGAGGAAGTTCCACGTTTCGCGGAGCGACTGTTCGTCGGGCTGGCTGGGAAAGTATTCAAGCCCGAAGGTGCCGGCATAGCCGGCTTCCCGGATGCGGCGGATGACATACGGGTAGTTCAGCTCGCCCGCGAAGACCTCATGGCGGCCCGGCACGCCCGCGGCGTGGAAGTGGCCGACCCACTTGAGGTTGTCGAGCAGGAAGGCCGTGTGGTCGCCCGCCATGATCTGCTGGTGGTACAGATCGTAGAGCACCTTGACGTTCGGCGAACCGACCTGGCGCACGACATCGATCGCTTCCTCGCGCGAGGTGAGATAATAACCCGGATGGTCCACCTTGTCGTTCAGGGGCTCCACGTTCAACTGGAATCCCTTTTTTTCCGCCACCTCCGCGGCGCTCCTCAAGGCTTCGATCAGGTTGGCTTTCTGCTTGTAGTAATCGAGGCCGTTCACGCGGTCGCCGGTGGTCACGATGCCGGCTTTGCAGCCGACGGCCAGGGCGTTGTCGGAATAGCGGTCGATGTTTTCGACAAAGGCGGCGCGGCTTTCGGCGCGCACGGGCGCGACGGCTTTGTCGGCGCCGAATTTCATCACGATGGAGACCAGGCGCATGTTGTGGGCCTGACAGGCGGCGCCGATCTGCTTGAGTTCCTCAGCATCGCCGCCCTTCCAGGTTTCGATCAGCCGCCAGCCGGTGGCGGCGATGCGGCCCATGCGCTCGGCCAGGGGCAGGTCCTTGAAGAACAGGTCGAACAGGATATTGGGCTGCATGCTCATGAAGCACCTCGGTTAAAACGTTTTCGCAATCTTTTCGTTCAGCTGCATGGCGAAATCCGCCGCCCATTCGGGCGTGTCGGTCGGCTTGATCCCGAGGATGCCCAGGCGCAGCATGATATCCTTCGTCCGGGGGCACATATCGGGGGAATAGGCCTGCGGCTTTTGGACGTAAGGGGAGCGGAAGGGGAAGCCCTCCGGCGTGGCGGTTTTCTGGTCCAGGATATGGTCCCAGTGCCAGTAGACATGCCAGTCGCGCGCGCCGCGGGTGTCGCCCGTGGCCATGCCGCCGATTCCGATTCCGGCCGCCTTGACGGCGTCGGCCTGGGACTTGAAGAGAATGCCCAGGGTGTAGCCGCAGACGCCATCGGGATCGGCCGGCTCCACCCAGCGCGCGCCGGCGGGCAGTTGGATGCTCTGGCGCAGCTGGCGCCAGATGGCCCGGGTGCGGGTGGTTATGGACGCGAGCTTGCGCAGCTGCACAATGGCCACGGCGGCGCACAGTTCAGGCATGCGGTAGTTCTCGCCGCAGAACAGCTCGCCCTCCTTGCGCTCGCGGGCGAAGCGGTCGGGCCTCCAGCAGGCGGCCGCATCGTGATAGCTCTGCGCGCGGGTGTAGAGCCACTCGTCGTCGGTCGTGATGACGCCGCCTTCGCCCGAGCCGATGACCTTGTAGGCGTCCAAGCTGACGCAGCCCAGGTCGCCCCAGGTGCCGAGAAATTTTCCCTTGTACGAGCCGCCGCAGGCCTGCGCGGTATCCTCGATCACCTTCAGGCCGTGCTCGCGGGCGATGGCCATGAGGGCGTCCATTCGCGAGGGGTGTCCGACCATGTGAACGGGCATGATGGCCTTGGTGCGGGGCGTGATGGCGCGGCGGACGGCCTCGGGGTCGAGCGTCAGGGACTCGTCGATTTCCACGATGACGGGAATGCCCCGGGCCACGACCACGGCCGAGGCGCTGGCGAAGAAGGTATAGGCGGGGATGATGACCTCATCGCCCGGGCCCACGCCGGCGGCGATCAGCGAAGCGATCAGCGCGCTGGTTCCGGAGTTCACCGCCAGGGCGTATTTCGCCCCCATTTTTTCCGCATAGGCGCGCTCGAATTCGGCCGTCTTGCTCCGCGGGTTGTAGTAGCGAAAGAAGTTGCCCGCGTCGGGGGTTGTTTTCGAATTCTTTAAAATTGTCTCGATGGCCTGACGGTCTTCCGGCGCGACGTTGAAAACGTCGATGACTTCCATCAGCTCGTCGGTTGAATATTTCCTGTAGCCGGGTCGCGCGATGCTCATGGTCTGCCTCCGATTTGTATATCCAAGCAACTGAAACTCATCTAATATTGACATAATTACATCTATTTACTCTTTTGTGAATGCATGAAAAGGCAGAATAAATGTATATGGGGGCAAGTGGTTATGCGGGATGTGACGCGGAGCTGGCATTTTTCCGGACCGGATGGAGGGCGGCGGCTGCCGCGTCTGCTGAATTTCACGTACGTGGTGAGGCGCGCGCCGGAGGATGGCAAGATGCGGCGCAACTTGCACTGGGGGCTGGACTATCATTTCCAGCCGGCCGGCGCGTTCAGTCTGGACGGTAAATCCTGGCAGGAGCGGGCGCCTGCGACGGCGCACCTGTATGCCCCGGGCACGCCCTATTGGGAAAGGAGTTCGGCGCGCGAGCTGCCGTTTCCGGAGACCTATATTGTGTTTCTGGCGGAGAAGGAGCCCGAACTGGAAGCATTGGTTTCGGCCGGCGGCGGGTTTGCGCGGTTTCGGGACGAGTCGGGGGTGTTGGGGGCGGTTTTCAACCGGCTGCTGGAGGGCGAGTCCGGAGGCAACCGGCTGTGGAAAGCCCAGGGGGCGTTGTTTGAGATCGTGGATGCGCTCGTGGGGGGGCGCGCGCAGGGGCGGGGGGAGTATCTCCTGGCCGCCGGGGGGGAGGTCCCGCCGGACTCTCTGGCCGCGCGGGTGGATGCCTGCATTCGCGCGCGGTATGATGGGCCGCTGACCCTGGAGGCGATGGCCCGCGCGGCGGGGGTCAGCCGCTCGACCCTGACGCACCGCTACGCGCGGGAGGCGGGCGCCACGCCCTTCGCGCGGCTGAACGAGTACCGCCTGGACGTGGCCCGGGGCATGCTATTAAAAGGGGAACGTTCGAAGGAGATCGCCGCGCACACCGGGTTTTACGACGAGTATCATTTCGCGAAAGCGTTCAAGCGCCGCTTCGGTCTGCCCCCGCGGCAATATGCGCGGACCTCCCGGCCGCCGGCCGGGTGAAGGGCGGCCGGCCGACTACCAAAGCACCCGGCTCAGACGCACGACGAACCCGCCCAAGTTGCGGTCGTCGTCGAAATCGTCGCTCACGGGGAGGTAGGAGCCGCCGATGGCGAGATCCCAGTCGTAGGGCAGTTGGATGCCCAACAGGATCGCCCCGCCGATCCCTTCGTTGTCGAGGTCGATGTCGTCATTTTCGGCGTGCGGAATGACATAGTTCGCTTCGAACTGGAGGTAGTAATCCCATTTGGCATCCGGGTACCAGATGTCCGTGAGGGAGCCCCCGTTGGGAAAATAGATTTTCAGGGCCAGCGAGGGCACGAGCAGGAAATTCAGGTCGTCGTCCGGATAGCTGAAATAGAAGGCGGCCCCCGGGAGGAACGCGAAGCGCTCCGAAATTGGAAATTCAACCCCGGCGCTGACATCGATCCAGCCCCAATCCCAATCCTCATCCTCCCGATAGTCCTCCAGCATTTCATGATAACCCTCGCTGAAGGTGACGCCGAGGCCGAGTTTGAAATAGGGGTCCCCTTCAAATTCATATGCTTCGGTTGCGGGTGGGAAACAAACGAGGGCGGCAACCGCTCCGCAGAGCCCGATGATTTTGCTGAACATGTTCGTTCCTCCTCTGGTGGGGTCCTTAAATTCGTCTCGGAGGGCAGTATGCCATGCGGCCGGTTACCGGAACAAGCGGATTGGTTTTACTTTTTGAACCATCAAAATAAGTGTTTGGCGCTGTTCGGAGCGTCAACGGGCGGTCCGGTTGCGGATACAAACCGATTTCTCGTTTGTGTAATGGGACAATCGGGGGACAAGGCGTTTTAAGGATTGATTTTCGGAATGGAATGAGTATAAATTGCATACACGAGCACAGCTTGTGACGGGCGTCCAGCGGCCTCGCCCAATATCGGTGCAACAACGCGGCCGCCGAAGGAAACGACATGAAGAAGTACATTTGCGACGTATGCGGATATGTGTATGATCCGGCCAAAGGCGATCCGGATAACGGCATCAAAGCGGGAACGGCTTTCGAGGCGCTTCCCGACAGTTGGTCGTGCCCGGATTGCGGCGTCGGCAAAGACCAGTTTTCACCGCAGGACTAATTCACAACACAAAAGGGAAAAGGCAATCATGATCAGCAAAAACATGCAGAAGGCCCTGAGCGAACAGATGGGCCGCGAATTCTCGTCGGCGTACCTCTACCTGGCGATGGCCGGGAAGGCGACGGAGATGAACCTCAAGGGCGCGGCGGGCTGGCTCGAAGCGCAGGAAGGCGAAGAGCGCGCGCACGGCATGAAGTTTTACAGTTACCTCAAGGAGCAGGGGGCGGTCATCGACTTCGCGCCGCTGGCGGCGGGGGCGGTCAAGTCGGAGTCCCTGCTGGCCCTGTTCGAACAGGTGCTCGGGCACGAGAAGAAGGTGACCCGGTGGATCTACGACCTGGTGGAACTGGCGCAGGCGGAGAAGGACTACGCCACGCTCGCGTTCCTGCAGTGGTTCGTCACCGAGCAGGTGGAGGAGGAGGCCAACGCCACCGACATCATTGCCCAGTTGAAGATGATCGGTGACAAGTCGAGCGCCATCTTCATGATCGACCACCAGTTGGGCAAACGGAAAGCCGGGTAAGGTTCCGGTTCGATGAAAACAGTCACGCTCGCCTGGTGTTTGCTCGCGGCTACGGTTTTATCGGCGGCCGAGGATCCCTTTTCGCCGGTTGTTTCCCTGAGTCCGGGGACCGGCGGCGCCTTCCATCTGGACGTGGCTTTGCCGGTTCCGGCGGAGCACTATCTGTACGCCGAGATGCTGGCGGTGAGCGCCGCCGGTCCGGTGGCGCTGGAAGCCGTTTCCAGCCCCAAACCCGTGATGTATTTTGACGAGTTCAGCCAGAGTAACCTTCCCGTATTCATGCAGCCCGTTGCCTTGTCCTATCGGGGCGCGGGGGCCACGGGCGGGACGGTTTCGGTGACGGTGGCGTATCAGGGCTGCAAAGGCGATCTCTGTTTTCTTCCCACGACCAAGACTTTCACGCTGCCGCTATCCGGCGGACGGGTTTCCGTGGCGGACGAGGAGGGGGAGGCGGGGTTGGAGCCCGCGGGCGGAGGCGTTTCCGATTTCAGCATTCGCGCCAAGACCGAGGGTTATCTTTCGGTGGACGCGTTTCTGGCCTTTCTGCAGGGGGAATTGAAGACCGGCGACGCGGGGTGGATGGGGTGGCTCAAAGGGGGCGGCATTCTAGGCGTGCTGATTATTCTCCTGGGCGGGCTGGCCTTGAATTTGACACCCTGCGTGTTGCCCATGATCCCGATCAATCTGGCCATCATCGGGGCGGGCGCCAAGGCGGGCTCGCGCCTGCGGGGGCTGGTTTTGGGGAGCTTGTATGGGCTTGGAATGGCCGCGGCCTACGGTCTATTGGGGATATTCGTGGTGTTGACGGGCAGCGTGTTTGGCGCCTTGAACGCCTCGCCCTGGTTCAACCTGGTGTTTGCCCTGCTGTTTCTTTTACTGGCGCTGGCGGCCTTCGGGGTGTTCAACATCGACTTGTCCCGCTTTCAACCCTCGACCTTGCCGGGCCGGCAAAAGAGCGGCGCGGGCGCCTTCGGGCTCGCCTTTGTGCTGGGGGCCCTGTCGGCGCTTCTCGCGGGGGCCTGCGTGGCGCCCGTGGTGGCGGCGGTGCTGGTCCGGGCGGCCGATCTTTATGCGGCGGGCGACCGGAGCGGCCTTCTTCTCCCCCTGCTGCTGGGGGCGGGCATGGCCCTGCCCTGGCCGTTTGCCGGCGCGGGCCTGGCGGTGCTGCCCAAGCCGGGGCGGTGGATGGAGTGGGTTAAGTATGGGATCGGCGTGGTCATTCTGCTCATGGCCTTGAGCTACGGCTGGAACGCCTGGAATGGCTTCCGCTGGAAACGGGAAAAGACCGATTCCCAGGCGGCGCTCAAGGAGGGCCTGGCGGAGTCCGCCCGCACGGGCAAGCCGGTTTTCATCGATTTCTGGGCCACCTGGTGCAAGAGCTGCAGGACCATGGATGAGACGACATTCCGCGACCCGGCGGTCGTCAAAGCGCTGGAGTCGTTTGTGGTCGTAAAATTTCAGGCGGAGAAACCGGGCGAACCCGCGACCCAGGCGGTCTTGGAGCGCTACGGCGCGAGCGGCCTTCCGACCTATGTGATCCTGGAGCCGAAGTAGGCTGTTCGCGCCAAATTTGGGAGACCATGCTTGATTTTTATGAGCGGTTCCTGGAACGGCTCACGGTGCCGGAGGAGTTGCGGCTGAACGTGTGGCGGGAGAACATCCTGTAGCTGGCGGCTGGCGCCCTTCCTTTGCCCGGATCCACGCGCTGAGCGCCCGCCGGGCGGCGTAATTGGCGAAATGGGCGTCGACGGCATCTCCCCCGCCGCTAAGCTTTCGCAAGGCTTGGCCATGGCGGCGAAGCAGATCGGCGCCCCGGCAGAGGTATCCCCCGGCCAGCCCCCACCGGCGCACCGCCTGCGGGTGGCCCGAGCGGATATCGGCGGGAGCCAGAAAGACGCGGGTGATTCCGATTCGGAGACGGGCCAACAGGGACGCCCCCCGGCACGCCTGGAGCGAGGGGGTGAGCCGCTTGCTCTCGCCCGTCAGCTGAAGTGCGGCGGTCAGCGCCGCGCGGCGCGCCTCTTCAAATTGCCCTCCCATATTCACATAGGCCGCCAGCGCCGGGGGTAGCGGAATTTCGCCGATGTCGCCGGCGACCCGCAACACGAATTTTGTTCCGAAGGCCACCCGCCAGGCTCGCGCTTCATCCTCCAGGCGGGCCAATTCCATGGTGGGGGCATAGCGTTGGATGAGGAGTATCAGGTCCAGATAGGCTTTCAGGGGCACGGTGAGTCCATGGGCCAGGATATGCTGGGCGAGGTGGGCCAACTGGCGTTCCGGCGGGAAAACCAGCACGGGCACGCCGTGCAACCGCTCTTCGCGCAGCCCCGTCCACACGTGCGCCGGATCGGGTTCGTCAATGTTTTCCGAGTTTTCGTGCCACAGCCGCCAGTGCAGTTCGAGCGGCAGCGGCGCATCCGCCTTCCGGTAGCGCACGTGCTTGCTGCGCGCCTCGTCCATGTAGAAATCGGTGGTCGCATAGCCGATGCTTTCAACGGCGGCGCGCGCGCGCGGGAGCGATTCGGCCGACACCAGCAGGTCGATGTCGCTCATCGGCCGGCACGCCCCGTCCTCGTAGACCCGCTCCGCCAGCCAGGCGCCCTTGAGCGGGATGACCCCCACGCCCGCCGCGTGCAGGGCCGCCAGAAGGTCGCGCGTCTGAAGGGCAACCCGGGTGTACCGGGCCGCCTCGCCCAAAAAAGCGCTTCGCCAGCGCGTCATCAGAGCGGCGGGCGGTTGGAAGGGGGCCTCCCAGGTGTGCACCCGGGTGTAGAGGTAGCCGTCCACCTGATGGGCGGCCGCCAGGCCGAGGAGCGCCGCCCAGTCCGCGGGCGCATCGCCGGGAGCAGTCCCATTCGCGGCCGCCCGCAGCACGCGCAGGAAATCGCGCTGCGCGGTCGTCAGCTCCGGGCTGTTAAAGATCGGGGTGTCCCGCATATCTGTACCTTTAATCGGAAAATAACCGCGCAAATTCGCCGTCGCCGGCCCGCAGCGCGGCGGCGGTTCCTTCCTCCGCCACGGCGCCCTCGCGCAGCACGATCACGCGCTGCGTCCAGGCCAGCATTTCGGGGCGGTGGCTTACCACCAGGGCCGCGCGGCCGGCGGCGGCCGTTTGGAGCATCCGGATGACCTCGCGCTGGGTGCTGGCGTCGAGCGCGCTGGTCGGCTCGTCCATGATGAGCAGGTCGGTTTCGCGCAGCATGGCGCGGGAGAGGGCGATGCGCTGCCACTGCCCGGCGCTCGGCTCCGTGCCCTCGCGCAGCCAGCGGCCGAGCGGCGTGGCCAGCCCCTGCGGCCAGTTCCGCACCACCTCGTCGAGCCCGGTGCGCCGCGCCGCGTCCGCCACGCGCGGATCCCCGGCCGTGCCGCGCGGGTCGCCAATCCAGATATTCTCCGCGGCGGTGAGCTGGTAGCGGCCGAAATCCTGGAACAGCGCGCCGATGCGGCGGCGCCAGGCCGCCGGATCGAGTTCGCGCAGGTCGATGCCGTCCACCAGGATGCGGCCGGCGGTGGGGTCGTACAGGCGGCAGAGGAGCTTGACGAGGGTCGACTTGCCCGCGCCGTTCGCGCCCACGAGGCCCAGCCGTTCGTTCGGCCGGAGGGTGAGGGAGAGGCCGCGCAGGACGGGGCGGTCGGTTCCGGGATAGGTGAACTCGACGCGGTCGAACACGATGCCCTGGCGCATCGGGGCGGGCGCGGCCCGCGGGGCGGCGGGGGCGGCGACCCGCGCGGGCAGTTCCATGAGCTCGTCGAAGGCCTGGAGGAAGAGCGCGGACTGGTAGAGCTCCACCACCGCGCCCACCAGAAGGCTGAGCTGGCCCTGGCCGCGCTGCACGGCCTGCGCATACATCACCAGGGCGCCAAGGGTGAGCGCGCCCGCGAGCAGCCGGTTGGTCATCCACAGCAGAAGCGCCGCCACGATGGTCAGCGTGACGAACTGCATGGCCAGCTCGCGCGAGAGCACGTAGCGCCGCCACACCAGCCGCTCGTCGCGCAACCGGTTGCGGACGGCCTCGAAGCGCGCCCGGCAGAACGCGCCGTGCCCATGAAGACGCAACTCTTTGGCGTAATCGCCGTCGGTCAGCAGGTGGTGGAAATAGCCGGCCTCGCGCTCCAGCGGGGCGAGATCGCGCCGCCACTCGAAGAGCCGCCGGCCGCGATGCAGCCGGAAAAGCAGGGCGGGCACGCCGGCCAGCGCCAGGGCCAGCGCGACCAGGGGGTGCAAAACGGCCAGCAGGATCAGCACGCCAAACAGGCCGACGGCCCCCTGCAGCAGCTGGAACAGGCTGTCCAGCACGCTGATGGGCCGCGTCATGGCCTGGGCTTGCGCCAGATGCAGGCGGTTTTGGTCGCCGCTGTTTTCAAAGAAGGCCAGGTCCACCGCCAGCAGTTTGCTGTGCAGGCGGGCGTGCACGTGATCGCTGACGGCCATGGCGTGCTGCTCGGCGACCCAGGCGGCCAGCGCGCGCAGGCAGGCGTTGGCGCCCAGGGCGGCCGCGCCGATGACGAACCAGGCGGCCACCTCCCGGCCCGACCTGCCGCCCGCCGCCCCGGCGCCGGGCAGCGCGCGCACCACGGCGGTCGCCGCGTCCACCGCCCGTTTAAGGGCGTAGAGCGTGACCAGCGGAAGAAGCGCCTGCGTGGCGGCCAGGCCGGTTTGAGCCAACGCCAGGCGCGGGGCGCTGCGCCACACCATGCGCAGCGCGCTCCCAAGCGAGGCGGCAAGAATGCGGATCGGCTTGCGTGTCATGGGCGCGCTCTCCCCGCCGGCCGGCATAAATCGGCCCGGATCAGGTCCACAACGGAGGCCGTGGGTCGGAAGGCGAGCACGGCGCACGGCACGGCGCGCAGAAGCGTGTCGAAGGTCGCCAGGCAGGGGTCGAGCAGGGCGGGATCCTGCCAGGGAATGGTGGCCACGTGGATCAGGCGGCTGACGGCGGCAGGGGGGGGCAGAGGCGTTAGCCGGTCCGTCGGACCATGTTCGAGAAAATAGATGCGCCGGAGCGGAGCCCACCCGTCGCGGACGAAGCCGGCGGAACTGGGCCAGGGCGATCCATAGAGGCGGAAGGCCGTCGAGGGAACCGCGCCGGCCGCCGGAGCCGGCCATTGCCGGAGCACCGGGCGTTCGTCCGTCAGCACCGTGGCGCCGGCGGCACCGAGCAGCCGCGAGATCGTGCTTTTGCCCCTGCCGGAGACGCCCACGCAAAGGATGCCCTGTCCGTCCAGTTCCGCCGCGGCCCCGTGCAGGACCAGGCCGCCTTGCGCCCGCAGGCGGAGCACGAGCAGCGACAGGCCGAGCCCCGTGTTCCACGCCTGTTCATAAGATCCGTAGTGGGCCGCGAAGCCAAGGGGATTCCAGGTGACCGTGGCCCGGTCGAAGGCGAGAGGCCCGGCGATCCGCCAGAGCCCTTCGCCTTCCCGGTTGCGCCGCACCAAATCGCAAACGCCTTCGCGGACGGTGAATGTCCAGGGCTTATCGGGCTCCGGCGCTTGCGCAGCCAGGGAGTCGTCCGGTCCGGCAGAGAAGACCGCGCAGTCAAGGTCGGCGGCGGTGGCACTATGCTGGAATGGCAGAAAGGCCGGAGAAAAAGCGGCGGGATCGATCGAGCCCGAGAGTGCGAAACGCACGCCGGCAATGGTCAGTCCGCAGGGGCTCAGGGCGTTGGCGTTGTTTGGAGGCAAAGCAAAAGACACCTTTCCAGGCGCCGCCCAGTTGTCTGGCACATGCAACAACTTAATTGACGATGCTGGTGCCCAAGATGCCCCGACTGGAAGTCCCGTCCGATTCATCGCTCGTGGAGGAGGGAGAAACATAGTTCCCCCCCTGGTCCAGGGTTTCCTCGGACACCTTGGGGGCCTCGTATGTCACTTTTTTGGAGCCTGTGCTCGTTTTCATCTTACTCATAAGCAATCCTTCCAGACGACTGGCTTAATTATCAATCCTATACGCTTTCTTTGGGGAAACCAACCTTAAAAAGCGGGTCTTCATTTATTTTTGCTCCTCCGCCAGACTCATCCGCACCATGTCGTCCAGAAAGGCCCGCACATCGTGCCGGGCGGTCTCGTGCGGGACGTCGTACTCTTCGACCAGCGCGTCGCAAAGTTCCTTTTCCGTTTTCGGTGTGGCGATCAACTCCCAGAGCTGGCAACCGGTTTCGTTCAATGTGTAGACACTGCGTGTGCAGCCATGGACCGGAACCAGTAGATTCGCCCCGGCCACGGACCGGGCCACCACGTCTTTTTTTTGCTGATACTTCATCACTTGCTCCATCCGCGGATGCGGTAAAATCCTTGTGTCGAGATGCCCCCGGTGGGCATCTCGACTGTGGTGACAGGCCCCTGGGGCCGGATGGCGGTCTCGGGTGACGTCCATTCCGTGGCGTTCGTCAAGCTCCAGGAGACCGCCTGCCAATCGTCCGTGGCCAGCAGAGAGAATTTATATTCGAGGGCGTAGAGACGGTTGGCGTCCCCTTCGAATGCGATCGTTCCGCGGCCCTGTTTTTCGAGATGCGCGGCCTTGATCCGCAATTCGCCGTTTGTAGGATCCGTGTCGGCCCCATACTCCTGCCAGGTTGGCCAGCCGTCAAAATCCGGATCCGCCAGATCGGCGTTGGGGGCGCTTTGGCCGTGTTGCGCGAGCCACGGCACGGAGGTGCCCAGGGCGGTGATGTCGTGGCGAACGACCAGGGCCGGGTCGCCCACGAGGCTGTAACACAGGAGCCGTTCGGGCGGGATGGCGCCGGCCATGGACCGCTGGCCGCGCCGCAGCATATCGCCAAGCCGCAACGTGCTTGCTTCGGCCGCCGCCGAGTACAGGCTGACCGCAAGTTTCTCGCTTTCACTGGCCACGGTGTACCCAGTGGCGCCCAGTCCGGCGACGAAACCCGTGTCAGCCGCGAACAGCCCGTACGGCATGATGCAGACGGTGGTGGTCAGCGATTGCCATCGGTTGGGGCGGCAGCCGATGAGAATTGCGATCGTGGGCTTCTGCCAGTAGTCTGTGGAGATGTTGTTGGTGTAGAGGAGTCTGTCGTTGCTCCCCCCGAGACTTACCTCGTTCGCATGCCCAAAGTAGTGGAAGATGCCGGAGCCCGCGTTTAACGCGGGAAAGAGGCTATTGACCCTTACCGGCACCAGGTTGCCCGTGTTGTTGATTGGGTAGTGATTCGTCACGGTTCGACCGGCTTGTATAAGGGGGGCAAGGAGCCGGTCCGTTCCCACGCTGAACGGATAGTACATGATGCCCGTATTATCCCAGTCGGCCGCGATCGACGCCTGTTGCTTCCAAAGCAATGCGCCTTCGTACGCAATCGTCTTCCGCACAACCAAGGCCACGTCCTGCGTTTTCGTGGTTGGCAAACGGCCGATCGCCACCTCCGGCACGCCGTCGCCATTTCCATCACCGAGGGCGGCATCAAGCGCCACGGTCATGCCCTCTCCGGTGGAGAAGCGCTGGCCGGCGATCAGGGTGGGGATCAGGCAGGCGGTGTAGTCGTTGACGGACAGTCGCTGATGCTTGAAGTCGAGCGCGCCGGCGCCGGCCAGCAAGACGTAGCGCAGCGGGCGCTCTGCCCAGTTGGTGGATCCGGAGCCGCAGAAGGCGCGGATGGCGAGGGGATCGACCAGGCCGAAGCTGTAATGATCATAGAGGGCTTCGACATCCACGATCCGCGTGCGTAATCCCTGGGCGTTGCGGAAATCGGCCAACGGCTGAAGTGCCGACCGAAAGCCGGCGCGCCAGGCCTCGGGCGGGATGAGGATGACATAGTCGGCCGCGTTTTCGGGCGACGCCCAATCCACGTCGCGGACGCCGCGCACGGCCGGCTGGAGGGTTCCGGCGGACTTGGAGCAGACCTGGTAAACCTGCCCGCTGCCCCCGCAGGAGAACGCGGCGGTCCAGTTGCCGGCCACGCTGTCGTATGTGAACGTCACCGGTTCCATGAGAGCGGGCTGGTTCGGCACGGTCACATCCAGCGCGATGACATCGTTGGAAGTGAAGCCCGACACGGCTGCCGTGTTGCCCGTTCCGCCTGTGCAGCGCAGCGCGTCGTTGCGCGCGCGGTATAGGCTGGGGTAGGAAAAGGCATACGAGATGCACAAAAAGCGGGTGTAGTCAGTTGAGTTTTCAGGCGTGGCGGTCACATTCGCCACGCTCAACGCGGCTGCGGATCCCGCCAGATTGGTGGACGAAAAGGGGTAGGTTAAAGAGACAGCCTGCTCGCCCGACCAAGACGACTCTCCAACCGGCGTGCCGCCGACCGCCACACGGGCCGTATGGGCGTCTGTACCGACTTCGTATAAGGAGAGAAGGTTGACGGTCACGGCGCCAGTCCACACGCCGGGGGCGCAGTTTGTCAGGAACTCGTTGAATTGCTTGACTGCCCCAGCCAATAGAGGTCCCGGTTGGAAAGCGACATACGGGGCCGGGGCGTCGGTCAGCGAGCTGTAGGATACGCGGGCCAGGTAGTCGGTGCCCTGGCGCACGATCTGGTTGACAAAGAAGTCGTTGGTAATAGCGGGCGGGTCCGGTGTCAGGACTCGGCGCGTCATATTCGATCCTGGTCCCCAGGCGAGCCAATAGACATTTTCCGGGGCAAAGCGGGAGGCCGCCGGCACGCCGTGGAAAAGCAGGGCGTCGCCATCCCCATGCCAGGCCACCGGGTCGCCCTGGCAGCTCATGCTCAAATTGGTCGCGGCAAGGGCGGCCGTCACGGAGGCAAGCTCCCATCCGGCGGCCGCCGCGATCTCCTGCGCGGAGACGCGGTAGACGCCCTCGTTGCGGAGGCTCAGGCGCACGCGGTCGGCGGGCAGGCTGTTGGTCCAGTTGCGGACGCGATCGCCCGATCCGATCCAGACGGGCGCCGGAGTTGCCTGTATCCGTGGCGTCTCGGCCGGCGCGGCGATGGCTGCCAGGCGAGGTTGCGGATCGGGGGCTGTCCCGATGATGCCGGCCCAGTTCGCCACGGACTGGTCCGGGCCATGTGCGGAGAGCATGAGCAGATCATAGCGAACAGTCTCGCCGGCCGTAACGTGCTCGTCGGGCAACGTATAGGCGCCGCCGGTTTCATCTCCGATCGACCGCACATAGCCGGAGCCGACCGGTTCCGGAACGCCGCCCTTACGCTGCCGCAGAACGCGGAACGCCTCCACGCCAAGCTCGACCGTGGTCTGCCAATGAAGCAACACGCGGCCGTCCTCTTTCAGGGCTGAGGCTTCGAAGAGGCTGACGGAGGCGGAAGGGGTATAGAGCAGGACCTCGCGCTCGGATCCCCCACACGGGCGAAATGCCGCCAGTACGAATAGCACGAACATGGACAATTGGATGATTCTGGGCATGAGAGAGAGGGGGCGCTGATCCCTGCGCCTAATCCCGCATATTGATCTTGAAGAAACCGACGGGCTGGGAAGGCGTAAGCGGTACCACGATCTCGGTCTGGGTCTGAACGGCCGTTATGGTCGCGACGGGATCCCAAGGCCCCTGCAACTGGCTGGCGCGGTAGACGGTGTAGGTGCGGTCGGGAATGCTTGCCCACTGCAACGTCATGCCGTTCTTCTCCATGCGCACCATCTTGGCCGTGAAATCGCCGACCATCAGGGCGTTGGCCGTATGGTCCTGGCCTTCGTCGTCCCGCACCTTGAAGTCGGCGACATCACCGGCGTTCAGCCCCGGGACCACGAACCGGTAGAGATGGCTGCCTTCGCCCGCGGCCGCCTTGCGCCCGACTTCCACCCATTGGCCGTTGCGGCGCAGGAACAGTACGATGTCGTTCATCCCGGCTTCTTCGATGGTCTGGAACTCCACGACCACGCCGTCCGCGCTTGCGTAGGCTTGGATCAGAATCTCCGCCGCGGTCGGGCTCGTGTTCAGCAGGATGTAGCCGCCGGTTTCCTGGTTGACGTAATGGATGTAGTAGTTGGTCTGCAGGTGCAGCGCGCTGTCGTTCTCCAGGATGTTGCCGGCCGTATCCTTGAAATAGCCGGTCACGCCGTCCGAGACGACGTTGCTGGCGATGATGTATTGGTCGGCTTGGAGGGTGCCGATGTCCAGGACGGCCACCCCGTCGCCCAGGGCCAACGTGCCCGTCATCTGGTTGTCCGTCTTGTCACAAGAGTCGGCCTCGGCGAGGGTGTCCACCTTGTAGGTCGAGCCGGCTTCGAACGCCGTGTTCCCGCTGATCTTCAGTTTGCCCACGCCGTTCACCCCGGGATCCACGGTGCCGCCGCTCTTTGCCGTCACGCTGCCGCTGATCGTGCCCGTTCCGCCCAATGTGCCGGTGTCGTTCACCGTCACGGCGCCGCTGCCCGTGCCCGAGCCGGTGGTGTTGACGACCAGCAACTTGCCCGCGTTGACCGCTGTCGGTCCGGTGTAGGTGTTCGCGCCGTTCAGGAAAACCGTCCCGCTGCCAACCTGCGCGACCGATCCCGTTCCGGAAATGACGCTGTTGAATTCGGCGCCTTGCGTGAGGGTGTCGGTGCGATTGAAGGCCAGCGTGCCGCCGTTGACAAT
This sequence comes from Kiritimatiellia bacterium, assembly GCA_046484345.1. Classification (GTDB taxonomy): domain Bacteria; phylum Verrucomicrobiota; class Kiritimatiellia; order CAIKKV01; family CAIKKV01; genus CAIKKV01. Next base: position 31,148 of record JAWOJA010000068.1, read on the forward strand.
GGCGCTGTTTGCGTTGAGCGAACCGGTTGTGCCGCCGTTGCCGATCTGCACCGTGCCGTTGCTGATCGTGGTCGAGCCGCTATAGGCGTTGGCGCCGGAGAGGCTGAACGTGCCCGCGCCGGTTTTAAAAAATTCGTCGGCGCCCTCACCGCTGTCGGCCATGATGCCCGGATAATCCACCGTGCAGCCCGCTTCGATCTGGATGGTCCCGGCGCCGGAGCCCAGGAGCGCCCCCAGCGCGATGCCGCGGTTTCCGTTAAGGGTGAAATCGGCTGTGCCTTTGAGCGTGCCGCCGTTTATCAGCACCCGTCCGGCCGTCGCCGAGGCCGGCACAGCGCCCAGGTTGTTGTCGGCCCCGATCGAGACGCACCCGCTGTTTACGATCGTCCGGCCCGAGTAGGTGTTGGCGCCGGAAAGCGTCAGCGTGCCGGTTCCGTCCATGACCACATCCCCGTGACCCAACAGGTAGCCGCTGGCCCCGTCCGTGCCGTTCCCATCAATCGCATCCGTGATGTCGATGTCGCCGGCCCCCTCCACGTAGAGGTTTTCGAACGTATTCAAGGGCGAGGTTTCGATGTCGGTGTTGACGAAAATGGACCCGGACACGGTAAGCTTGGTGCCTGCGTTGGCGCTGATGAAGGACTTGCCGGACGTGTTGATGAATGTCTGTATTTCGCCGGACCAGGTGTTGTTACCCGATACGTTGACCAGTTGGGCATAGTCCAAGGAGAGCGGCTTGGAAACAGTGATTCCGCCTACCAGTTCTAGTGTCGATAGGTTGCAAACCTCAACCAAGGTGGAGCCCGAGCTTCCAAAGGCTTTCGCGTTTGAAATCCGCGTCACGTAGGCGTAGATCGTGGTGCCACCGTTGTAGGTATTGGTGCCGGAAAGAACGATTGTACCATCTCCGTCCAGCATAAGCCCATAAGAGGTGGACGTATTCATGGCGCTGATGACACCTCCGTAGGTGAGCGTGGCACCGCTGTCCGCCCAAAAGCCTGTTTTGCCGCCCGTCATTGTGATCTTGACGAGCCGCTTGTTGTTCAGCGTGAATGTGGAAGTGGCCTCCAGAAAGCCGCCGTTAAGCTCGATGTTCAAGTCGGCCGTTCCAGGCACGGTTCCCAGGTTGCTGTCTTTGCTGACGGCAAGCTTACCCGCAGTAATGGTCGTCTTGCCGCTATAGGTATTGTCGTGCGTGAGCGTCACTATGCCCTCGCCATCCTTGATCAGGCCGCCCGTGCCGGAAAGGATGCCCGAAACGATGATGGGGCCGTTGAATCCGGTGGCATAGCTCGCATTGAGCGTAATGGTGTTGCCACCGTTGTCTATGTTGCCGCTCAAGGTGAGCGTGCCGCCAATGCTTGTGAAGGATTTGCCTGTTGCGGTCAGCTTCAGTGGAATGTTCCACGTATTGTCGCCCGTGTTGCCGAAGGTGCCGCTGAGGGTGAGGGTGTTGCCCGAAAAGCTGTAGCCATTCGTGCTGATCGACACGTTGCCCACTCTTGTCAGGCAATCGTTGTTGTTGGTCAGCCGCATGGCGCCGGCCGGAAAGACGAGGCTGTCGCCATCTAGGGGCACCCCGTTAGTCCAGTTGTCTGCCTCGCTCCAGTTCGAATTGTTCCCGGCGCCGGACCACGTGCGCGAAGTGGGCGTTTGGGCGGAGGCTGTTT
>JAWOJA010000054.1:0-9564 GCA_046484345.1 Kiritimatiellia bacterium
CATGCAGCCCTTGTAGAGGGCCATCATCTCGGCCTTCATCTGCTCGGGCTCGCGCCAGTTGTTGGTGGGACCGGCTTCTTCGGCGGTTTTGGCGCAGATGAAGGTGCGGTCTTCGACGCGGGCGACGTCGGAGGCGTGGGAGCGGGCGAGGTAGCAGCCCGGGCGTTTCTTGGCGTTCAGCTTGATGAAGACGCCCTTTTCGACCATCTTCTTGCAGAGGCCGTCGTATTCCTTCTGGCTTCCGTCGCACCAGACGACGTCTTCGGCCTTGGTGTGCTTCGCGATCTGATTCACCCACGCCAGTAACTTGGCATGGCGGGTAGGCGCCTTGATGGCCATATTTTCGTCTCCTATGTTTTCTATGAGGGCTCTAGTAGGTCAACAATGAAGTTGAAAAGAATAATGAGTTTGCGGTTTTTTTCAAGAAAAAACGGAGGGATTTGAAAAATCGCTTTAGCCGGCTGGGTGGGGGGCAGGGGGGCCTTGCCGGTGTTCGTTTGAGCCAGTCGGCTTTACCATTTCATGTTTGCCCTTCGACGCGCTCGCAGGGCTCGCTTGCTCAGGGCATTCGCCGCGTTCGCCTCTTTTGCAAACTGTGGCCTGCCATGAGCAAGTGAGCGATAGCGAACGCGTCGAATGGCGGAGAGGGAGGGATTTGAACCCCCGGTACCCTTTTGGAGTACACGGCATTTCCAGTGCCGCACCTTCGGCCGCTCGGTCACCTCTCCGGAATGGGCCGTCCAGGAGGCGAACCTCCGAACGGTTTACAGGGGAGTAAGAGTAGGCGAAACGGGGCGGGTAAGTCCAGCACTATTAGCGCCCATATTCGAACTTGCCGCCCATGGAGGCGGGGAGTAGGATGCGTGGTTTTAAGGGGGGACAGACATGCGGGAAGGGGCGGAGGAATTTCAGGCGAAGCGGGCGTACCGGGTGTGCGACATGCCGGAACGGCTCAGGCCGCGCGAGGAGATGGAGCGCCGGGGGGTGCAGAACATCTCCGACGCCGCGCTTCTCGCCATTCTCATCCGCACCGGCATGCGGGGTCTGAACGCCGTTGAAATCGCGGAAAAGTTGCTGCGCGAGCACCGTTCCCTGACGGGGCTCGCAAAAACCCCGCTCGACGCGCTGGCGAAGGCGCCGGGCATGGGGCCGGTGAAGGCCCAGGTGCTCAAGGCCGCGCTGGAGCTGGCCCGCCGCCTGGCGGAGGAGACCGTTCCCGCGCGGCCCTCGGTCCGCTCGCCCGCGCAGGTGGCCGCCGTGCTGCGCGAGGAGGCGCGGGGGCTGGACCGCGAGTGCTTCTGGGTCCTGCTGCTGGATGTGAAGAACCGGCTGGTCAAGGCGCCGGTGGAGGTTTCCCAGGGGTTGCTGGACACCTGTCCCGCGCATCCGCGGGAGGTCTTCCGGGAGGCCATTCTCGGGGCGTGCGCGAACGTTATCCTGGCGCATAACCACCCCTCGGGGGATCCGGCCCCTTCGGCGGAGGACATCCGGCTGACCCGCCAACTGGTGGTCGCGGGCCGGACGGTGGGCATTCCGGTGCTGGATCATGTGATCCTGGGGCGGCTGCAGAGCCCCGGCGGCGAGGATTTCGCCAGCCTGCGCGAGGCGGGCGCGGTCAACTTCAACGAGTAGGAGCGAGTTATGAACATTCACCCCACCGCGCTGGTGGATCCGGCGGCCAAGCTGGGCCGCGATGTGACGATCGGCCCGTTCGCGATCGTCGAAGGCCGTGTCGAAATCGGGGACGGCTGCGCGATCGGGCCGCGCGTCACCATTCTCGACGGCACGGCCCTCGGGGCGGGTTGCCGGGTGCATACCGGCGCGGTCCTGGGCGATTTGCCGCAGGACACGGCCTTCGAGAACGAGCCCAGTTACGTGAAGATCGGGAGCCGGTGCGTGTTGCGGGAGTTTGTGACCATTCACCGGGGCACGAAGCCAGGTTCCGAAACCGTGCTGGGCGCCGGCTGTTTTCTCATGGCCAACGCGCACCTGGCGCACAATGTGAAGCTGGGCAACGGCGTGATCCTGGCAAACGGGGCCATGATTGCGGGGTATGCCGAGGTGGGCGAGCGGGCCTTCATCAGCGGCGGCGTGGCCGTTCACCAGTTCACGCACATCGGGCGGCTCGCCATGATGGGCGGTGGCAGCGGGGTCAGCAAGGATGTGCCGCCCTTCTGCCTGGTGCCGGGGCTGACGGCCAACCGGGTCTCCTGCCTGAACGTGGTGGGGTTGAAACGCGCGGGCTTCACGATTGAACAGCGCCAGCAGGTCAAGGAGGCTTTCCGGATCCTGTACCGCGACGGCCTGACCGTGACGGACGCGGTGGCGAAAATGCGGGCGGCCTTTCCCGAGGGAAGCCCGGCCCGTGAAATGGCCGAGTTTGCGGCCGTCTCCAAGCGCGGCATCTGCCGCTTTGCCCTGTCGGATGAAGAGGGCGAAAACTAGGATCGAGCGCTAGGAGTTGCATCCATGAACTCATCCTTCCTCCGGGCCGACATTCCGGGGCGGCGGCTGGGGCCGCGCTGGCCATTGCGGCGGCTTCCGCGTTCCTTCTCTTCGGGTACGAGTTTGTCCGCAGTGTGGCGCAGTCGCTGTTCGTGGAGGCCTACGGCACCGACAAGCTGCCGTGGATCATGGCGGCCGCGCCCGTCGGCACGCTGCTTCTGGTCTACGGGTACGGCCGACTGCTCTCGGCGGTCGGTCCGAGGCTGGCCATTCTCCTGAGCACCGGTCTTTCGGCGGGTGTCATCCTGGGGTGTCATTTCGCGATTCAGGCGAAAATGGCCTTTGCCACGGCCGTGCTTTACATTTTCCGCGAAGCCTACATTGTGTTGCTGGTCGAGCAGGTCTGGTCGTTCCTGAACTCCACGCTGAACGACTCCGAGGGGCGCAAGCTGAACGGGCCGGTGTGCTGCATCGCCTCACTCGGCTCCATTGCCGGGGGCCTGCTGATCGCGGCGCGGGCCGAAAGCTGGGGAAGCGTCAACCTGCTGCTGGCCGCCTATCCGCTGGCCGCGCTGGGGGCCCTGGCCGTCTGGCTACCGCTGGCCCGGGCGAACAGGCGCACGCAATCGACGTAATTGGGCCAGGAGACGTCGGCCGGGACGTCGTGGTCGCAACTCGGCACGTAGTCGCCGTCCTCAATGACCGGCCGCAGCCGCTCGATTTCGGCCGCGATGGTGGCGCCTCTCTTTGCCATGGCGCCAACCCGGCGCCACGCACGATTTCGCCCCGGTGTTTCCAAGTCGGCTGGCGGAACTCGAGCGTCAAGGCGGGCGAGATCATCGAGAACGACTTGTGGGCCATATCCTCCGAAAGGCGGACCATATCGGGCGTCACATGCAGGAGGAGCCGTTTCAGCATATTCAGCACGGGGCGCAACCCGCTCGCCTTCCTGACGGAGCCGCGCCGGTCAACGCGGCGCGGCGGGTTTCTCTTCCAGCGCGCGGCGGATAAAGGCGCCGACGCGCTCGCCGAGTTGGATGTTGCCGGCGGCGTTAAAGTGGACCTGATCTAGGGACTGCCAGCTTTTGACGTTGGGCAGGACGAAGGTGTAGAGGTCGTTGACCTCCACCTTTTCTTTTTGCATGACCCGGGCGGCGGCGGCATTGAGTCGGGCGATATCGTCGAACTGGTCCCCTTTCCGGCTCATGATGGGGGTGCTGCTGGCCCAGATCAGCCTGGCTCCGGTAGCCCGCATCAGGGCAACCATTTTTTCCAGGTTGGCCGCGTACTGTTCCGGCGTATAGCGCTGGTGGAGGAGCCAGGGGGCCGTGGTTTCGTCCGCGGTATACGCCAGGTTGTCCCTGGCGTCGAGCAGGTGGGTGTCCCAGATGCCCCAGTTGAAATGGATGACGTCCCACGTGTTCGTGCCCAGCCACTTTTTCAGATTGGCGAGGCCGTAGCCGGTGTGTTGGCAGTTGACGGGCGGGCGGAATACCAAAGCTTTGCCTTGAAGCTCTTTGCGAACGGCAATCGTGTAGCCGATGGAGATCGAGTCGCCCAGCAGCAGCACCCGGGGCTTGCCGGTTTCTTCGGGCGGGTTTTTTAAAGCGTCCTTGAGGTGATGGAACAGGTCGGCCTCAACGGGCCTCTTGTCTTTCGTCAACGCCGCCGGCGAGGCGGCAAGAGCGAGAACCATGGTCAATCCGATGCAGGGTGCGGCTCGCATAAGGCTCTTCCTTCCGGGTGTGGAAGGAAGAGTAGCGGACGGCGGGGCCGGTTTCAAGCATCGGATTTCCTAAGGGATCGGCTTATTTGGGCCCTCGTTCTTGCTTGAACAATAAGCGTACTATGATAATCTTACCTTGTGCCGTGCTTTACATAAAAGCCGGAGTGGGTGGTTTTAATGTGGGGAGATGGGTATATGAAGATTTTTACTGGACTGGGCCTTGTGTTTCAAAAGGCTGTTCTGGCATTGCTTTTTATGGGCATTATGCCCTTTGCCCATGCGCGTGATTCGGTTGCGCTCGTCAAGGAATGGTATGATGCCGGCGGAAACAAGCTGGCCACGCCGCCGGCGTTGTCGAAGACGGTGACCATTTTGATGGCCGGGTCGGAAGCCTGGATGAAGATTATTTATCCTGCCGGCGATACGGCCCATCCGATCATCACTTCCGCGTTTCTGAAGCCTGCCGGCGCGGGTTCCTCGTGGCCGGCCGAGGTGAGCGCCGTGTTCAACAGCACCTCCAGCGTCACGGCGAATTCGACGAAAGACCTGTCCAACGTCGTGTTATTGTTCGCGGATGGCTCCGAACAGAAGTTCGATAATCTCAAGGGTTATTCCAAAACCTTTTCCGGGACCGGCGCCAACGCGGGAAAGACCGTGGTCGGCGTCTGGATCAAGTCCGGAAGCAACAAGAGTGACGATGGGCCCGGCTATGGCAGCTACGTCGGCCGGACCTTGATGGTCTCCGGGGGCTCCTCTTACACCGTGACAGAGACCGGGCTGCCGGACGGCTGGTCCTGCCGTTCGGGCCTTGGCACGTTCACCAGCAACGGCGGCAGCGATACGCATACGGTCAAAAACCAGGCGACTCAGAATCAAACACCCGCTGTGACCTTGGTGAAAACCGCGGGCACGGCCCTCGACGGGGAAGTCTACACCCTGAACGGCGCGCACATTGTGACCTACACCTATCGGGTCAGCAACACCGGGTTCACATTCCTGAAAAACCTGGTCGTGACGGACGACAAGCTCGGCGCCATTGGAACGGTGGCCGGTCCCATTGCGCCCGGCTCGTCGGCGGTCCTGACGATGAACGCCATGGTGCCCGCGAGCGTGACGAATACAGGCACGGTGGTCGCCACACCTTCCACCCAAGCAGGCGATCCGATTTTCGGTCAGGCCACGGTATCCGACACCGATCCGGCCGTGGTGGCGGTGCTGGCCCCCGTCACCCACGAATTCGTGGCGATTATCAAGGAATGGTATGACGCCGACGGGAACCTGATGCTCACGCCTCCGAACCTGTCGACCACGGTGACGATCACGGCCACCGCCGCCAAGGCGTGGTCGACTGCCGTGTTCCCCGCCGGCTCCACGGCGAATCCGATCTCCACTTCCGCTGTCCTGAAACCCGACGGCGCGGGCATCGCCTGGCCGGACGAGGTCAGCGCCACGTTCAGCAGCACGTCCAGCGTGACGGCGAATTCGACGAAGAGCCTTTCCAATGTGGTGCTGAAATTCGCGGACGGCACGGAGCAGAAGTTTGACAGCTTGACCGGCTATACCGGCACCTTTTCAGGCACCGGCGCGAACACGGGAAAAGCGATTGTCGGCATTTGGGTCAAGTCGGGGGACAATGCGAGCGGCGACGGGCCCGGTTTCGGATCCTATATTGGCCGGGCACTGATGATTTCCGAGGGCGTTTCTTATACGGTGACGGAGAACGGTTTGCCCGAAGGCTGGAGCTGCGAGTCCGGGCTTGGCACATTCACGAGCAACGGCGGCAGCGATGCGCATACGGTTAAGAATCGGATGAACCCCGCGCCCATTCCCGGCATTCGCCTGGTGAAGACCGCCGGCGCGGCCCCGGACGGCACGGAACTCACGCTGGAGGGACCCGCCTCCGTGACCTACACCTTCCTGGTCCAGAACACGGGCAACACCTGGCTGAAGGATCTGGTCGTGACGGATGACAAAATCGGCGCCATCGGAACCGTGGCCGGCCCCCTGGCTCCGTGGTCGTCGGCGACGCTGACCGCCACGGTGGCGGTGGCGGCGGATGTAACGAATATGGGGACAGTCACAGGCGACCCCTGCTCGCCGGCGGGCGCGGACATCGGGTTGCCCCCGGTCACCGATACGGACGACGCGTATGCGCGGCTGAAACGGCTCTCGATGCTGGGCGACTATGTCTGGCTGGATGCCAATGCGAACGGCCTGCAGGACGAAGGCGAGGTCGCGCTGGAGGGTGTGACGGCGCGGCTGTGCGACGGCAGCGGAAACGCGCTGGGGCCGGTTGCCGTTACGGCCGCGAACGGCGGCTACTGGTTCGCGGACCTGCTGCCGGGGACGTACACCGTTCGTTTTGAAAAGCCGGAAGGCTATGTGTTCAGCCCGAACCATGAGGGCGACGACGATGCCGTCGACAGCGACGCGGACGAGTCAACGGGCCTGACCCCTTCCGTGACTTTGACGGAGGGCATGACGAATCTGACTCTGGATGCCGGCATGTGGCAGCCGCAACCGGCGGTGAGCCTGGTGAAGACCGCGGGGACGGCTGCGGACGGCGACACGTTCACCATCATGGGCGCGGGCAGCGTGACCTACACCTATGTGGTGAAAAACACGGGCAACACGTGGTTGAAGGATCTGGCCGTGACGGATGACAAGATCGGGGACATTGGAACCGTTGACGGACTGCTCGGGCCCGGCGTAGAGTCGACCCTGACCAAGTCGGTGACGGTATCCGCCAACGTGACGAACCTTGGCACGGTTTCCGGCACGCCGTCGACGCCGCATGGCGACATGATACCTGACCAGGAAGACGTTTCCGACAGCGATCCGGCCGTTGTGGTCGTGCTGCCCTTGGATTTGCCCTCGCTGGGCGACCGGGTCTGGGTGGATGCGAACCGAAACGGGGTCCAGGACGCTGGCGAAGTGGGCCTGTCGGGCGTCGGCGTGACGCTTCTTGATGCCGGTGGGGCGACGGTGGCCTCGGCCGTGACGGGGTCGGACGGCCGTTATCTCTTCACCGATTTGGCGGCGGGCGATTACCGCGTGCGCTTCGTGCTGCCCACGACGAACTGGCATTTTGTTGCCCAGGATCAGGGCGCCGATGATGGGCTTGACAGCGATGCGAACCCGGCCGATGGCTTGACGGCCCTGATCACGCTTGCCTATGGCCAGGACGACCTGACGTGGGATGCCGGCGTGTATGGCGGCCTGCCGCCGGGGTTCTGCGACCAGATGACGGTTGGCGAGAATTTCAATGCGTTGATCTTCGGCGATTTCACCGCCGTCGGCGGCGATACGGAAGGCCGCCTGGCCGTCGCCGGCACGGCCAACCTTTCCCCCGGCTATAGTGTGGGGCTCACGGTCATGGGCAAAGTCATTCCGCCGGTCAACGGCGCGGCCGACATGTTGATCGTGGGCGGCGACCTGTATGAACCGGGCAATTATGCCGACATTAACGGCAATGTGGTTTACGGGGGCACGCGCACGGGGCCGGAGAAATACATGGGCAGCAACACGATCCGGCAAGTTGTGCCGGTAACGCTGGATGCCAACGGCAACGTGCCGGACGACGGCAGCGGCGCCCCCTTCGCCTTCCTTCACCAGCAGTTGTTCCTGGCCAGCGCCATGATCGCCTCCATGGACGACCGCGGCGTCGTGGAAAAGGAATTGGATAAAGTGGACCACATCATCTCCTTTGTCGGCAACGACGCTGTGCTCAACGTGTTCAATGTGGATGCCTCCGACTGGAGCGGGAGCCAGATGGACATCTTGATTAACACCCCGGCGGACAGCACCGTGGTGTTTAACATCCACGGTTCCCGGGTGGAGTTGTCCAACGGGGCTATCCGGTTGACGGGCGTCCAGAACGACCGCATTCTCTTCAATTACGCCGACGCAACCAACATCATCACCTCCGGCTTCACGCACGAGGGAGCGGTGCTGGCGCCACGTGCCGGCGGCAGTTTCAGCGGCGGCGCCTTTGAGGGCTTCGGTTTCTTCGGCGGGTCCGTGACAACGACGAACGGCTTCGAGTTCCACCACTTCCCGTTCCGCGGCAATCTTTGCTCCGAAGCGGATGCCAGCCCGGCCCTTACTCTGGCCACAACGGCGGGCGATGCCGCCAACGGCGCGGTGTTAACCGTGCTGGGCGGGTCCGACGTGACCGTCTCCTATCGCGTGACCAACACCGGCAACACCTGGCTTGAACACGTTTCGGTCACGGATGATCTGCTGGGCGTGATCGGTTCGATCGATTACCTCCTTGCGCCGGGCGCGAGCGTCACGCTTGCGGCCGTTCTTCCCAATGTCTCGGAAGACAAGGTTCTGCGCGGGACCGCCACCGGCCGCCCGGTTCGCCAGGACGGCACGCGCTGGAACGGTTATGCGGATGTGTCCGTTGCCGATAGCGCGTCGATCAAGATCGGCTCGCCCGCCGCCGTGGACAATCCCTACGCCGCGTGGCAGCGGGCCGACTTCGCCGTAACGGGCCTGGAGTTCATTGATGCGCCCACGCTGACCGGTGAGGTTTTCTCGGTTCGTGTCACGGTCGACAATCATGGTGACTTTGCCGCCGATGGCGGCCGGTTGACCCTGTACCTCTCCAAGCCGGCGTATGTGTCGGAAGGCGAGCAGGGCGATGTTTCGAAGGCCGTGGGCGTCCTGCGGCCGGGCGAGTCCAAGACCTTCACATTCCAGAATCTGACAGCCGGTTCCAAAGCGGGCGTCCAGCACTTGCGCGCTTACGTCGACAGCCTCAATGGTGTCCAGGAATGGAGCGAAGGGGACAACCAGCTCTCAGCCGTGTACGATTTGAATCCCATCTATCTCAACATTGCGGCGACGCCATACGGATCCGAACTGTCCTGGAACAGCTTCGGGGGGCAGTATTACACCCTGTACCGGTGCACGGACCTGAGCAAGGGCTTTTTGATGTTCAAGTCGCGCGTGGAGGCCACGCCGCCCGTGAACACCTTCCTGGACATCGATCCGGCCGACATGCGGTTCTACCGACTCGTGGTGGAACAGAAGTAAGGCTGGCCTTGGCCGAAGGAAGATAGGGGTCAAGTCCCGACAAACGACAAAATGATTGATTCTTTGGCGCGATTTTGAGAGTTTAGGGGCATGGCAAGACCCCTGCGAATTCAGCTTAAAGGCGGCTGGTACCCTGTTACGGCGCGACGCTGGCAGGGCGAGCGGTTGTATTATGACAAGGCTGACCGGCTTCATTTTCTCGATCTCCTGGGCGCGATGGTTGAGCGGTACCGCGTTCGGTTGCACGCCTATGCGCTGATGGCGAACCATTTCCACCGGCTGGTGGAGACCCCGCACGGAAACTTGAGCCGGGCGATGCGGTGGTTGAACGTCAGTTACGGCATGTGGCA
>JAWOJA010000037.1:0-28452 GCA_046484345.1 Kiritimatiellia bacterium
CCCTTATGGCGGACTTCCACCAGGTGCCCCTTGAGTTCCTGTTCGGCCATAACCCGGCTATTCTCGAAGTCCTCGTCGCCTGTATCCCGGAAGGACCCGGAGGCTGGGGGGATGCCATCCCAAGGGACGTTGAGATTGATTTCCGTCTGCTTCCCGTTGTCGTCGTAAATCCCGTACCAGTGCTTCCGCCACCCGCCATCCCGCTGCTTTTTCAGTCGCACATTCATGGTCGCCTCCTTCTTGATTCCACGGAGGCCAGTATGCAACCGGATGCCGCAAACGACAAGATAAAAATGGACACAAGCATGGACGCCGACGCCAACAGGAACAAAAACAGGCCATATTTAAGGCGGTTTTGGCGGTTCACATGTCAGGCTCATAACCTGAAGGTCCTAGGTTCAAATCCTAGCCCCGCTACCAATTTGGATGTCAAAAAGGCTCGTTTTTCTTAAGAAAAGCGGGCTTTTTTGCTTTTCCAGGCTTTTTCTGACCATATTGAAACATCGTGTGTCCGGGAGCCTCAAACCGGACACACGCATGGACGCAACTTGACACAGGGCGCCCCCAAGCGAAAAAGGTGAATATTCTCAACCGCCATCAGCCGGCGGGAGTTCAAGGAGAAACCCAGGTGCCATTAAAAATGCGGTAGCCCGGAGGTATGGGTGTCCGGTTCAGAGGGTTGTTATTGTACTGCTGTCGCAGGGCCTCGTTGGCGGCGGCCTCCGCCCTCGCTGCCTGCTGCTGGGCTTCCGCGACTTTCTGTTGCTGCATCGCCGGTCCCAGGGTCTTCAGGCGTTCAGCGTTGATCTGGGGCGGGATCTGCTTGACGTATTTTTCAAGGCAGGTGGACAAGCCTTTCACGTACCGGACGCTATCGGTCGGCCCATGGCGAAGGATTTTGTCCGGTTGAATAATTTTTTTACGGTCGCCCTTCATTGCTTCGCGCCAGAGCAAAGCCGAAAGGCGGCTAGCCGGTCGGGCGTTTGCGGGACCATTTGGCGAGGACGATGCGGACGGCGGTCCGGGTTTCCGGAATGTTACAGAGCCAGGTGAAGGCGGCATAGAGCAGTGCGCCCGTGGTGACGCCGGCCAAAAGCCGCAGAATTCGGCCAGCCAGATGAGCCGGCAGAACGGGTTCCAGCGCCGCGCAGACGCCCCAGGCGCCGATGCCGCACAGCAAGCCGCCGGCCGTCAGCAGCAGAGTCAGCTTGATCCAGCCCCGAAGCGCGCCCAGCGGAACTTCCCGGCGTAATCGCCAGGCCAATTGGGAAAAATTGACGATGGCCACGCCCGCCGTGGAGGCGGCCACGCCCACATGACCGAGGCGGAACACCAGGATCAGCAGGGTGTTGAGGGCAAGATTGATCAGGACGGCGATCAGACTGATGCGCAGGGGGATCCTGGGCAGACCGAGGGCATAGAAGCAGGGCACGAGCACCTTGGCGCCGGCGTAGCCGGCCAGGCCCGCCGCGTAAGCCCGCAGGGCCGCGGCGGTATGGGCGGTGGAGGCGGCAGTGAAGGCCCCGCGCTCATAGAGCACGTTGACGATCTCCGGGGCCAGGACAAAGATGCCGATGGCCGTCGGCAGGGTCATGAACAGGGACAAACGGATCGCCTCCTCGACCTGCCGGCCGAAGGAGACCCGGTCCTTGTTGGCCTCGAAACGGGCGATGGAGGGGAGCGTGACGGTGGCGATGGCCACCCCGAACATGCCGATGGGAAAGTAGATGACCCGGAAAGCGTAGGAGAGCCAGGAACGGGCGCCGTCGATGGTCGAGGCAAACTGCGCGTTGACCAGAATGTTGACCTCCACGACCGAGGCGGCGATCAGCGCGGGCCCCATGAGGTAGCCGATCGCCCGCAGGCCGGGATCCCGGAAGTCCAGCCGCCAGCGGAAGCGGAAGCCCTGCCGCCAGAGTGCGGGCAGTTGAAAGGTCAATTGGGCCAGACCGCCCAGAAGGACGCCGATGGCGACGCCGACCAGCGCGCGCGACGTGAAATGGGGGTGGAGCCAGTCGGCCTGGGGTTCCAGGAAAAAGGCCAGACCCACTCCGCCGACGACGGAGACCAGGTTGAAGGAGAGCGGGGCCAGGGCGGGGATGCCGAAGACAAAACGGGCATTCAACATGCCCATGACCGCGGCGGCCAGCGAGATGAACAGGATGAAGGGGAAGAGGATGCGTGTCAGGTAGACCGTGAGTTCGAACTTGCCCGGTACGGCATGGAAGCCCAGGCTGGTGGCATTCACGAGCAGGGGGCTGAAGGCGATGCCGGCGAGGCACAGCAGCCCCAGGATGAGGATCAGGGTGGAAAGAACCAGGCTGCCGAGGCGCCAGGCCGGAGCGTCGCCATCTTTTTCCGCGGTTTTGGCGAAAATCGTTGTAAAGGCAGTGGACAGAGCCCCTTCGGCGAACAGGTCGCGCAGCAGGTTGGGGATCTGGAAGGCGGCGAGAAAGGCGTCCATGTTGCTGCTGGCCCCGAACATGGCGGCGAAAACCTGTTCGCGCAGAAGCCCGAAGAAACGCGAGCCCATGACCGCCAGACTGACGATCACGGCGGCGGCGCGGCCTTTTCTGGGAGGAGGCATGGAAATTCTCCGATTGGCCGACCATTATCGGCATTATGCATGTTGGGGCAATGAAAATCATAATTGGGCTTGCATGAGTATTCTAAATTCGGGAGTATTAACATTTGTTGCGACTGCACGCCATCTAAGGAGTACGCTCATGAGTTCATGGTCCCGTGCGTCAATGGGCGTCATTTTAGGCGCTTGCTTCTGGATGACGCCCCCCCTTCCCAGTTCGGCTCAAGTGGAGCGGTATCCGGCCGCTTATCTTCAACGGTTCAACCTGTTGACGAACACCTATGTCAAAGGGATCGCGGGGTTGCAGGAGCAATACCGGGAAAGCCGGGTTCGCCAGTTGCAGATTCTGCCGCCCGATCCCGAACTGCAGGTTTTGATACCGGGCGGACTGACGGTTTTCAAAAGAAAAGAGATTCCGACTTCTTTTTTGAAAAGCCTGGTTCCAAAATACCATAATGGATTGCCGGTCTATCCGGTCGTGGTGGAGGAAAGCCGGGCTACCCGGGAAACCTACTTTTATAACGCGAACGGGGTGCGCATCCTGACGCTGAGTCCGGAGCGGGGCTATGATCCCTACGCGTATATTAAAGCGGTTGTTCCGAGCGCCTTTGATGAAAAAAACAGCGCCGAGGAGTTGGCCTGGCAGTTGGCGTTGAAGGATCCGGCCCGCGTGGTCATCCGCTTCGACCTTTTGGAAATGGCGGACGCAAAGGCGATGGCCGAAGCGCTGACAGTCGACTCGGAGGCCCGGGCGGTCTCGCTCGACGGCGAACTGATGGCAACGATGAGCCTGCTCGACAACACATCGGTGACGGGGCTGGTGATCCAATCCGTGTCGGCATCCTCGAACGGGCCCGTCTTGAACATCGCCTGGGGATCTGAGTTCACGAATCGCATTGAAGTGATGGTCCGGGATTCCATCGCCCCCCTGGGATGGACGCCGATACCGCCGGCCTTGGAAACGGCGGGAAGCAACAGCCTGACATGGACTGACACGGGAGCGGCGTCATTTATTGGAAGTCGTTTTTACCGGTTGGGGGACGCCGACGCGGACAGCGATTCGGACGGGCTGACCGATGCTCGGGAACTCATGGTGTACGGGACCCGGCTGGACAGCGGCGATACGGATGAGGACGCGTTGCTGGACGGGAAAGAGCTTTTGGACACCGGGACCGATCCCCTCAATCCCGACACGGATGCCGACGCGCTGCTGGACGGCGAAGAGGTTTTCGGCACCGCCGCCTGGGATGTCCGCCAGACGGCCGGCTGCAACTGGGTCAATCCGGGGGCGCAGGCGCAGTGGGTGACGAATTGGGCGGCGGGGCAGGTGGTTGACGGGTATGTGGACAGCGCGCTGTCCGCGGAACTTCCTTTTTCGTTTGTGCTCGGGAGGTATACCAGCAGCGTCATTCGGGTGTCGACGGACGGCTATATTCTGCTGGATCCGTCGCTGCCGGCCGAGTCGCCCTCCCTGGGCGACAACCTGGCCTTGCCGTGCGCGGCCCTGGGGCAGGCGATTGCCGTTTTCTGGGACGATATGAGCATTTCGGCCACGCAGGGTTTGTGGGTGGAATCCACGGGATCGGGGACCAACAACCGGGTGGTGATCACCTGGCAGGGGGCGAAGATCGATCCGGAAGTGTGGAACGGCCAGGGACTGGACATCCAATGCGAATATGCGGCGGCGGATCAGTCGTACACCTTCCGATACCGGTCTTCGACGAATTTGTTCTTTCCCGTGTCGGCCATGTGCACGGTGGGCTTGCAGGGGGGTACGCCCGGCTCGCTGGGGCGGATCGTTTTCAACCGGCCGGCCGCCATCGAGCCGAACATCACGATCGGGGCGGTCCCGGCCCTGAGCGAGCCGCTTGTGCAGGATACGGACGCCGACAGTTGGTCGGACGGCCTGGAGGCGCTGCTGGGGATGAATCCGATCCTGTTCAACAGTCCCGCCGAGGATGAAGATTCGGACGGGCTCGGTCTGGAGCAGGAACGTCTTCTGGGGACGGATCCTTCGAAGTACGACACGGACGAGGATGGCTTTTCCGACGGCGAGGAAGCCGGTTTTGGCATGGATCCCCTGAACGCGTGCGATTGGGAGGGGGATGACGACTCCGACGGGTTGACCAACGCGGAGGAGTGGCAGTACGGAACCAATCCACGGCTTGCGGACACCGATGGGGATTATCTGGACGATTATTGGGAAGTGACCCAGGGCAGCGATCCGAACGATATGTCGGATTGGGGTATTGCCCCGGCGGAGACCATGGAGGTGACCGCCATCCTTCAGGCGGGCGAAGCGCCGATGGCGCCCATGGCGCAGGGGCTGCCCGAAGATACCAACTCTTCGCCGAATGAGTCCGAGTATCAGCCCCGAGGCACCATCTTCCAGATCGGCAACTACAAGCTGCGGGTCCGGTCGGTCAATGAGACCGCCGCTTACGGAAGATTCCGGTTGTCCAAGGATCGCGTGTATGAACTCCTCGTCTATACCGAAGAGGGGAATGTGGAGCAGCATCCCGTATTCACCATGATCAGCGTGGATGGGTTTATGCCGGTCCCCGTGGCCGATGGATGGTTCATTGGGTCGGCGCTGGTCCGGAATCCCACGGCGGCCCTGGATTGGCGCAAGACGGCTCCCGCAAAGGCCTTTGCGAATCGGGCCCACCTCAATGGCTTCATCTTCACCATTAATGGGCCAGGCGGGCCCATGCCCGACACGTCCAGTTACACCCTGGATGAAACGGTCCAATTATCCGCCTCCATTGAGCCGTTAATTGCCGGCACCCACGGGTGGGCCACGGATGTGTCCGTGCCGTTGACGGCCAACGGGTCGAACGCCTCGCTCACCGTCAGCGCCTCCGTGCGTGTCACGGCCACCTTTACGCCGAATGGGCTGTCCGAACCGCGTTTCGCAAAAACCATTAGACTGTACCCGTTTGACCATCTCTGTCATTGGGGAACGCTTTCCATGGCGCTGCCCCGGGAGATGCCTCTCAACGTCAACGACAGCGATTCCAACGACGTGCCGGACCGGGAGCAGACCCCGCCGCCCCTGAATGATCCCGATTTGCGGAGCGCATCCCTGTCGTATGACGAGGGGGGCATGCTGGCCTGCTGTCGCCAAGTCTATTCAGGCGCTCGGCTTACGCTGACGCGCAGTACGGGCGAAAACAAGATTCGGCTATGGAATGAAGGGCAGTCCGGCGTGTTCATGCTTCCGTTCGAAGCCCCCATTGGCCTGGCCCCGTGGGAGTTCCTGATCGAGGGGGTCGATTACAGCCAGGCAATCGGGGACGTCCGGTTCCGGGCCGAAGTCACGTTCGATACGGCCGATCCGTTCCTCCAGTTCTGGGGCACCACGGTGCTGTTTAATCACATCCTGCTGCCGGCGGGCTCGGCGGACGGGAATCCCGACCGGAGCACCGTGTTTGTCGACACGGAAACCACCTACCGGTACGATTGGCAGGCCGCGTGCGACAACACCTATGGCAATGGGGCGCTCTACCAGATTGAAGGGCTCCAATACCTCACGCCGCCGTACGGTTACCAGTGGACCCTGCCGTCCGAGTGCGGACAATTGGCCGGGGCCCAGGATGCGCTGCCGGTGCACTCGCCGCCCGTCTCCATCAACGGAACCTATCAGGACGGGGTGCTCAGACTCAACGCCACCCACAACCAGACCAACGTCGATGTCGCGGATTCGCGCGTCATCCGGGTTTACGACGACCACCTGCGGCGCGATATGGCGAATTTCACGCCCGCCAACCTGGTTCCGTTCAGTGCAATTAAAGGGAAGATGATTGGCGGGTCGAAGACGTTAGGCTTTACCTGCCATTCCAGTGTCGCCCATGCGGCCACCGGTTCGATTGCGGACCCGTATGTTTGGGAGGGGTGGATGGTTTCGACATCCGTCACGGTGGACGCTCGAGGATATGAAATTCCCAATCTGGGAACTGTTAATCGTGGCGATGTCGTGGCTTATTACAGCCAGGCAACAAACCGTGTTCATTCGCAAATTTGTACTGGAAACGGGACGGAAACCTGGAGCGCAAACAATACCCCCATTGTTTATGATGGCACAAATTACGTGAACGAATGGCCGGCATTCGCAACGTCTATAGCTGGAAGCAATTTTCAAAACGGAAATCCGGATAGCTTTCCCGTTACGATTACTGTATATAAAAAGCCCAACTAAGGAGATTGTATGAAACAAATAGCATTGCTGTTTTTTGTTTTGATGGCGTCCGTCCTTGCCGCAAAGGATGTCGTATTTTATTCCACTCAGACAACTTGGAAGGCCACGGTCGCACAGTCGAATTGGCTACATTCTAATCGGGAGCGTTTGCTTGATGCGTTTGTTTCGGAATATAAACCCGGAGTTTCTGCAGCAACTGTCTTAAAATCTTTTGGCCACCCGCAATCCGAATGGAAATCGGGCGGCAAGACCGTATGGACCTATGGCTTGTATCGGCAGAAGTTTTTCCAAGTTCAGTTTGACGAAAAAAATCTGTTGGTCGATAGCCAAACAAATGAATATCAATCGGCGAAGGATGTCAATTTTACCAACCTCTTAGCCAGTGCCACCGATCCGGCGTGGGATATTGGGGCATGGCGGGCCATGATCGGGATTGACTCTCCAGCCATTGATCGTCTTGAAATGGGGTTAAGTGCGGCGCGTTATATCCGCTTGGACATGCCGACCCAGGAGGTTGAAAAGGCCTTTGGCGGACCGGCTTCCGTTGTCAAGAGGACCGAAAGAACGATTTGGATATACCGGCTCGGCCCCAGTGATTTCCTGCTGGTTTCGTTTGGGGGAAAAGGCACGGTTCATGGCGTGCAATGGCGCCAGTATCTCCAGCAAAACGGGCGACTTGTGACGCGTTATCTTTGCGGAATTATCGAGCGAACAGAATCGTCCGATCTGGATTTCGGCTGTTGGCAGGCAACCTGGCAGCGCTATCTTAAGATGCAGGACAGGCGCGGTATCGGTAAGCGGATGTCTTTGTTGATCAAGCTCGGCACCAGTCGGGAAGAACTTGAGCGTTTGTTGGGGCAGCCGGATGATGCATCTGCTAATATCCATCAATATGATCTGCATTCCGATGCGTTTGCCCTGTTCGATTTGGATGCGAAAGGCATTGTAAAAAAGGTTTGGACCGTTGGCGATTGAGTGTTTCGGAGCTTTTAACGGCGAAGCGCTCACTGGGTGCTTTGAGTGAAGCGCTAACGATGCACGGTCGTTTTATGAAACAATTCGCCGCCCTATTTTTCTTGATGGCTTCCGTGTTTGCTGCCCAGGCCACAACGTTTTATTCCACGCAGACGACTTGGAAAGCGACAACTGTTGAATCCTTCTGGACAGGTTTTAGTCGGGAGCGATTGTTGGAGGGAGAAGCTGCCGGTTTTAAGCCGGGATCATCCATGTTGACAGTCTCCAATGCATTGGGGGCCCCGCAATCGGAATGGAAGATGGACGGCAAGACGCTTTGGACTTACGGCTTATATGACCGGAAGTTTTTCCAAGTGCTATTCGGCGAAAACGACCTTGTTGTCAGGCATTGCATCACGATGTATCGAAATGGGGCTGAAGTTGTTTCGGAATGGCCGTTGGATGGTTCCGAGTGGGAAACCGCGCGGCAACCCCTTTGGGCGGCGAGTGATTCGTTTGTTTCGAAGTTTTTAAGACGGGCGGACAACGCCTCTGACGTCTCCTGGGATGTGGGCGCATGGCGGGCCATGATGGGAATTGCTTCAACAGGCCCAGACCGGTTGGATATAGCCATGCGTGCGGCACGGTACATTAAGCTGGGAATGCGAGCCCAAGTGGTATGTTGCGAAAATCCTCGGCCGCCTGCTGAAGCGCGATCTTTGCGGCACGACCGAACGTCCCGACGCCCCCGATCTGGATTTCGCCTGCTGGCAGGCCACCCGGCACCGTTATATTAAAAGAGGGGGGGCGGACAGGCGCGGTATTGGCTATCGTATTGCGCTGGTGATCAGACCGGAAACACGATGGGCATTGCTGGTGAAGATGCTCGGAACGCCTGATGATTCCTCGGCCGATTGTCGAAGTGTCGTCCATGGGCTCCATACCGCGTGCTTCCTCATGTTCGATTGCAATGAGTACCGCAAACAGGCACAAGTCAGCGTCGTCGGCGACTGACCCCCATGGGGTTGCCTCTTCCATCACTCTGACCGGGCCGGCCCAATTATCGTCTTTTTTGAGGCGGGCGGCAAACGGGAATCGGGCGGCAGGCGATATTCGCGCGGGCTGACGCCCATGACCTTGCGGAATTGCCGGGTGAAGTAGTTGCTGTCGCCGAACCCGCATTCGAAAGCGGCTTCGGTGACGCGCATGCCCGACCGTCGGATCAGCTCCGCCGCGCGTCCGACCCGTACGCGGATGACGTGTTCAATGGGGGAGCACCCCATGATTTTGTGGAAAGAGCGCGTGAGCGTGCTTTCGGACATGCCGGCCAGGGCGGTGAGCTGGTCAATGGTGATCGGATCCTGGTAATGGGTGTCGATGAAGCTGAGCACCTCGCTCATTTTGCGCAGCGGGCGTTTGTCGGCCTTCGGTGTGAGGAAATAGCCGCGCGCCAGGAACCCGATCAGGCTCATCAGGTGGGTGACCGCGGCAAACCGGTAGCCCGGCGTCTTGCGGTCCAGTTCGTTCTTCAGCCGGGCGATCATGGCGGCGGCCTCGGCCAGGTCCGCGGGCGGCAACCGGAGCCGGTGGCGGAACTGGTCGGACTGCCTCAGCCGCGGTTCAACCCGGAAGAGGGCGTGGTAGCCCGGCACATCCGCCAGGCTTGCCGTGGGCAGGCGCAGGCGCCGGGGGTCGAACAGGATGTTCGCCAAGGCCATGCGGTCGGTGTCGGCATACCCGTGCGCCATCTCCCCGCGGATCAGGAATACATCGCCCGCCTGAATCGGATAATTCCCCGAGTCCGTGATGTGCCGTCCGTGGCCGCCGAGGATCACCACCAGTTCGTGGAAGTCGTGACTGTGCAAGTCCGTGGCCTGATGCCGCTGGTATTGCAGGCACGAAAGGGGAAAGCCCGGATCGGAAAAAACGAAAGTGGCCGGCAGGCGTTCCATGATTGACGGAATCGTGCTGGTTTTTGGTGGTTTTGTCAAGGTCTTGTCCCACGGCATGACGTATTCTAAGCCTTTTAACACCCTTTCCCCTTGACGGCTTTAGGCCGACCGGGAGGGCACCGGAGGCGATATGGCGAAAAGAAAAGCGGGAAAATTCTTGCGCACGGGTCTCGTCGGCATGAGCGGCATCGGCAACATCCACGCCAAGGCCCATCTGGCGGATCCCCTTTCGAAGCTTGTTGCCGTCTGCGATGTGGTGAAGGAGAAGGCGGACAAGGCCGCGGCCACCCACAAGGTGAAGGCCTACTACAGCCTGAAGGAGATGCTCAAGCACGAGGAGCTCGACGTGGTCGACGTCACCACCGGCGGCTACGAAAACGGGAGCTGGCATTGTGAGCCGGTGCTGGAAGCCATGGATGCCGGCAAGCATGTGCTGTGCGAAAAGCCGCTGTCCAACGACATTGGCGAAGCCCGTGAAATGGTCCGCCAGGCCTCCGCCCGCAAGCTCTACCTGGGCTGCAACCTCAACCATTACTTCACCCCCACGGCGGAACGCGCCCGGAAGTACATGGACGACGGCGCGGTCGGCGAGCTGATTTACCAGCTCTTCAAGGTGGGCTTCAACGGGGGCGAGGCCACCTACGGCTTCAACAAATCGCCCCGTTTCAACCAGCCCTATGCGCACATGAAGGCGTTCCTGACCCATCCCCTCAGCGTGATGCGCTATTTCTGCGGCGACATTACCCACATCCAGACCTTTTCCGGCAAGCCGGGGTTCCGCTCGAACAAGGGCGACCTGCTGCTGTCCGTCAACAGCGTCCACTGCCGCTTCGCCAACGGAACGGTTGGCTATCTGCTCAGTCATCGCGGGGACGCCACCTGGGGCCTTGGCGGCTGGTGGAGTTGCGAAGTGGCGGGCAGCAAGGGCACGTTCTGCATTGAAAACTGCATCGAAAAACTGACCTACTGGCCGGCGCCCAAGCCGGGCGAGAAGTTCGGGCTGGGGCAGGGGCCGGCGCCCGAGGTCCTCGATACCGGCATCAAGGATTTCGGCGAAACGTTTCCGCGGCGCATCCACGCCTTTCTGGAGGATGTGACCAACCAGGTTTCGCTTGAGCATCTGCGCGCCTCCGGCCGCGACGCGCTGGCAACGATGGAGTACATTTTCGCCATCATCGAATCCCACGAGTCCGGCGGCGCCTTGGTCCGGCCTCACGCGCTGCCGACGCTGCACGGCGA
This sequence comes from Kiritimatiellia bacterium, assembly GCA_046484345.1. Classification (GTDB taxonomy): domain Bacteria; phylum Verrucomicrobiota; class Kiritimatiellia; order CAIKKV01; family CAIKKV01; genus CAIKKV01. Next base: position 10,928 of record JAWOJA010000037.1, read on the forward strand.
TCCGGCCCGGGAAACGATCTGATTTCGAAGGGAGAGTCCATGATCCGCTTGGGTGTCAATTCCGTATTGTTTCAAGAACACGACCTTTCCGTGGCGATGCGGCACATCGCCTGGGCGGGTTACGACGGTGTGGAGCTGTCCGCCATCAAGGGCATGTGCGAGCATCTCGATCTGGACAACTGGCAAGTCCAGGCAGGGACCGTCAAGGCCCTGGCGGCGCAGTACGGTCTGGCCTTGCTGAGCATGGAGGAGGCGGCGCTGGATGAAGTCCGCCTGACGAAGGCGTTTGAAGCCTGCGAGGAGCTCGGCATTCCCGTGGTCAACATCGGGCCCGGGGGCAAGGCGAATAACGACGAGGATTTTGCCCGTTCGACGGACCTGATGGCGACGCTGGCGGACCGGGCCGCCGCGCGCGGGGTTACGCTCTGCGTGAAAGCGCATGTCGGGGCCAGCATCTTCAACACCCCCACGACGCTGAAGGCGATGGCGAAGATCACCTCGCCCGCTTTTGGGATCGACATGGATCCGAGCCACATTTTCCGGGCCGGCGAACGGCCCGAAGTGGCGCTGCCGCAGGTGTTAAGCCGCGTGAAGCATGTGCATATCCGCGACTGCAAGGGGAAGGGGCCCAGTCCGGGGGAACCCCGGGACCAGGCCTGCGGACGCGGGGATATCGACCTGTTTGGCTACTGTCAGGCCATGGTGGACGGGGGCTACAACGGACCGGTCTGCCTGGAAGTGATTGGCGCCGGCAAGTATGAGCTGGCCCAGCGCGCGGTGATTGCCGCCGAGAGCTATGGCTACATGAATGCGTGCCTCAAGCGGCTGGGCGCCCGATAGGAGCTGGCATGGAACCGATTCGCACCGCGATCCCGGGTTTTGCGCACGCGCATGTGGGGATGTGTGTGGCCCGCCGGCGCGAGCGGCCGCAACTGGGCGTGCAGGTGGTGGCCGGGGGGGACCACGATGCCGATCGGGGCCGAGACCTCGATTCACGCCGAGCCGGCCGAGCAGGCCGCCCGCGCCGGCAAGAAGATTGTTCCGCAAATGCCTTTGTGTCTGACCCGCGCGACATCGTTGCCGACGACTCGGCCCATCCCATCGATTTCCCCTGCTGGCTGCCGGTGGGCGCCCCGCGGCGTTGTAGCGGAAAATGGATGCGCCGGCGAATCCGAAAATTACCGGATACAGGGACTGGCGGGCCCGCTGTCGTGGTTCCTGCAGGGGCGCCGACAGCCGATCGCCACGGCGGAAGAGGGCCGGGATGTGTTGAAGATGACGTTGGGCTGTTATGAGTCGGCGGAACTGGGAAAACGGATTGATTTGTGGCGAGAGTTAAAGGCAAAGGATGAGCATCATGGCCAAGAAAATGAACCTGATTCTGATTGGGATCGACAGTCTCCGCCCGGACCACATGAGCCTCTACGGCTATCCGCGGCTGACGACGCCGCACATCGACGAGTATGCCGCGCGCGGCGCGGTTTTTGAAAACACCTTCAGCCCCCACATCCCGACCACGCCGGGCTACGGATCCATGTTCACCGGCATGGACTGTTTCGGCATGGATGTGGTGGCCCTGCGCCACGAGGGGGGGCTTGGCTCGCATCTGAAGACCCTGTCCGAGGTTCTGGGCGAGAACGGGTACGCCACGAGCTGCGTGGGCTTCAGCGGCAATCCGGCCTCCCGCGGATTCCAGAAGTATATTGATTTCGAGGGCTGGGGGTCCTGGGAGAAGGGCCGGAGCCACAAGGCGGAGAACCTGAACGCGGTCACGATTCCCGAACTCAAGCGCCTGGCCGGGGAGGAGCAGCCCTTCTTCCTCTTCATGCGCCACATGGACCCGCACTCGCCGTACCTGCCGCCGCGGCCCTTCGAGCGCATTTTCTACGACGGCAACGAATGCGACAAAGCCAACCGCTCGCTCGATCCCGTGTATGCCTTCAAGCCCTTTTGCGACTATTTCGCCAGCTGGTTTCCGCCGGGCTGCACCGACAAGGATTACATCATTGCGCAGTATGACGGCGCCATCGCCTACATGGACGCGTGCATCGAGAACCTCTTCACGTCGATTCGGGAGCTGGGCCTCGAGGAGAACACTCTCGTGGTCATCGATTCGGACCACGGCGAGACGCTGCATGATCACGACTGCTTCTACGATCACCATGGTCTGTACGAATGCACAACGCGCATCCCGCTGATCTTCATCCAGCCCGCCACGATTCCCGCCGGCCTGCGGTTTTCGGAATACTGCCAGATGAAAGACATCATGCCCACGATCCTCGAGGCCATGGGCATTGACAGCGGCATCGCGTTCGACGGCCGTAGCCTCATGCCCCTGATGATGGACGAGGCCCGGGTGAGCGAACCGGAGTTCTACATCACGGAATGCACCTGGATGCGCAAGCATGGCTGGCGCACGCCGCAGTGGAAGCTGATCCACGCTCTGGAGCCGGATGTCCATTTCAAGCCCGAGGTCGAACTCTACGACCTGGTCAAGGATCCGGGCGAACTGGTCAATGTGGCCGAGCGCGAACCGGCGGTGGTCGCCATGCTCGAGGCCCGCATGCAGGCCTGGATTGCGCGGCGGGAAAAGGAAACCGGCCGCACCAATCCCATGGGGCGGAACCTGAACTGGCACGGCAAGGGCTGCGGGCCGTTCAAGACCTCCCAGCAGGCCTATGATTCCATGCACATCGGATCGCCGGGTGCGGCCCAGGCCCTCCAGCAACAGGAATTGCAGGCCCAGCGCGGACAGAAAATTCTTTAAAAGGCGGCCATGAAAGTCACCATTATCGGGCGGGGCCATTCCGGCACGCGCGCCATCTCGCATACGCTCTCGATGAGCGGGGTCTTCATGGGCGCGTCCCTGAACGGCTCGGGGGATCTTGTTCCGCCGGAGGACATGTACGAGGCGTGCCGGGTTATGGCCCGGCATGTGAAGTGGAAGCAGGGGCTGCACTGGGACTTCAGCGCCCTTCGGGACATGGCGATTCCGGAGGAATTTTCCCGGCTCATCCATTCCTACCTGAAGAGCGTGGAGGAGAGCAGGGCCGAACACAAGGGTTGGAAAATTCCCGAAACCACGCTGGTCTTTCCCTGGATCCAGCGGTTGCTTCCCGACATCAAGTATATCTTCTGGATCCGCAATCCCCGGGATTGCATTGTGGGGCCCCATGTGACGGATGACATGCGGGACTTCGGCATTCACTATCCGCCCACCGCGGATGAGCGCTTGCGGCGCGCCATTTCATGGAAGTATCAGTACGACCTGGTCAAGGCCGCCGCGAAACCGGCCCAGTGGATCGAGGTGCGGTTCGAGGATTTTGTCCTTCGCCAGGAGGAGACGCTGACGCGGCTGGAGGCGTTCCTGGGCATTTCGCTGGCCCGCATACCGGTGAGGCCGGACGCCGTCGGCCGGTGGAAGGACGATCCGGAGGCTAATTATTACGACTTTTTCGAACCGGCCATGAAAGCCTACGGCTATGAAATGCCGAAAAAGGCGGAAGAGGGGAGCGGTCATGCTTAGGGTTGCTGTCATCGGCATGGGGCCCATGGGCAATCGCCATGCGCGCCTCTACAAGGAAGATCCGCTGGCCGAGCTGGTCGGCGTTTGTGACCTCGTCCGGGAGCGGGCTGACAAGGCGGCCGCCGTGCTGGGCGTGCCGGCCTTTTATTCCGTGGCGGATATGCTGCGGGCGGTTGCCCCGGACCTGTGCAGTGTGGCCACGGGCGGCTATGAGTACGGCAGCGAGCATGGCGAGCCGACCCTGCGGGCCCTGGAGGCCGGCTGTCATGTGCTGTGCGAAAAGCCCATCAGCAACGAGATTGCCGTGGCCGAAGCCATGGTGGCCAAGGCGCGGGAAAAGGGATTGTGTCTGGGCGTCAATTTGAACCACCGGTTCACCCCGGCCGCGTTGCTGGCCAAAAAATGGGTGACCGAGGGGCGGCTGGGGCACCTGCTGTTTGTGAACATGAGCATGTGGATCAAGAACCCGACCGAAAGCGCGCCTTATTTCCAGATCAAGGCGCTGCATCCGCACACGGTGGATGTGATGCGCTATTTCTGTGGCGACGTCGAGGCCGTGCAGTGCTTTGTCTGCAAGGCGCCGGGGCGGACGATCTGGTCCACCGCGCAGTTCAACCTGCGGTTCAAGAATGGCGTGGTGGGCTCCCTGACGGGGAGTTACGACATTGAACGCGGCCACCCCATGGAACGGTGTGAAGTGGCCGGCACGGGAGGCCGCTTTGTGCTGGATGACATGTGGCGCGAGCTGACTCTCTATCCGGCGGGGAATCTCGAAAAAACGGTCTACACCAATCCTGTCTTCGGCGGCATGCGCGATTTCGAGGACACGTTCCGGAATCGAATACGCCGCTTTCTGGAGCAGGTGTCCCAGGGCGTGGACCCCGCGGCGATTGACGGCTCGGGATCCGAGGGCTTGGCCGCGCAGAAGGTGCTGGCCGCCGCCATCGAATCGATTGAGAATGAATCGGTCGTGAAAATCCGATGAAACGGATCAAGGATGCGGCGCCGCACAATCCCGGGCGTTAACGTGTGGCGCGGCACTGCGGGCCGCGTGTGAAAGATCTTCAACATCGCCGAACACGCGATTGCGGAATCATTGGCACTGGTATCGACATGAGCCAATTGTTCTCCGATCAAGCGAAGCGCCGCGCTGAAGAACTCAGCGTTGCCGGCCAAGTCGGGTTCATCCACGGCGACGCTGCCGGCTACGTGGCCGCCGAGAACGTCGGTGTGGCGGCCCGTCTCGGCGCCACGTGGATCGGCGGGGGAGTCGTCGGCACCATCGAGCTTCTGGCGAAAAGCCTCCGCCCGGGAGGGATCATCCTCATCGGCGAGCCTTATTGGTTGCAGTTGCCGCCGACGGAAGACGTTGCCAAGGGTTGCCATGCCGGTTCGATAGCCGACTTTCTCATGCTTCCAGAACTGCTCGCGTCTTTCGGCAGGCTCGACTACGACGTCGTGGAAATGGTTCTGGCAGACCAAGAGGGCTGGGACAGGTACGAGGCATCCAAGTGGCTCGCCATGCGCCGATGGCTCGATGCGAATCCCGATGACGAGTTCGCGAAAGAAGGGCGAGCCAAACTGACCTCGGAACCCGGACGCTACGCCACGTACACGCGTGAATACTTGGGATGGGGCGTGTTCGCGCTGATGGCGCGGTGCCACCCGCGAACCGTCTCCGCCCATCGCCGCTTTTGCCAATAAAAAGTGCTTGGTATAAGCCGCTGGGATATGATAAGAAAGAACCCGATTTTGATGCGGGAGTAATTCAGTGGTAGAATGTCAGCTTCCCAAGCTGAACGTCGCGGGTTCGATCCCCGTCTCCCGCTCCACTTGTTGCATGGCAAACTCTGTTCGTCGGTTGATGATTTTGAGGCGGGGTCATGGGGCATATCAAACCAGCTCCGTTTCGCACCCCTTCCCAAGACCCGATTAACGGTCATTAATGTTCCGCTTGTTCCCGTCCCCACGCGAAAAGGTTATCGCGTACCCCGAAGGCAGCGAAGGGGTCTGTGCCTTCGTCCCGGCGGTGAAGGACGGCTTTGGTCCGGACTGGATCGCGCGGCTGGCGCCGGAGGCCCAGGCGATGCGGGGCCTGGCCCTGCCGGGGCCGGGCCTGCGGAATGGAAAGGGGCGTCGTTCCTCGGCGGCGGCGACAAGCTTTATGTGGCGCGCGACCGGGGCCTTTTCCGCTGGGCAAGTTCCTGGCCAACATGGATCAGCATGGGATTGAGTAGACCGGGCTCCCGCAACGCCCCCGCCGTGAGTGGCGGGGTGTGGCACGATGGATACGATCGCGCGGGTCTTGCAGGCCTGCAGGCGCGCCATAATTCGTCGTTGGAAAGCCGGGCGGGAAAAGATGTTACGCCTTATTCCGGGCCCGGGTGATTTGACGGATGGCTTTTTCCGCGATTTCCAGGGCGCGCAGGCCCGCTTCGCCATCGATGCGGGGCTGGGTTCCCCGGAGGGCCGAGTCGATCAGGTCCTGATGTTCGAGGCGGAACCGGTTGTCGCGCACATTCTCGAACGTCAGCGTGAGCACGCCCGGCGTGTCGGTGTCGTAGATGCGGAGCACGTCGTTCTGGAGGTCGAGTTCAAGGGTTTTGCGGTCGCCGAAAACCTCGAGGACGCGGCGCTGGGGGTGCTGGATGTAATCCATGTGGACCGACACGAGGGCGCCGCTGCTGTAGCGCAAAACGGTGACGGCCGTGGAGGGGGCGGCTTTGAGCTTCTTGTTCCCAAGTTCGTTTGCGAAACAGGTCACATCGCGGACTTCGCCGAAGATGCCGCGGAGGAAATCGAACTCGTGCGTGTAGTCCACCAGGATGGTCCCGTAATCGGTGCGGCAGGCGGTGCGGGAGCAGAGCAGGGTGTTGTAGGTCCCGATAAGGGCGCGGCCGCCGGTGAGGGCGCCGAGCTCGCCGGATGACGCCATTTTCTCGACGTGTTGCAGGGAGTCGCGGTAGCGCTCGGTGTACCCCACAAGCAGTGTGCGTTTGTGTTTGCGGGCCTCGGCCACGATGCGGCGCCCGTTGGCGATGGTGTCGGCGATGGGCTTTTCGCACAGCACATGCGCCCCGGCGCGAAAGGCCGCGATGGCGGCGGCCGCGTGGAACCGGTTCGGATTGGCCACGATGACAAAAGCGGGATTCCAGTCCTTGAGGGCCATCGCGAGATCGGTGAAGAACGGAATGGCGCTGCCGAGCTCGGTCACGCCCCCGCGGGCGGCGGGATCGGGGTCGCAGGCGGCGACGGCCAGGTCGGCCCGTTCGTTAAGAAGGCGCAGATGGCGTTTTCCGATGGAGCCGCAACCGACGACGAGAAAGCGGAGAGCTGTTTTTTTCATGGTGGTATCCCGGTTGGTTATTTGAAGCGGCTGAAGCCGCCGTCGACATACAGGGTGTGGCCCGTCACATAGGCGGCGGCATCGGAGGCCAGGAACAGCACCGCGCCTTTCAGGTCCTGCCCGTCCCGGCCCATGCGGCCGAGCATCGTGCGGGCGTTGTAGGCTTTCACGAAGGAGTCGGGTTGCCCGCGTTGGAATCCGCCCGGGGCGATGGCGTTCACGCGGATGTCCCAGGCCCCGAGGTAGGCGGCGCTGTCGCAGGTCAGCCCGATGACGCCGGCCTTGGAGGCTGTGTAGGCGACCGGGTTTCTCATCTCGGTCCCGGCATAGACCGAACGGTCGCGGCCGAGCAACGATGTCACGGAAGCGATGTTGATGATGGATCCGCTTTTGCGTTTCATCATGAGCGGGGCGGCCTCGCGGATGCAGAGGAAGGTGCCGGTGATATTGGCCCGGACGTAGCGCTCGAAACCCTCGAGGGGCTCGGTTTCCAGTTTGCCGGTCGCGGTGGAGTGGCCGCCCGCGTTGTTGACCAGGATGTCGAGCCGGCCAAAAGCGGTGGCGGCGTCCCGGAAGGCTTGTTTGATGGAGGCCTCGTCGAACAGGTCAAGTGCGACCCCTTCCACGCGGACGCCGTGGGCGGCGGCGAGCGTGGCGGCCGCTTCTTTGGCCTTGTCCGCCTGGCGCGAGGTGATGATCAGGCTGGCGCCGGCCTCGGCGAGGCCGGTGGCGATTTCCCAGCCGAAATTCTGGCAACCGCCGGTGACAAAGGCCACCCGGCCGGTCAAGTCAAAGAGGGGATGTCCTGTGCGTTTCATCTTGCTGTCCCGGGTTGGTTTTGAATCGGCATCTTTATAATTGCCATAACAGCCGACCTTCGGCAAGCGCAAATAAGCAGGGCAAACGCATCAAAAAACCGTTCAACCGGCCAAAAATTGGCATGGTTCTTGATCGGGCGGGTCACCCGGTGGCCGCGGAGTAGGCCCTGATCCGGTCGGCGCCGGCCTCTGAACGGACCGCCGCTAGCCGCGCCGCCCGGCGCGCGGAGCGGCTCTGCGCCGCGCTTCCCTCGCGCGGCTTCGTCCGTTCGCCGGCTCGGCTTCGTCCGTTCGCCGGCTCGGCGCCGACCGGGGGCCTCCTACGCGTCCCGGCCGACCCGCCCTTCTCTCGGTCCAGGCTCTGGCGAGTCTCTTGAATAAGCTGCTCCGTATACGCCCGCACAAGCGCCATGAACCGGGCGTATCCCGCCAGCGCCTCGCGAAGGGCCGCCGCTTGGGCGGCCGGCACGTAACGCACCCGGTTTCGGCCCTAAAAGCGATCCCGGCTGGCACTCGGTTTTTCATGCGTTTGCCCTGCGCAAATAAGGGGGTGCGGAAATAATATCGGAGCCCAAAAATAGAAGTGACCGCCGTGGGGCGGCCGGATATTGTATGTGGAATGTTTTTTTGATTGGATGGTCCATGCGTATGAAGGAGGAATGGAATGAAAAGGTCTGAAATCAATTCCATCATGAAGGACGCGGTTAAATTTCTCGACCGCATGAAATTTCTGTTGCCGCCCTTCGCTTTCTGGAGTCCGGAACAATGGAAGCGCAAAGGGCGTGAGTTTGACGAGATCCGTGACAACATGCTGGGGTGGGACATTACCGACTTTGGAAGCGGGGATTACCGCAAGATCGGGCTGTTGCTGTTCACCATTCGCAACGGCAACTTCAGCATGAAGAAATACACCAAGCCGTACGCCGAAAAAATCCTGCTTGTCGATGAGGGGCAGATTACGCCCTATCATTTTCACTGGAAAAAGATGGAAGACATCATCAACCGCGGGGGCGGCAACCTGCTGGTCAAGGTTTACAATTCGACCAAGACCGGCCGCTTTGCCGACACGCCGGTGGCGGTCTCCCTGGATGGGCGGAATTACGAGGTGAAGGCGGGGGAGGTGATCAAGGTGACCCCCGGCGAAAGCATCACGCTGCCGGCCGGGCAGTATCACAAATTCTGGGGGGAGCCGGGTAGCGGTCGCGTGCTCCTGGGCGAGGTCTCCAAGATGAACGACGACCGGGTGGACAACCGGTTTTATGAACCGGTCGGCCGATTCCCCGCCATTGAAGAGGATGTGAAGCCGTTGTTCCTGCTCGGCAACGAGTATCCCCCGGCCAAGGCTTCCAAAAAAGCGAAGAGCCGCTAAGCGCATGAATAAAAAGGCTCAAGCGTCGGCCATTGAAAAACTCAAAGGGGCGCAACCCCTTTTCTGGGCCAATCCCGGCTGGAAGCCCGTGGCGGAATGCCTGGAAGACCTCCCGTTGAAATTCGCGGACATTCAGGATGCCGAAAAGCGCATGCAACGTTTCGCCCCCCTGCTGGCGGAGTGTTTTCCGGAATTGAAAGCGAGCCGGGGCATCATCGAGTCCAAGCTGGTTGCCTGTCCCAATCTCGCCGCCCGGCTCGCCCGCGAGGATGGGCTAGAGGGCTTGTCGAATGTCTATGTCAAGGCGGACCACGCCCTGCCGGTGGCCGGCTCCATCAAGGCGCGCGGCGGCATTTACGCTGTGCTCCATTTTGCCGAGAAGGTGGCCGCAGAGGCGGGACTGCTGGATGCCAGCCGTGATTACCGGCAGCTTTTGGAGCCGAAATTCCGCGCGCTCTTCAGCGAGTATGAACTCTCCGTGGGCAGTACGGGCAATCTGGGGCTGAGCATCGGCATTATGGGCTCCACGCTGGGCTTCCGGGTCACGGTGCACATGTCCCGGGAAGCGAAGGACTGGAAAAAGGAACGTCTGCGCAAACGCGGGGTCAACGTGGTCGAGCATGCCTCCGACTACACGGCGGCCTGTGTTGAAGCGCGCCGGATAGCCGATGCGAATCCGAAAATCCATTTCATTGACGACGAAAATTCGATCGAGCTGTTTTTGGGTTACAGCGTCGCCCTTCTGCGCCTGCGCCATCAGTTCGCCGAGGCCGGGATAACGGTGGATGCCGGCCGTCCGGTCTTCTTTTACCTGCCCTGCGGGGTGGGCGGGGCGCCGGGCGGAATCACGTTTGCCGCCCGTCATGTTTTCGGCGACTTCGCCCACTGCTGTTTCATCGAACCCGTGCAGGCGCCCTGCATGACGGCGGGGCTCGTCACCGGCGACCATTCCGACACCAACATCTACAAGTTCGGGCTGACGCTGAAGACGGATGCCGACGGGCTGGCGGTTTCCCGTCCCTCCCGTTTCGTGGGCAAGCTGATGGAGCCGTTGCTGAGCGCCTGCATCACGTTGGAAGACGCGGAGATGTACCGGTATCTGCTGGCCATGTACGAGGAAGAGGGCATGGAGGTTGAACTGTCTTCTTCCTCCGCGTGCGGTGGGGCCAAAACGCTCTACCGGACGGGGGAAGGGCTCGCCTTTTTGAAGGACCGGGGCTTGCCGGCCGGCACCGGTTCCGCCACTCATGTTTTCTGGACAACCGGGGGGCTGTTTGTTCCCCCCGGCCGATATTCCTGTACGGGTATCCGCATGTGCCGCGCCTCTCCACCGGCATCCCGCCGTCCCACATCCTGATCAGCGCCACGCGCGCCCATTCGGGGCAGGAGAGCGCCGTCTTGCGCGTGTCCCCGGAATTCACTGGACGATCAGCGTGCTCCTGATGTATTATCAAATCAGAGGGAGGACACATTATGAGTGACAAAAAAGAAAATCTTTCCGACCTGACACCTCAGGATGCGGCCGAATCCACGATCAGTGAAACGGACATTGTTTTCGACTGTCCCTATTGCGGCAAGAACCTCTGCATCGATTATCACGGCGCCGGACTGATGGTGGCCTGTCCCGAATGCGAAAAACGCCTTCAGGTCCCGATTCCCGAGGGGATGGACATCACCGATTTCGACAGCTCCCCGGAAGAAGTGCGGGTGCGTCTCATTCACATGCGGGAAGCCCTGATCGAAGCCCAGAGTCATCTGACCGAACAGCAGCAGGAATTGGCCAGTCTGCGCGAGCGATGCCTGGCCTTTGAGCAGATTTTTGCCAATGTCCGGGAAACCTTTCGGACCATCCACGAAGATTCATCGCGCATGCGGCGGGATTTGACTCTGCTGACGGGTTCCTTGGACCGGATCAACAAGTCGGCCGAAGACGCCATCGGCGAATCGCTTTAACCAGCGGTCGGCGGAGCTTCCAGCGCGTCAAACAGTTTGCGTTCAACGGCAGACCAGGAATATTCCCGTTCCACGTAGGCCCGGCCCGCGGCCCCCATGGCCGGACGCAGTTCGTTGCGGTCGAGCAGGAGGCAGAGTTCCTCTTCGAATTCCGGATACCGTGAGAACCACAGCCCTCCGTTGCTTCTTAGGCAATGATCCCGCAAAACGGCGCAGTTTTCCCGGACCAGCGCGGGGGTTCGCGCCAGCCAGGCTTCCAGCAGAACGATGCTGAAGCTTTCGTTCAGGGAGGGATGGCAAAATGCCGTTGCCCCCGCCATGGCCTCATGTTTTTCCTCCTCGGAAACAAAGCCCACATCCAGGACATGGGCGCGAAGGGAAGCCGGAATGGGGACATGGCCCGAGCCGGTGAGAACCAGTTTCACATCCCGCCCCGTGCGGGCGCGGAACGCGTTCATGTAGTCAAACAGCAGCGGCGTGCCCTTCAAGGGTTCGCGCCGTCCGCAATAAACGACGTACGGCGCCGTCAGCCCGTGTTTCCGGGCAAAGGCGGCGGGATCGGCTTCAAAGGGATCGAGCCCCATTCCCACCACGCGGCCCTTCGAAGCCGGCAGGCCGTACAGCCGCATGGCGAGCTGCTTTTCGGGTTCCGAATTGAAAAGGATGCCCGCCGAATTTTCAAAGACAGGCTTGAACAGCGAAACCCGCGCGAAGGCTTCATCGTGCAGGCAGGGCAGCAGGAAGGCCTGTTTCGGAAAGCGCTGGCAGACGGCGACCGTCAGCCCGAACAGGTAGGGGCCAACCACAATGCGCTCGAACGGTTGGGCGGACAGGAACTCCAGCAACGTCCGGCTGTTCACGCTTTCGGCCAGCCAGGCCTCTTCGTCTTGCCGGGTAAACCGGCCGCGGCTGATCCGCTCCTGGGCCAGGCCGAACCGATCCAGATCGCGTCCGCCATCCACCGGAAAGCAGTGGATGGTGAGGGGGCCCTCCTGGCGTTTGCCGGCGGGCAGGTCGTTTTCCCAGGTGAAGTGGTTCGTGGCGCAGGTGGTCAGCAAATGGACAGGGCGGCCCGATCGGGCGGCCCGTTCGGCCAGGGATTTAATGAGGGTTTCAGCGCCACCCACGGCCCCGGAGCCGGCCAGCCGGGGGGCGACGAAGGCGATCGGGCGCGCGGGGCTCACGGTTCGGCATCCCGCTTGGTTTCCAACTCGCGAACGCGCGCCTCGAGCGATTCGATACGGCGGCGGTAACGCTCGTCCAGCTCCTCAGCCAGGGCCATCAGCATGCTGTTGACCTGGTTTTGCTGGGACCAGAGGCGGTAGGTGTAGAATTTGAGCAGGTTCCAGATGGCTGTTTTGAGCTTCACCCAGAAAAAGCCAAACGTGCGGCGCCGTTCGATGATGGGGAAGTCGTTAATGTCGACCGCCACGGCTTCGCGGAGGCTTTCGAGGTAGAGGGCAAAGAAACCTTCCTGGTCCTTGATCTGGTCGAGATTGGTTTTTTCGGCCAGCGCGGCGCGAAGGTCCTCGTAAAGGCCTTCGCTCTTCTTACGGGCCACGTCGGCCCGGATTTGGGCCATCAAGGCTTCCACATTCACGCCTTCGGCCCCGATCTTGACGTCTGAAGAATCCATAACGCGCAATTATGGTTGGTTTTGCGGGGGTTGTCAAAGACGGAAGTAAAGGCGCGTTCAATCCATTTTTTTGAGGAAGGCTTTGAGTTCCATCAAACGGCCGGTGCAACTGGCGGCTTTGAACCGCGGGAGCCGGTTCTGGGATTGGACCAGGTCGCCGCCAGGCCGGCTTAGCAGAATCCGATCCTCGCGTGAGGTGATTTCGATGATGCCCTTGCCCGCCGCCAAAATCCGGATTTCGGCCATCAGGAAAAGCCGCTCTACCGATTCGGGGATCGGTCCGAACCGGTCCCGGAATTGCCGGCGCAGGGTGGTGATTTCATTGACGGTCCACGCGGAAGCAATCTGGCGGTACTGGGCAATCTTGAGGGCCTCATCGTCAATGTAGCGCGAGGGGATGATGGCGGCATTTTCCTGGTCGGCCTGATCGGGCGAAAACACCACGAAATCGAGGTGCAGCTGAACGTCCACCAGCGGGGCCTTGCTTTCCTTGCCTTTTAGCCTTTCCACGGTGCGCCGAAGGAGCTGGCAGTAGAGGGAGAATCCGACCGCGGCGATATGGCCGCTTTGTTCATGGCCCAGGATGTTGCCCGAGCCGCGGATCTCCAGATCCCGCATGGCCAGCTTGAATCCCGCCCCCAGGCCCGAGTGCTGGCGAAGAGCCTGGATCCTTTTCTTGGCCGAAGGATCGACCAGGCCGTGGCGCGGCAGCAGCATGTAACAGTAGCCGCGCGATTTGGCCCGCCCGGCCCGGCCGCGCAGCTGGTAAAGATCGGACATGCCGAAGCGGTCGGCCCGTTCAATCAGGATCGTGTTGGCGTTGGGAATGTCGGTCCCGGACTCGACGATGGTCGTGCACAGTAGCACGTCGCTGCCGCCGCGCACGAAGTCCTGCATGATGCCCGACAGTTGGCGGGGCGGCATCTGGCCGTGCGCCACCGCGACACGGGCTTCGGGGACCAGCAGTGAGAGCCGCTGGCGCACCACGTCGATCGTGTGGACGCGGTTGTGCAGGTAGTACACCTGCCCCCCGCGGCTCAGTTCGCGCAGGATGGCCTCGCGGACAACCTCGTCCTTGTTCTCCGCCACCACGGTCTCCACGGGCAGCCGTTCGGAAGGGGGGGTCTGAATGAGGGAGAGGTCGCGCACGCCCGTCAAGCTCATATAGAGCGTGCGGGGAATGGGCGTGGCGGACAGGGTCATCACGTCCACGAGCCGGCGGAGTTTCTTCAGCTTTTCCTTGTGGGCCACGCCGAAGCGCTGCTCCTCGTCGACGACAACCAGGCCCAGATCCTTGAAGACCATGCCGGGCTCGAGAAGGCCGTGTGTGCCGATGACAATGTCGACCGTTCCGTTCGCCAGGCCCCGGATCACTTCCTGACGCTGTTCCGCGGTGCACATGCGGCTGTACATTTCGATGCGCACGGGGAAGGCACCCATGCGTTCCGCGAAGGTGAAGAAATGTTGCTGGGCCAGCACCGTGGTCGGCACCAGCACGGCAACCTGCTTGGCCTCCATGACGGACTTGAAGGCGGCGCGCATGGCCACTTCGGTTTTTCCGTATCCGGCGTCGCCGCAGATCAGCCGGTCCATGGGCCGCGTGGACTCCATGTCCTTTTTGACATCCTCGATGGCATGGAGCTGGTCGATCGTTTCACGGTAGGGGAAGGCCGTCTCAAATTCATGCTGCCAGGGGGTATCGGCCTTGAACGCATGGCCGGGCTGCAGGTCGCGGGCGGCCTGGGTTTCGAGCATGGAGGCGGCGAGGTCCTGGACCGCTTTCTCGACATTTTTCCGTTCCGTTTGCCAGCGGCGGCCGCCCAAGGCATGGAGTTTGACCGAATGCTTGCCCATGCCCACGTAGCGGGTCAGCAGGTGGGCATGGTCCACGGGCACATGGAGCCGGGCGCTTTCGGCGTATTCGATGATGAGCGCTTCCTGCTTCTGGCCGGCCACCTCGATTTCGCCCAGGCCCCGGTAGCGGCCGATGCCGTGATCGATGTGGACGACCAGGTCGCCGGGTTGAATTTCGGAGAATTCCCCGATCCGGGTGCCCGCCCGGGCCCGGGTTTTTTCCATGCGAAGCCGGCCGCGGGTCTGTTTGCGGCGGCCGTAGAGGTCGCTTTCGGAGGCGAGTGTCAGGCCGAAGGTCGCGCTGGTGAAACCCCCGGAGAGAATGGCGAGGCGGGGTGTGATGGCCTCGCGCGCTTCCGGTTTGGCCGTTTCCAGGAACCGGTGCAGCGCGCCTTCCGTTTCGAAAAAGAGAAAAACGTTGCGGCCGTCCTTGGCCTGGTCGGTCAGGCGGCTGAGGAAGGTTTGCCGCTGCTGTTCCGCCAGATCGGGGCGGAAGGTTTCGCGGGTGGCGGAGACGACCGACGGCAGCGACTCGAAATCGAGCGGGAGTGCCGATTCCAGCAGCCCCGTGCGGACTTCCCGGAAACGCCGGGTGAGGACGATCTGTTGCAGCTCATCGAAGGGGATGCCAAGCGTTTGATCGCTTTTTTCCAGGAGCGTCTCCTCGTAGACACGGGCCATGTTTTCGATGGCGGGATAATCGGACCAGACGATCACCGTTCCCGCCGGCAGGAGCGCGAGCAGTGAAACGGGGGAGGCGGCGGGTGGTCCCGCATTTTCCGATACAGGGGCCAGGACGGCGCTCCGCAGCGAGGCGCGCGAGGTTTGTGTGTCCGGTTCGAAGGCGCGGATCGATTCCACGGTGGAGCCGAAGAATTCAATGCGCAGGGGCCACTCCTCGGTGGGGGGCCAGGCGTCGAGCAGACCGCCGCGAACGGCCGCCTCGCCGGGTTCGTGAACTTCCGCCTCGAACCGGAAGCCGCCCTGTTCCAGGAATTTCACGATTTCGACGAATTCGTGCCGCTCCCCCAGCGTGATCGTCTTCATCCGTCGCAGCAGTTCGGACGGCTGAAGCGTGGGTTGCATCAGGGCCTGGATGCTGGTGGCCACAACGGGCCGCTCAGTCTCCTGAAGCGCCAGTAGGGTGTTCAGCCGCGCGCCGCTTAATTCGGGCGGCGGAAGTGCTTTCCCGTTTTCGGAGGCCAGCGTTTCGAGCGGGGGGAAAAAATGGACGGTCGACTCCAGGTCGGGGGCGAGGGTTCGCAGGTCGCGCAAGGCTTGGTCCAGCGTCACCGGGCCATCCGAGACCCACAAGATCGGAGCGCGCAGCGTTTCCCGGAGCGCCCAGGCACAAAAAGCCTCCGCGGAAGGCGGCAGGAGACCGAACCGGGCGGTGGTGTTGGTGACGAAAATGGGTGGAAAGAGGCGGCCTGCCCTTTCCAGCACCGAGGGCGCCCACCATCCGGAAGCGGCTGGGGGAGCGGGCGGGCTCATCCGAAGGACTTGCGCAGATGGGAGGGTGGAATGTGCAGGGCCATCCGGTACTTGGCCACGGTTCGGCGCGCCACGTCGATGCCGGCGGCTTTCAGCTTGTCCATGATTTCCTGGTCGGACAAGGGGGTCTGGGTTGACTCGGCCGCCACCATGCTGCCGATCATGTCCATGACCGTCTTGTTGGAGACGGAGCCGCCGGCCGCGGTTTTGATGGCGGGCGTGAAAAAATATTTCATTTCGAACAAGCCGACCGGTGTTCGCATGTGCTTCCCGGAAACGGCGCGGCTGACCGTGGTTTCGTGCAGGTTGACGGCCGTCGCCACCTGCGCCATGGTGAGGGGCCTCAAGTGGGAGACGCCGTGCTCCAGGAACTCCCGCTGGACCTTGACGATTTCCGTGGCAATGTTGAAAATGGTCTGTTGCCGCTGCTGGATGCTCTTGATCAGGAAGGTGCCGGCCCGCACTTTGTCCTGGACGTAGTCACGCAGTTCGGGGGTGGTCGTTTCGTCGTTCATCAGCGAGCGGTATTGGCGGCTGATGCGGACGTGCGGAATCTGGTCGTCGTTGAGAATGACCACATAGTGGTCGTCCATTTTGCGCACCTGGACATCGGGGGCGATGTAGGCCGAGGAGTCCCCGCCATAGGCGCTGCCGGGGCGGGGGGACAAGGTGGCGATGAAGTCGGCCGCCTTTTGAATCTCCTCGGGGCTTGTTTTAAGGGCCTTGGCAATATCCTGAAGCCGGCGGGCGCCGAGGAGTTCCAGATGCTCCCGCACGATCTCCGCCGCCAGGCTCTCGCTTTTGTCAAGCCGACGCAGCTGAATGAGCAGGCTTTCCCGAAGGTCCCGGGCGCCGACGCCCGTGGGATCGAATTCCTGGATGGTTTCGAGGACGCTGCGGAACAGCTCGGGATCCGCATTAATGCTGGCGGCCAGATCTTCGACCGGCGTGGTGAGGAACCCGTCACGGCGTTGGCACCCGCCGAAACCTGGCGAGGGAAGTCGCGCGAGTGCATTGGTCTCGTTCGGGGGCAGCAGGAGATACGCGCATGGTTCGAGACACAGGGGCGCGCCATGATTCATGCCCAACGAGAGCCCGGTGGCTCGACCCTCTCGGTGAACGCGACCACCGTGCTCGATACACCTGTGTTCTCTCACCTCAATCGCAGCTTGGTCGCCACATTCGAAAGCTCGAAACCGATCGCCGTGCGATTGTCCCCGTGCTCCGACGTGCTGCTCGATCTGGTGAGTGACCCCGAGTCCGGCATCCGTTTCGCGTACGTCACCCAGGAGCGACAGTTCGTGATCGCCCGCGCGGCACAGCAAGAGAAGGGGCCGTTCACGACCCTGTGCGAGGCGAAGCTCGAGACTGACACCCCGCTCGTCATCACGATCATCGAAGATCGTCGAGCGATCGGAGAGCTGCACGTATACGACTGGGTGGATCAGGCGGGCACCGAGCCTTCGCCGACTGCCGGGTGGGGTGTTCCGGTCAACGCCATCGAGCTGTGGCCGGTTCCCGGTCGGGGG
>JAWOJA010000038.1:0-62761 GCA_046484345.1 Kiritimatiellia bacterium
CCTGAACCTGGCCATGATCCGACGGGCCACGCTCAGTCTGGCCATCCACTGGATCCAACGTTGCCCCAACAAACGCCTGGCCACGCTGCGCGGTTTCTACGACGCCATGACCGCCAAGCAGGCCAAAAAGGCCTTCGCGCTCGTAACGGCTTGCAAACCCGCTTGGATGCCGCGATTATGAATCCGCGCTACCCGATAACTGACCGATTACTTTTTGTGTTTACTCACAGGCCGCTTCATTTTAGGATATCACAGCCGTGAGGTCATGTGCGTGGGGGGGGCTCTGTTATGAAAGAGGCACGGTACTGGCGGAAAATATTGGACGACATGGGGCAGTGTCTCCTGTGTCCCCACATGTGCCGCATCCGCGAAGGGCGGATGGGGCTGTGTAAAACCCGCTCCTTTGTGGAGGGGCGCCTGACAGCTCTGGGTTATGGCCGGATATCTTCGGCGCAGCTGGACCCCATGGAGAAAAAGCCCCTGTACCATTTTCATCCCGGCCAAAGCGTTTACAGCATCGGCGGGTGGGGTTGCACGTTTGCCTGTGCCTTCTGTCAGAATGCCGCCATTTCTCAGCAGGGTCCCGAGCGCCAGGCCGGCGCTTACAATTCCCCGCAGAGCGTGATCGAGTCGGCGGTTCAGGCCCAGGCCCGTGCGATCGCCTATACGTACAACGAACCTCTGTGCAACATCGAATACGTTCAGGATTGCGCCGCGCTGGCGCGGGAGCGGGGGTTGGACAATGTGCTCGTCACAAACGGGTACGTCAATCAGGAGCCGGCGGCCGACCTGCTTCCATTCATCGATGCGCTGAATGTGGACATCAAGTGCATCGAGGACGATTTCTACACGCGCCAGTGCCACGGGACGCTCCAGCCCGTTCTCGATTTTTGCGAACAGGCCCGGAAGGCCGGATGCCATCTGGAGATCACCAACCTGGTGATTCCGAATCTCAACGATCAGCCCGACCCGATCACCGAGCTGGCGGCCTGGATCCGGGATCATCTGGGCGACCACACGCCCCTGCATCTGAGCGCCTACCGGCCGGCGTTCCGGCTGAAGACGCCGGCCACGCCGCGGGCGGTCATGGAGCGGGCTTATGCGGCTGCGGCGGCTCTCCTGCCGTATGTGTATCTGGGCAACATGCTGTCCGATCACGGGAGCAACACGCAATGTCCGGGGTGCGGAAACGAGCTGATTCACCGGACCGGATACAAGGTCCTCATTCCGGGGCTGGATGAAAAGGGCGCCTGCCGCAAGTGCGGCAAGGCTGCCGATGTGGTGCGTTAAGGCTGTTCCGCGGTCTCGTCATCCGAAACCGGTTCCTGGTAGCCCATTTTTTTCAGCAACTCATTTTCCCACTGGTTGACCAGCAACTGCGCGTGCCGGCGGTTCAGGCTCGAGCGGATCTGGTTGCGGATCGGGTCCATGGCCGACATATCCCCCGGGGTGCGGGTGTCGCAACGGATCAGGACGAGGGTGTTGCGCTCGCTCTCCACCAGTTCGGAAATCTCGCCTTCCTGCAGGGAGAGGATGGCGGTGACGAATCGGGCGTTGTCGAAAGGCGCCGGGGCGGTGTAGGCGGTGAAGGGCCCCACCTTTTTGAGGGGCTGCAGCCCGATGAGGTTCTCGGTTTCGGCCGCCTTTTCGAAGGACTGACCGGCTCGGATGGCGGCCTGAACCCGCTTCACGAGGGCGGGGCCGCGTTCTTCGATGGCTTGGTTGCTGGCTTCGGCGAGGGCGAGGGCGCGGGCTTCAACTCGGACTTCTTCCAGGGGCGGAACGCGCGCGGGCTGGGAGCCCTCGTAGGCGATCACGAAAAAGGCATCGGGGGTCTGTATGGGTTCGCTGAAATTGGAGTCCTTGGCCTGTGACATCGCGAAGGCGGCGCTGTTGAAGTCGGTTCCGGCCCCCAGTTCGTCCAGCGGCTCATCAAGGGCGAAGAAGCGGGTGATGTTCGCCAATTTCCCCGTGGCGGCCGCCGCAGCGGTAAAGAAGTTCGGCTGATCGCCCTTGCCAAAGAGGGAGTCGGCAAAACGGGCGGCGTCCTCGTACGCCTTTTCACGGCGGCTTTCGTTGGTCAGGAGCGTCCGGATTTCCGATTCTACTTCTTCAATTCTCCGGGCCAGCGGTTCGCCCGCCGCATTCGTGGTGAAGTAGTCGTTCAGGTGGTCCGCATAATAATTGGTCACCGCCTCGGCCGGAATTTCGGCCGAAGCCGCATAGTTGGTGAGGGGGAAGGCCACGTAGGCGACCTGCACTTTGTCCGGGATGGCGAAGTCGTTCGTGTGCGTGTCGTAATAGGCCTGAATCTGATCGTCCGCCACGGTGATGTCGCGCGTCAGACTGGCGCGCGGGAATTCGAGGTAGGAGACGGTGAAGGAATCGGCGAAGTTGCGGGCCAGGCGGTCGACTTCGGCCGGGGCGGACCAGCTGGCGGCGGAGACGGTGCGCCGGATCTTCTCCAAAGTCAGCTCCTCGCGCAGGTATTCTTCAAACTGGGTGGGGCCGATTCCAAAATGCGTTCCCAGCTGCTGAAGCACGTTTTCGAAGCGTTCCGGACGGAACTGGCCGTTTTCCTGGAACATCGGATCGCGCTGGATGTGGGTCGCCACCTCCGCGTCGGACGTGCCGAGCTGTTCCTTCGCGGCCAGCCGGAGCATGGCCAGACGTTTCCAGGCTTCCCGGGTCACGAGCTTGTCGATCTCGGGAGTCGCATGGAAGTCCCGCCCGGTGCTCAGGCGGATGCGCAGGATGACGTTGAACCGGGCGGCCTGCAGCTCGCGGTAGGCAACAGGTTTGTCGTCCAGCGAGCCAACCGTGTCCAGGGGCTGCTTGCCCTGGATGCAGCCCCCGATGTCGGTGAAAAAGCCCACCATGGTGATGCTCACGAGAACCGCGAAAAAGCCCCAGATGAACCGGTTGCGAATCAGGGCGTTGAATTTGGTAATCAGCATGACGGTTTCCTTTTTGGTTCCCCACGGAAAGAGAAAGAAGGGTTGTAGCGTTTATTGGCGGAAAGTCAAGAAGAATGACCCTTCGAAATGGAAGAAAAGCATTTCGAAATTGCTGATTTATCGTGCGCTTTTTCCCTGATGCCGTATAATATTGTTAACAAGGAGTTGCAGGATGCGTCTTTTACTTGCTCTTATGGCCTTCTGGGCGTTTGGGATGGGGACCGGGTTGGCTCAGGATGTCCCTTCGGCGGCGGCTCCAGTTCGTAACCGGGAGGCCGTTTCCAGCGAATTGAAGGCCGTTGAAGAGAAAATCGGCTCGCTGACTCGGGAGGAAGCCAAGGTTTTGGCGGATTTGAAGGCGCAGTCGCTGATTTCCACCAATCTGGTCGAGCTGGCCGGGAATGATCTGGAGCTGGCCGGCAAGATGAAGCGGGTTCAAGAGCTGCAGGCTGAGTTGCGGAAGCTGCAAAAAGAAATTCACGAAAAGATGAAGTCGAGCCCCGTCATCCGGCAGAGGCAGGAACGGCTGGGCATGCCCCGCGAACAGATGATGCAGATTCAAAAGAGCAAACGTGAATGGGAGGGGCGTCGGAGGGCCCTGGCGATGGAGCTCAAGCAACTGGAAAAACCGGAAGCCACGTCGGCAAAGTGACGAAGTTTATCAAAATTGATCAAAGTGTTAGACAAGAAAAGACGTTTAAGGTAAAAGATTGGGTTTTGAGTCGGAGGGAAATCCGATAAAGGAAAGTCATGACAGGTCGAGCATTTCTGTTTTTATCGCTGGCGCTCATGCTGGCTTTTTCGGCTGTTTCCTGCCGGCGCGATCAGAAAACGCAAGCGCAGGCGACTGCGGAGCCCGGTTCCCCGGCCTCCGTTCGTCCGGCCGCCGCACCGGCGGTCGATCCCAAGGTGACGGCGGCGGTTGGCAAGATGCACCAGGCGGAGCGGACGTGGCGCGAGCAGTCGCCCGAAGCGGCCGCCGCCTTCAAGCGTCTCACGGACGCGCAGACGGCTTACCAGGGAATGATTGACAAATTTGGCCTCTATACGGGCCCTGTTCGGGAGCGTGAAGCCCGGATGAGCGAGCTGATGGCGGCCCGCGAAACGAATGATGCGGAGAAGTCGGCGCAGGCGGAAAAGGCGTACCATGCCGCGAATGCCGCCGTGGACGCGGCGGAAGCCAACTTGCGCCTGGGCAATCCGCAGATTCAGGCGCTGTATGACGAATGGGTCGCCGCCCGTGAAGGCTACGCGGCTTTGCGCAATTCGGAAGAAACGATTTCCAAGGCGTCCGAAGAGGTGTCCCAACTGATGGGCGCTCCGAAGACTTCAGTTGAGAGCGGGAAAGACGGAGTGAAGGAGTAATGAATATGAGCAGCATCAACAATAATGTTTGTGGATTCGTTCGTCGGCCCCGGCGCTGGCTTGGGCTTCTGCTGGCCGGTGCGGTGACCGGGCTCGCGGCCGTCTCGTGGGGCGTTCCGCAGGATATTGTGCTGTCGAATGCGGCACCGCACACCGCCTTCGCTTCGCTGATCAACCCCGGATATGTTGGCACGACGCCCACCAATTGGGTGTTAAATGTTGCCAACACCGTCGATATTGATCCTAATATTGGTGTTGAAATTTCCTTGGAAACGCGGCCGCTTCCTGCCTACACAACGATCATCTTTTCTCACTGGTCCGGCTCGCTGACGTCCGAGATGACGGCGGATGGCATTCTGAATCCCGTTGTGAAGGATCTGGTTATTTACGGGGGGGGCGACCTGACGGCTAACTATACCAACAAGGCGGTCCTCCGCGTCAACTCTGCCGACCCGGCCCAAGGATCCACGATTCCCGTTCATGGAACGACAACGAATGTTCCCGTGGGTCGTGCTATTGCCGTGACCGCCGTCCCGGCCACCGGATACGATTTCTGGTACTGGACGAACACGAGCGGCAACATTTCGATTCCCGCGCCTAATTCGGCTACAACCTTCGTGACGGTCAACGCGGCGACCGGTACGCCTACCGTGGCGGCCTTTTTCCGGGCCAAAAAGCGGCTCACGGTGAATACGGCGGGCGGGCAGGGGCTGGTCTTCATGAGCTCCTCGGTTTCGCTGCCGCTGGCGATCCAGACCAACGTCTATTTCTTCAACAGCGGCGAGACCATTACCCTCACCGCCCAGGGCTTGAATGGGCAGGTCTTCAAGAAATGGACCTCGATCTCGGGTGTCGGCGTTCAGGACACCACCGCTGCCAACACCACGATTAACAACATGACCAACGATACCCTGGTTTCCGTTGAATTCGGCGTGCCGGGGCCGAAGCTGATCGTGCTGACGGGGCCGAATGGCGTCACGACGCCTTCCGGCACCAACGAGTATGTCCTCGGCTCCTATGTGGACATTACGGCCACAGCTTCAAACGGTTACGGGTTTTACAAATGGACCACCGTCAACGGTGGCGCCATTAATCCCCTTCTGGAAAAGCAGAATCCGCTGCTGAACATTCAGATGAATCAGGACCGGGACTTCATGGCGATTTTCACGAATGTCTACACCGTTGCCGTGGAAGATGCCATGGGCCCGGGCACGGGGGGCACTAATAGTTCAGTGATTGCGGGCGAAAGCTGGATGAACACGCCGCCGACTGCCGTGATCGCATGGAATGGCGGCCGAATTGAGGTGGCGGGCTGGACGAACGGTACGGGCAACGTATCGGCGGGCGGTTCAGGCACCAGCGTCGCGGTCGCCAACGCGTCCATGAATTCCGGATTCAAGTGGGTCTGGCAGCAGTACTACAGCTTGAACACCGAGGCGCAGGGAGCCGGCCAGGTTTTCCCGCTGACGGGGACGAACTTTGCCTGGTATGCGGAGGGCTCCACCATCTCGGTCACCGCTCTGCCCGATGTCGGTTATGCACTGGCGGGCTGGATGGTGGATGGTCTTGCTTTGTTGCATCGGGATCTCACGTTTACACTGCTTATGAATGAATCCAAGAGCGTCGTAGCCATTTTCAATATCGTCACCCCCGATTTCGACAATGACGGTCTTCCCTCCTGGTGGGAAGAGAAGTACGGGCTGGACCCCAACAGCACGAATGACCCGAACGACGGCGCGAATGGCGACCCTGATGGGGATGGCCTTTCCAACATGCAGGAGTTCCTGATGGCCGTCACGAACGGTCCGGGCGGCCTTCAGTATTTCATGAATCCAATCAATGCGGATACCGACGGCGACGGGATGGACGACTATTTCGAGGTCTATACCATGCAACCGTCGAATGCCGTAGTCGGCGATATATCGGCGGCCATGATCCCGAGCGGGGCCAAGGGACCGAACGGCAACCCGGACGGCGATTTCAAATGGGATACCGCAACGGGTTACGAGCTGCTGAACCAGCCGTTGAACAACATTTCCGAATGGACGGGAGCCGACGGTGTTGCCCCGTGTACCTATGAAACCGTTCCAGGAAACACGGTATTCACCTATAATGGGGTGGCCCGCCAGCCGGTGAAGCGGCGTGTTCCGGCCTGGCCGGCACGGCAAGCCGGCGATACGGATGATCAGACCGATCCTTTCTCCCCCGATACCGACAACGACGGGTTTGACGACGGATACGAGTACTCGTGGGACCAGTGGCAAAAGGCCAACCAAGGCATGAACATCCAGGGCAGTGGGTTGAATTTCTGGCCCGCCATCACAGGTGTCGTGCCGGCTTGGCCCGCCAACCGCCGTTACAATGGAAAGTCGCTCCTGACGGTCACGCCCAACACGCTGGAGCCCGATTACGACTGGTTGTACGACCTTAACCTCGGCTCCGTTGCGGGCGCTTTCAATGACCTCTCCGAATACCAAGCCTCGTCGCTGTTCGGCGGATCCAATGTGTATCCGGTGGTGCGGCGGGTCCAGCGGCCCGAGCGCTGGTGCACCAATCCCTTTTTGTGGGACACTGACAGCGATGGCCTGCCGGACGGTTGGGAAATGAGCTTTGGCTTTGATCCGTGGAGCGCCGACACAGATGGGAACGGAATCTCGGACGCTTATGAAAATCCGGACAGGGATGGTTGCGCCGTAACCGGAACGCTATTCCATAGCGAGGTTTATGCGGCCCACGGATTCAATCCCAATGTGGGGTGGTTTGCGGACCCGGAAAAGCACGAAACGTGGTTCGTTAACATTCTGGAACTTGTCGGTTCCGCAGCGGTTGGTTCCGGCGGCATCAGCAATGTCGTGCCGCCCTGGATTTTGGGAACGCAGAATATCAGGAGTACCAATCCCCGCGAAGTCGATACCGATTCTGACGGCATGTGGGATGGTTGGGAGTTGTATGTGGGGTTGAATCCGGTGGTCGCAACGGACGCAGGGAAGAACCCCGACGGTCCGAACCTTTCCATGGAGTCGCTGTTGAATTGGCAGGAATTCATCGGGGGAACGGTTATTTCCACCTGGCAAAGCTTGATTGCGGCGGGGGCCACTTCAAGCAATGGCATTCAGCCCGCCTGGTTGGCGTTCAGCGGAAGCTGGCCGAACAAACTCCTGCCAACCGATCCGTTCAACGCGGATACCGACCATGATCAACTGCTTGACAGCACGGAGCAAACGGCCTTCAACTATTCGTCGAACGGATCCGTGGGTGCCGGCGGCGGGTTGAATCCGTGTTCCGTGGATACCGACCTCGATTACCTCCCGGACGCATGGGAGTTGTATGCCCAGGGTGCCCTGGTGACGGTTACCAACACCATTATAACGACCGTTACCAACACCGTTGCCGGCACCAATTCGACGACCACCATCACTAACAGTACGACGGTCGTCGGGTGGGGCGCTGGCATGGATGGTACGACGGCCGACGCGTTTCTCGATTATGACGGGGATGGCCTTTACAACTACCAAGAATACATGGTGGGCGCCTGCTACCAGTTCCAGTGGGCGTTCAATGACGGCACATCCAGTTTGGGAGATCCCTACGGATCCGAGAATGATCCTTATGATTTCTTCGACACAAATCTTTCGTTAAACGTTTCGACTTATGGCCCTGGCGGCCTTCGGGGGCATCACTGGGACCCGGCCTATTGGGCGGACCGCATGTGGCCCGAGGGGGCTCGCACCAAACCCTTCAGCTTCCTATCGGGCGTCCCCACGGGCCTCGTTGGTAGCACTGGCCAAGGGAACTTTCTTGATGTTCGATTCAGCACGTGCAATCCGGGCAATTGGGACACGGATCTTGATGGGTATGACG
This sequence comes from Kiritimatiellia bacterium, assembly GCA_046484345.1. Classification (GTDB taxonomy): domain Bacteria; phylum Verrucomicrobiota; class Kiritimatiellia; order CAIKKV01; family CAIKKV01; genus CAIKKV01. The sequence continues at coordinate 8,184 of JAWOJA010000038.1, forward strand.
ATTACTACGAATTGTACCACTGTTTGAATCCTATCCGCGGGGATAACGATGCCGTTCTTGATAAACTCCCAGCGATCTATTTCGTTCCACCCCTGTTATCGTACGATACCCCGTACCGCTGGGGCGAAAGGCCCAGCGGGCAAGTGGCGGATTATGATCAGGATGGCCAGGTGGATGTGCAGGAAAATCTCACGCCCAATCTGGACGCGGTACAGACCTATTCCCATACCGATCCGTCGCCCTACTTCGTGACAGACGTCTCGTCCGATAACAGCTACGTGAACCGTTTTTATAAGACCGGCAACGTTTTTGGCGCCCTGCGTTACTGGTTTTTCGATGCCGACGTCTTAGAGGGCGCCGGGTACCCTTCCGCCTACCTTTTCTCGTTCGAAATGAACGAGGGGTTTGACACGGACAACGACCTGATTTCCGACGGTGACGAAATCATCGGCGCAACGGGCGGCCCCACCGATCCGCTGGACGACGACAGCCCGTTGCGGCAACGCGCACTCTTCGTGAATGGTGTGGACGCGGCCGCGCGCCTCTATTCGCCCACCTTCCATAGCTGGTACTCCTTCCAGGCCTTCACGGTGGAAGCGTGGGTCAAGCCCCTTTCCCTTGACGGGGACCGGGTCATTGTTGAACGCGCCGGCATGGTCACTCCCGGCCATCCCGCAAACCCTGGTGCGTCCCCCCGCGTCACCCGGAATTTCCGGTTGGGCATCCTGGACGGCACGCCCTATGTGTCATATGACGGATATGGCGAGGTCGCTGCCAATGATGGCGTGAGTTTTACCAACGTGACCGTCACGGCGAGTCCGCAGTTCAAGCTGATCGCCAACGCGTGGACGCATCTTGGCGCGATCTACGATCCGGTCGCCAAACAGCTCATGATTCTGGTCAACGGTGAAATGGCCAGCAGCCGGCCCACCGAAGAGATTCCGTTTTACGGATATATCGGTGGCGATCCCACCGGCTCCGCTACGATGGTGTCCTATGGCATGAGCGTGGTCGTGGGGTCCGCCGATAAAAATCCAGCCGGTTATTGCGATGGCACCCGGGACAACATCAAGTCCGGTTCCTACAAATGGGGTGGGTCGCCGGGCAACGACTATCCCGTGTTGGCCGATCATTTCCACGGCTGGATTGACGAGGTCCATCTCTGGGACGGCGCGCTCACGGTGAATCAGGTTCGCTATTTGCGCACCCACAAGCTGACGCGGGCACTGATCAGTCAGATCAACGGCACCCAGACGGGTAATCAGTCCTTCCAGGGCGACATGGGCGGGAGTGCGTTGAATGCCAAACTGCTGTACGCGTTCACGTTTGACGGGTTGCCCAGTCCTGCCGAGCGGGTGCAACCGCTTGGTTTCGAGCGGACGCTCCAGCCGTCCGGCAACATTGCCTGGTGGTCCACGTTCCCTCTGCGCAGCACGGTATACAACAATTACGAATTCGTCAAGTGGATCCAGAATATGGCGTCTCATCAGCCCTACGATCCGCCGCGCGACACTCGGATGCTCCGGTGGATCGTTAACGGAACGGTTCAGAACTTCCCGAACACCTCCAACCCATATACCATGGAATATATTCACGGGTTGGGTGGCAGCTGGGAAAATCATCCCCAATACGGATCGACGGCCGTTGTTCCGTTTACCGGTTTGTCATTGCCCGACACCCCCCGCGATTACAGTGGCGTCTACGGCGACCTGCTGCCCCTAGGCGGTGCCTATGGGGACGACAGCACGCTGATGTGGGACGGCAGTTTGCCGACCGATCTGCAGCGGGACCAGGATGGAGATGGCGTTCCGGATGTCTGGGAAGAGCTCCACGGGCTCAACCCGTTCGATCCGCTGGATGCCGACAGCGATCCCGATCGGGACGGCCTCTCAACGCGGCAGGAGTACAATCACGGCTCCGATCCGTTTGGTATGTTCTCGTTGAGCCAGGGCGTCATGGACTTTTTCGCCTATACCAATGGCGTGAACGGTCCGTATCGGTTCCTGGGCGAGGAGTACACCGATATGGATTATATCGACGATCTCTGGGAAGCGGCTTACGGGCTCAACACCGAGATGTTTGATTCGGCAGGGCCGAATGCCGATCCCGACAACGACGGTTGGAGCAATCTGGCCGAGTTCCAGGATCTCTACCGGATACGTATTTCGGGAGGAACGAACGGCTATCTGACAGCCGCCACCAACTTGCTAGACGCGTTTACGCCACTGGCGAATAATGATTATTACGTGAACCGGCTGGGTAATCTCAGTTTCCTGTTAAATCAGAGCACCAACAACGCCAGCAACACGGTTATGAGTCTGGAATGGAATGATCCGCATGACGACCGGTTTTACCCCAGTCCGACGCTGCTCTTCCGCTTCCAGTATGCGGGGCAGAGCCGCGCCTTGGCGAACCCCCGGTTCGTGGTGCTGGCCTATTCCGATCGCGGCATGGAAACCCCGGATGCCTCCATCCGCGGCACAGCCGACCGGTCGGACACCTATCCGCGTTACATGGCGCTCAATACAAGCCGGCAGAGTACCGTCGCCTACGAAGGCGATGTACGAGAGGGGTTGAACTGGTTCTGGGGCTTCATGGATCTGAACTCGGACAATGAGTACCAGAGCAATGAGCCCGCCGGGTTCGCCGGACCAATCAACATCCGCTGGGGCAGTGTGGGGCCGATTGATATTCCGTTGACGGACCGCAGGCTCGTTGGTTTTGCCCGGTTCAACTGGCCGAGGGATCCGAATGCGGAAGCGTATCGGGTCACCATCGTGGACCGCAATGTCGCCAATGCGCCGACGGTCTTCGACAGGACCTTCACGGAAAATCGGACCTTTGTGCATGAAGGCGACCTTGTAGTCTATAAGAAGCTGGGCAAAGGTTTCAAACGTAGCGGTGGCTACCAGTTCTACGTCCGTTCGATATACGACAACGTGGAACACGTCATCACAAACGGCATGGCGTATGTGAAGTATGCCAGTCCGATACCGGCGCCTCAACTGATCTGGCCCCTCGGCAATGCCCGACTCCGTCAGTCCCGCGACACATTCGTGTGGAAGATGGATAAATCCGCGACGAAGTGCCTGATCACGGTCAAGCGGCGCGATACGGGCGCCACGGTCTTGACCCATTCTTTCATCCCGCCTGCCGTCGACGCAAAAGGGCGGAGCAAGATGGAAATGCCGATCTACATCGGGGACGGCGTTTTCCAGAACGGCACCTATGACTATACGCTGACGGTGCGGAACCCCTTGGGGTCGGCCTCGTCGACGGGTCAGTTCTCGGTGAAGGTGGGCGATTACCCGGGTTACTCCTACTCGTTGTCCGGTTCCTTCATCTATCCCGGAAAGGTGCCCAATGGCGTGTTTGTCGCCGAGGCCTTCACCTCGCCCGGATTCGGCGGCGTGCCGGTCGGACGGCGGCTGATTGCCAACACGATCACGTCGTCGGCCTGGCCCACCAATGTGATGGCGTTCACGATCCGGGGCGTGCCCGCGGGAACTTACTACGTCCGCGTGTTCCTGGATCAGAACGACGTCTATCCGAACTACAAGGCCGATGACTTCGAGTCGCAGGGATGGCTGGCGGAGGACTTCTATTGGCCGGTGTCGGTTGAGGTGAGCCGCACAGCCACCACGGTGTTCACGGACTCGATCAAGGTGCTGATGCGCGATACCGACAACGATCGTCTCGCGGATGACTGGGAATACCGTTGGAACACCAACCTGACCAGTTTCGGCCTCGGGGATATGGGCGGCTACACGCCGGCGTTGAACGGTGTGCTCAACGTGTTTCAGTGTTATGGGGCGGCGCCGTTGGGTGTCAGCCCGTTCTAAACGGACGCAAGAAAAGCGCGGACGCAAGAAAAGCTTGCGTCCGTGCCCAAAATCGGATTCAATCTACAGCCAAAACCAACTGGAGCGTGTCGGCATGAAGAAGTTATGGAGAACCGCCGTCTTGGCGTCGTTAATCACCGGTGTCGGATTCGGAATTGTCGGTTGCGAATGGGAAAGCCCGAGTTCGGATGAATACTGGTCCGACAGTTATAACTGGGTGAATTTCAGCGGCGTTTACAAGAACCCCAATGGCGGGTCCGTGGTTACCGATTTCACCAGTTCGGCGAGCACGAACACAGCCGGCTCGACGGCGGTTGCGGTCGGCCCCGTCACTGTTGGCTTCGGTGATGGCGGTAACAGCTACGGCGGTCAGTTGCTTCCCAATGTCGTTCCGGGCTCGCTTCAGATCTCGGCCGGCGGCGTTGTTTTTACCGATAATGGAAGCGGCCTCCTGATTTCTTCCTCGGGCTCGGGCACCATGAGCGGCAGCATCAGCTACAGTTCGGGAGCTTGGAGCATCGATCTGGGCGGCGTGCTGGTTCCGTCGGCAGAGGTTATTACGGCCAGCTACAGCGTCTTTCAGACGTCCGGAACCACGGTGGTGACATCGGGCACCAGCAGTTCCCGGAATCGGGGAACGACCGGCAACAAAATCCTCTCCCTGACCGTCATCCAGGAAGGGAACACCATCCGCATCATCGACAGCGACGGCGTGAGCTACTCCGGCAAGATGGGCAGCCTTCGCACCGCCACCGGCGGCACGTCCGACGGAACGGCTTTGGATGCCCCCCGCCAAGGGGATATTGTGATCGGCCAGTATTCCGTTTCGGGCGTCAGCCGGGCCGGTATGCAGGTCGAAATCGTGGGCGTCTTTCAATCAACGGTCGCCAGTTCCGGCGGCCTGCAGTTTGTCATGACGGCCCGCTCCATCCAGGGCCAGTGGATCGAGAAGGGCGGCAAGGTCGGTGATGTTGTCGGCGCCGCGACGGACTCCGCCATCAACTGGACCTACACGGGCACGGTCAACCAGAACCTTAACTAAGGGCGGTTGCAACAAAGGGCGGGCCTCCGGGTCCGCCCTTTTTCATTTCGAGGAATCCTATGCGCTTCTTCAACACCCTGACCCGCCGCGTGGACCCCTTCGAGCCCCTGCATCCGGGGCAGGTCGGGTTGTATACCTGCGGTCCCACGGTTTACAATTATGCCCACGTCGGCAATTTCCGGGCCTACATCTTCGAGGATCTGCTGCGCCGTGTGCTGAAGCACGCCGGCCTGGCCGTGAAGCAGGTCATGAACCTGACCGATGTGGACGACAAGACCATCCGAGGCTCCAAGCAGGCGGGTTTGCCGCTGACGGAGTTCACGCGGACCTACAAGGACGCCTTTTTCCAGGATCTAAAGACCCTCGCCATCGAGCCGGCCGAGTTTTACCCCGCGGCCACGGATCACATTTCCGAAATGATCGTTCTGATCGGAATCCTGATGCGCAAGGGTTTCGCCTACCAGTCCGAGGACAAGTCCGTTTATTTCAGCATCGCCAAGTTTCCCGAATACGGGAAATTGGCGCATTTGGACAAGACGGGGCTGAAAGCCGGCGCACGGGTGGCCCAGGACGAGTACGAGAAGGAAAACCTGGCCGACTTCGCCCTTTGGAAGGCCTGGGATGAAAAGGACGGCGCGGTGGCCTGGGATTCGCCCTGGGGCAGGGGGCGGCCCGGCTGGCACATCGAGTGCTCGGCCATGGCGATGAAATACCTGGGGGAAAGCTTCGATATTCACACCGGCGGCGTCGACAATGCTTTCCCGCATCACGAAGATGAAATGGCCCAAAGCGAAGCCGCCACGGGCAAGCCGTTCGTGCGCTACTGGATGCATTGCGCCCACCTGGTGGTGGAGGGGAAGAAAATGTCCAAGTCGCTGGGCAACTTCTTCACCCTTCGCGATATTCTGGCCAAGGGCTATTCCGGCCGGGAAATCCGCTACGTCCTGCTATCGGCCCATTATCGCCAGGCCCTGAATTTCTGCTTTGACGCTCTTGATGGCGCCCGCGCCTCCCTTTCCCGCATCGACGAATTCCGCGCGCGTATGGAACAAATGGCGGCCACGACGCCTTCCGCCGATGCGGTGCTGCCGTCTTATGCGCGACAAGCCCGCCGGATATTTTTCGACAGCCTGGAGGATGACCTGGGTGTGTCCCAGGCCCTGGGCGCCTTGTTTGACCTGATTTTGGAAGGCAACAAGGCCGCCAACGATGGGAAGTTGACTCCGGGCGAGGCCCGCGATATCGTTTTCCTGTTGAACGAATTTGACGCGTTGCTGGGCGTGCTCAGCAAGCCGGCCGATCTGATCGATCCGGCGGTGAAAAGTCTTGCCGATCAGCGGCAAGCGGCGCGCCAAACCAAAAACTGGGCCGAAGCCGACCGCATACGGGATGAAATGGCCCGGCTGGGCTGGTCGGTCAAGGATACAGCCAAGGGTCCGCAACTCAAGCGCTTGTAAGGATGAGCCATGTCAAGCTTCAAGGCCTTTGTTCTGGGTCTTCTGGTCTCCGCCATCGGTTTTTTCGTCTTCGATTATGTGTTCCGTCCATCGCTATGCGCTCCGGGGGGGCCGGCAGACGTTTCAAGTTCCGAGACTGCTCCGGCAGGCACCGTCCTGGACGGGGAACCGCTTCTTGATCCGGTTGAGGCGGCTGGCATCGTTCGTGTGCTGGAAGCGCTGAATGTCAACCCTTCCAATAGCCATTTCAGGGGAGAGCTGTTCCTTCACATCAAGAGGCTTGACGCGCGGGGCGGGGCTCGGGAATTGAACGCCGGGTTGAAATCGGTCTATTCGCTGATTGAACTCGGGACAGGAGAGCCCGCAGGGCGTGAACATTGCGCCTTGGTGCAGAGCAATTACAGCGACACGCTGTTTGCTGTCATGGTGGACCCCGCCTCGACTCTTACACCTTGTCTGGCCTGCGGGCAAAAAGGGGATGTGCCGTCCGTCTGTCCCGCCTGCCGGGGCCAGGGCCAGTGCGCGGCATGCGGAGGGGACGGGATCGTGAAAAAGAATGTACCCGCGCCCGCAGATCAGGTCATCGACAAGAAGAAGGTCGGGGGTGCCCCCGCCACGGTTACCGTGGATTCGCCCTGTTCCGCCTGCAAAGGGTCTGGCAAATGTCCACCCTGCGAGGGTGCCAAGACGGTTCTGGCAAAATGTCCGGCCTGTGAAGGCACGGGCATGGCTGTTTCCAAGCCGGCCGCCAAGGCCATGTTCGATGCCGCCATGAGCGCCACGCTTGAATTGCTCAAACGCGAGCCCGCGCCTGCGGTCGCACCCTGAATCAAATTTGCGCCCGTGTGCCGCCGCTCTTGCGTTTTCTCCCCCCTTTCCGTATAGTTTTTGCTTTACCGGACAAGGAATCACCATGCATATCTATCGAACACATACGTGCGGCGCGCTCCGCAAAGAGCAGGCCGGACTCGAAGTCCGCCTTTCCGGCTGGGTCTTCCGCAAGCGGGACCACGGCCAGCTGTTGTTTATCGATCTGCGCGATCACTACGGCCTGACTCAGATCGTGGTCTATCCCGAAAGCACCTTTTTCGAAGAGTGCCAGAAGCTGCGCCTCGAAACGGTCATCACCGTCACCGGCAAGGTCAAACTGCGCGATGCGGAAACCGTCAACGCCGGCCTGGCGACCGGCGCAATCGAACTGGAAGCCGCTTCGTTTCAGGTGCAGGGGCCCTGCGAGCCATTGCCGCTTTACTTGTCGGGAACCGAGGAAGAGGCGGGGCCCGAGGAGACCCGTCTGAAATACCGCTATCTCGACCTGCGGCGCGAATCCCTGCACCGCAATATCCTGTTGCGTTCCAACGTCATTTCCAGCCTTCGCCGACGCATGACCGCGCAGGGGTTCAATGAATTCCAGACGCCCATCCTGACGAGCAGTTCGCCCGAAGGCGCCCGGGATTACCTGGTTCCCAGCCGCGTGCATCCGGGCAAGTTCTACGCTCTGCCGCAGGCCCCCCAGCAGTTCAAGCAGCTGCTCATGATTGCCGGCTTTGACCGCTACTTCCAGATCGCGCCCTGTTTCCGCGATGAGGATGCCCGGGCCGACCGCTCGCCCGGCGAGTTTTACCAGCTCGACATCGAAATGTCGTACGTCACGCAGGACGAGGTGTTCGCCGTGGTCGAGGATGTGATTCATGGCGTCTTTACGGAGTTTTCCAAGCTCGCCTCCGACAAGCCCCCGTTCCGCCGCATCCCGTACGAGGAGGCCATGGTCACCTACGGGTCGGACAAGCCCGACCTGCGCAATCCCATCCTGATCCGCGACGCCACGGCTCTGTTTAAGAACACGGGTTTCAAGGTGTTCCGTTCGTCCATCGAAAAAGGCGGCGTCGTGCGCGCCATCGCGGTGAAGGGCGCTTCGGCCCAGCCCCGCAGCTTCTTTGATAAGCTGGTGGAGTTCGCCCAGTCCGTCGGCGCCGGCGGCCTCGCCTACATCGTCTGGGGGGAGGACGGCGTCAAGGGGCCGCCCGCCAAGTTCATGTCGCCCGAGGAGATTGCCGCCGTCGCCGCGCTGGGTTCGGTGGGGAAGGGCGATGCGGTTTTCTTTGTCTGCGACCAACCGAAGAACGCCAACCGCATTGCCGGCGAGATCCGCGCCAAGCTTGGCAAGGATCTGGACCTGCTGGAAAAGGATGTCTTCCGGTTCTGCTGGATTGTCGATTTCCCCATGTTCGAGACGGACGAGGAAACGGGACAGATCGCCTTTTCCCACAATCCCTTCTCCATGCCGCAGGGCGGGATGGAGGCGTTGAAGACCCAGGACCCGCTGACCATCAAGGCGTTCCAGTACGACATTGTCTGCAACGGGGTGGAGCTCTCGAGCGGCGCCATCCGCAACCACAGCCAGGATGTCATGGTGCGGGCGTTCGAAATGGCCGGCTACACGCGCGAAGACGTGGAGAGCAAGTTTCCGGCCCTGTTCCAGGCCTTTCAGTACGGCGCCCCGCCGCACGGCGGCATCGCCCCGGGCGTTGACCGCATGGTCATGCTGCTGGCCGGGGAGAGCAATATTCGCGAGGTCATCGCGTTCCCGATGAACCAGAAGGCCCAGGACCTGCTGATGGGCGCCCCCGCGGGCGTCACCGAAAAACAGCTCCGCGAGTTGCACATCAAGATCAACCTGCCGCAACCGAAGAAGGAGCCGGGCGTTTAACCCGGAACCCATCATGATCCGGACGGGCATCGGATTCGATATTCACCGACTGGCGGAAGGCCGCAAGCTCGTGCTGGGCGGCGTCACGATCCCGCATCCCGTCGGGCTGGAGGGGCATTCGGACGCCGATGCCGTCTGCCATGCCCTGATGGACGCCCTGCTGGGCGCCGTGGCCGCCGGCGATATCGGCCAGCATTTCCCCAACACGGATCCGCGCTGGAAAAACGCCGACAGCCTGGAGATGCTCGCCATCGTGGCGGGCCTGGTCCGGGCCCGCGGCTATGAGATCGCCAACACGGACGCCATGGTCATGGCCGAGGCCCCGCGGCTGGCGCCCCACATCGGCCTGATGCGCGAACGGCTCGCGGCGGCCATGGGGATCCAGCCCGACCAGGTTTCGGTCAAGGCCGGAACGCACGAGAAATTGGGCGCCATCGGACGGGGCGAGGGGATTGGCGCCCTCGCGACGGCGGCTCTTTACCGGTTGGAAAACAGGAGGATGTGACCATGGTTCAGTTGCAGGATTTCAATGACCCGCCCCCTTCCCGCATGCCGTGGATCATCCTGATTCTCGTGGTGCTGGTCCTGTCGGTTGTCGGCTGGCGTTTCCTGAAGAAAGCGGCGCCCCCCGCGCCGCCACCGGCCCTTGTCGAAAAAGTTGCCCCGCCGGCTCCCCCGGTTGTCGTGCCGGCCCCGCCGACGAACGTAGTTCCCGCGGCTGTTATGGAGGCCGCCGCCGCCCTGGAGAAAGAGGGCAAGCTTGTGGAGGCCCGCGAGAGTTACCTGGAGATACTGGATGCCAATCCCGGCCTGCCGGCGGTGGAGCAAAAAGCGGCCGCCCTGTCCATGGAGCTGATCCTGAAGCCTCATCCCATGCCGGAAAAAACGAATTACGTGGTCGCCGCCGGGGACACGCTCGACAAAATAGCCCGGAAATTCGGCACCACCAAGGAACTGCTCGTCACGAACAACCTGATCGCGAAGGCGTCGCTCATCAAGCGCGGCGACCATTACCGCGTCTTCACCGGCACCTTCAAGGTGCGGGTCAACAAATCCCGCAAAGAACTGCTGCTGACGTTGAACGGGCGGTTTTTCAAGCGTTACCGGATCGGGACCGGGAAATTCGGGAAAACGCCGGCGGGCGATTTCATTGTCACGGAACGAGTTTCCCAGCCGGTCTGGTGGAAGGCGGACGGCAAAGCGGTGCCGTTCGGGCATCCTGAAAACATTCTGGGTACACACTGGCTCGCTTTGCGCGCCGCCGGCGCCACGCCGCCCGTGTCGGGTTACGGGATCCACGGGACGTGGGACGACTCGAGCATCGGCAAGGACGAGAGCGCCGGATGCGTCCGGATGCGCAACGCGGATGTGGAAGAGCTATATGTGCTGATGCCCGTCGGCACGGAAGTGGTGATCGAGGAATGAAGTCGACCGCCCCAGCCGTGTCCCGCAGCGCGTTCATCACGTTCGAAGGCCCCGAGGGCTGCGGCAAGTCCAGCCAGATACTCCTGCTGGCCGACCGGATACGGGCCGCCGGCATCTCCCTGGTTTGCACGCGGGAGCCCGGCGGCACGCCGGCGGGCGAGGCGATCCGGGAGCTTCTCCAGCACGACAAGGCGGGTGAGGGGCTGGTTCCGGAGGCGGAGGTGCTGCTTTTCCTGGCCAGCCGCGCCCAGCTGGTCCGGCAGGTCATCCTGCCCGCCCTGGAAGCGGGCCAGTGGGTGGTGTGCGATCGGTACATCGACTCCACGGTGGCCTACCAGGGCTACGGCCGCGAGTTCGGGCCCGAGCGCATCGCCGGCTTCAACAATTTTGTGGTGGGGCCGGCCTTGCCCGACCTGACCCTGCTGCTCGACATCGATGTGCAAAAGGGGTACGATCGGATGGAGGCGCGCAACCGGGTGACCGGCGGCCAGCACGACCGGATGGAGCTGCAGACGGCGGCTTTTCACGAACGCATGCGCCAGGGTTACCTGGAATTGGCCCGCAAGATGCCCGACCGCATCCGTGTCGTTAACGCCGATCGGAGCCCGGAGGCTGTTTCGGAAGAGGTTTGGAAGGTGGTGTGCGATGTCCTTCTCTGCGCCCGCAAAAAACCTGCCGGCTGATATCCGCCGGGCCTGGGAGAACAACCGCCTGGCCCAGGCGTATGTGCTGACCGGGCCGGTGCGGGGTTCGGGTACCGTCCTGGCCCGGGAAATCCTGCAGCTTCTGTTCTGCCAGTCCCCCGACCCGCATCCCTGCGGAAAATGCCCCGGCTGCCGGGGCGCGGGCGAGGACCGCCTGACGGACGTCTTTTACCTCGAACCGGTGAAGAAGGCGCAATTGATCGGCGTGGAGGAGGTGCGCACGATGTGCCTCTTCCTGGGGAAGACCTCCTATGCGGGCGGCTGGAAGGCCGCCGTGCTGCGCTATGCCGACCGCATGACCATCCAGGCGGCCAACGCCTTTCTCAAGATGCTCGAGGAGCCGCCGGCGCAGACCTTGTTCCTGCTGCTTTCCGACCAGCCGCATGGCCTGCTGCCCACCATCCTGTCGCGCTGTCAGAGGGTCACGCTTCCCGCGGATCAGGACGCCATCCGGCCCTGGATGGCGGCCGTGGCCGGGTTGATGAACAACCGGAGCGAAGGCAGCCTTTCGGGACTGGCCGCCGCCGGCGAACTCGACGCCCTGCTCAAAGAGAAGCGAAAAGCCATTGAGGCGGCCGAGACGGCCGCCTGGAAGGCCTCCGATGTCGATGAGGACGAGGATGCGCTCGACGCCCGCATCGTGGCCCGCTACAAGGAAATGCGCGCCGTGGTGCTCCAGACTCTCTTGCTGTGGCAGCGCGATCTGCTGGCCGCGGCGAGCGGCGCCGAGCCCGACTTGTGGGTTTTCGCGGAGCGCCGGGAGGCCGTCGGGCGGCAGGCGGAAGGGCTGACGGTGGCCCAGGCCCTTGCCCGGGTTGAGGCCGTGGAGGATATCCAGGCTCAGCTGGACGAGAACGTGAGCGAGGATGCGGTCCTGGAAGCCGGCATGATGCGCCTGTTCGGAGATGAGAAAAATCTTGCTTCCGGCCGGCAAACCCGATAGATTAGCGGTCCGATTTTTTTCAAGGAGCGATTGGTTATGTCAAAGTCTTGTGAGAAGTGTGGAAAAACGACCCAGGTGGGTAATCGCATTGTCCGCCACGGTTTGGCCAAAAAAAAGGGCGGCATCGGCATGCATACAACCGGCATCACACGCCGGCGGTTTATGCCGAACCTGCAGAAGGTCCGCATCATGGACAAAGGCACCGTGCGGCGTTGCACCATTTGCGCCCAGTGTCTGAAAAACGGGCTGGTCCAGAAGGCGTAATCCTTCGTTTCGACGCCGTTCAAACGGGAATCGAAGCCAGCGCGTTTCGCAGTTCTCCGGGGCCTGCCAGGGTGAGAAGTTTCACCATGGCGGGCTTTTCCATTTTCAACAGGGCCCGCCAGTAGAGCGGTATCCATTTCCGGAACAAAACCGGCCCTTTCAATTCGCCGTACAGGGCGCAATGCATGTCGAAATGGCGCATCGCCAGGGCCAGCACCTCCGCTTTGCCCGGCGGGGGCAGGGGCGGGAAGCCGGCGGCCGCGCGGGCCGTGTCCCGGATGATCCACGGATTGCGCAACACGGCCCGGCCGATCATGATCGCGGCGCAACCCGACCCGGCAAGCCGCGCGGCCCCCAGCGCGGCGTTGTTGATGTCGCCGTTGCCGATGACCGGCAGGCCCGGAAGCGAGGCGGCTATGGCCGCAATGGCGGCCCAGTCAGCCTCGCCGCTGTACCCCTGCGAGGCGGTGCGTCCGTGGACCGTGAGGGCCGCAATGCCCGTGTCCGCCAGCCGCCGCCCCAGCTCCAGGCCGACCAGCCGGCCCGGGTCCCACCCGAGCCTGATCTTGGCCGTGACGGGCACGGAGACGGCATTGACCACGCGTTCGGCAATTTCCACGGCCAGGTCGGGCGTTTTCAGAAGTCCGGCGCCCGCCCCGCGGGAGGCGATTTTTTTCTGAGGGCAGCCCATGTTCAGGTCGATCAGGGGCGCCCCATGGTCCTGGAGCCAGCGGGCCGCCTCCGCCATCATGGCCGGTTCCTTGCCGTAAATCTGCCAGCCCAGCGGCGTGTCCTGCGGGCTGGTGGCCAGGATCCACTGTTTCTTTTTCTCGCGGCCGTAAAGCAATCCGCCCGGGCGGATCATTTCCGTGCAGCCCAGGCCGAGCCCGCCCCGGTCCCGGACCAGGTCGCGGAAGGGCAGGTCGGTGAAGCCGGCCATGGGCGCCAGGAGAACCGGCGAAGGCAGTGCCATCGATCCGATACGGAGGCCCGTCGGGAGGCCGGGCGGCAATTCGGTCTCGCGGGGCAAGGCTGTGGGGGAATGCGTCATGAACCATCCATTGTACCAGAACGGAAGGGGAACTCAATTTTTTATCGCTTCAGAACGGGGCCGTGGTATGATCGAACCCAAACCATTGACACGTCCTTATGAGGTTTTATGAAGCATAGAACGGCAAAAGTGGTCCGCAAGACCCGGGAAACCGACATCTCCATCTCCCTCGATCTCGATGGCGAGGGCAAGGCCTCCATCCGCACCGGCGTGGGATTCATGGACCACATGCTGGAGCTACTGGCCAAGCATTCCCAGATCGACCTCACGGTCAAATGCAAAGGCGACCTTGCCGTGGATGACCACCACACGGTGGAAGACCTGGGCCTGGCGCTGGGCACAGCCCTCAACCAGGCGCTGGGCGACCGCAAGGGCATTACCCGGTACGGCTGGTGCATGCTCCCGATGGACGATACCTTGGCCACCGCCGCCCTGGACCTGGGCGGCCGGCCCTTCCTGGTCTACGAGCCGCTGCACACCCGGAAAATCAAGCAGTTCGACGTCAATTTGATTGGCGAATTTTTCCGCTCCTTCTGCACCGAAGCGCGCCTTAACCTGCACCTGGCGCAGAAGTACGGCAAGGATCCGCACCACGGGTTCGAGGCCATGTTCAAGGCCACCGCCCGCGCCCTTCGCATGGCCTGCGAGAAGGATGCCCGCGTCCGGGGCGTGCCCTCCAGCAAGGGGCGCATTTAACCGAATTTCCACGAAAGTTTCCCATGCTCACGATTATTCCCGCCATTGATTTGAAAAGCGGCCGCTGCGTCCGACTCCGTCAGGGGCGGCTGGATGAGATGACCGTTTACTCCGACGACCCTGTGGCCATGGCCCGGCGTTGGGAGGCCGAGGGGGCGACGCTGCTCCACGTGGTCGACCTGGACGGCGCCTTTGAAAAACGGCCGGTCCACACGGAGCTGATTGGCGCCGTGGCCCGGGCGATTTCGATTCCCGTGGAACTGGGCGGCGGCATCCGCACCCCGGAGCAGGTCCGCGATTTGCTGGATCGCGGCGTGGCGCGGGTCATCCTGGGCACGCGGGCCTGCGCCGATCCCGGTGGCGTGCGGCAGTTGACGGAGGCGTTTGGCGAGGCTATTGTCGTGGGAATCGACGCGCGCAATGGCAAGGTTCAGGTGAAGGGCTGGGTGGAGACCACCGACACCTCCGCGTTGGACCTGGCCCGCCTCATGGAAAAAGCCGGAGTGAAGACCTTGATTTATACGGACACGGCCACGGATGGCATGCTGGGGGGGCCCAACCTGCCGGCCGTGCGGGCGATTTGCGAGGCCGTACCCGGCTGCCGGATCATTGCCTCGGGCGGCGTTTCCGAACCGGCGCACGCCGCCGCCCTGGCGGCGCTCACGCTTCCGAATCTGGAAGGGGCGATCGTGGGCAAGGCTCTCTACGACGGTCGCACCACGCTTCAGGAGCTTCAAAAGGCCGCCCGCTAAGGAGTGTCATGGACCCCGTTCTCAGCGTTCTCTCCAACGGCATGCGCGTGATCACCTGCCGGATGCCGTCCGTGGAGAGCATTGCCATTGGCTTGTGGGTCGGGGTGGGCGGCCGGCATGAGGCGGAGGCCCATTCGGGGATCAGTCATTTTATCGAACACCTGCTGTTCAAGGGGACCCGGACGCGGTCGGCGTCGGCCATCTCGCGGGCCATCGAGGGGCGGGGCGGGGATTTCAACGCCTTCACGCAGGAGGATGCGACCTGCTATTACGTCCGCATGGCGGCCAGGCAGGGCGAGGCGGCCTTTTCCATCCTGACCGACATGTACCGCAACCCGCGTTTTGCCGCCGCCGATGTGGTCAGCGAGCGGGAGGTCATTCGCGACGAAATCCTGATGTACCGCGATCAGCCCGCGCAGGCGGCCGAGGACCGGCTCGGCGAACTGCTGTGGTCGGTTCATCCGCTCGGCCGGCCGCTGGTCGGCACCCCGGCCACCCTGGACGCGATAAAGCGCGCCGACATCCTGAAGTTCAAGGCTGAAAGCTATGTGCCGTCCTCCACCGTGCTGGCCATTGCCGGAAAGGTGGACCATGAGCGTTGGCTTCGCCGGGCGGAACGGGCTTTTGCCGATTTGCCGGCCCGGCCGGTTCCGCCCAGCGTTCCGGTGGACGACTCGATTCCCCAGTTGCGGGTCGGGCTCGAACCGCGCGATTGCGAGCAAACCCACCTGGCCATGGGCTTTCGCGTGTTTGGCCGGGACGATCCCCGGCGCCACGCCTTGAAGGTCCTGTCCGTCGTTCTCGGAGAGAACATGAGTTCGCGCCTCTTTCAGGTGATCCGGGAAAGGCACGGGCTGGCTTATGCCATTCAATCCTGTACCTCGCATTTCTCCGACACGGGTTCGCTCGTGATCACGGCGGGCGTGGATGCGGACCGGGTCCGCCGGGTGCTGACGCTGATTTTCCGGGAATTGCGCAAAATGAGGGACAGGCCGATTGGCGCGCGGGAGATGCGCCGGGCGCAGGATTATCTGACCGGCCAGGTTCGGCTGGGCTTGGAGAGCTCCGGCCGCCAGATGAATTGGGCCGGCGACACGGTTTCCGCCTACGGCCGGTTTGTTTCGCCGGAAGAGGTCATTGCCTCCGTGGAGCAAGTGTCGGCCGGGCAGGTCCAGCAGGTTGCCCGGGAAATATTCAAGGCCTGCGGCACAAGCCTGGCTGTTGTGGGGCCGGGCCTTAAAGCGGATCAAGCCGCTCTTTTCTCGGATTGGATCGCGGCCGGCCTCCAGGCGTGAAGCGGCCCGATCACGGGCTTTTCTTGAATACGGGAACTTTGTCGGGGCGGCCTTCATAGGCCGCCTGCAATAGGCCGCCCATGAGGGGTTCCACCTCGTCTCGCCGGAACGGAGCCGGCATGTTTTTCAGTTTGCTTTCCAGGGCCGGATCGAGCGCGGCTTCCAGCGCCCGCCGGATGTGGGCCGGGCCAAAACCCGGCAGCTCCGAGAGGGCCCGCGGGGCGCCCAGCCGCCGGTTGAACGCCAGCAGGCCTTCCGCCACGGCCAACCCCAGCGCCCGGCCCTGTTTGCCGGCCAGGGGAGCGGGCAGCAAGCCGGCGGATTCCAGAACGGCCCCCACCTGCCGGAGGCGCGGGGCGATGAACTCCGCGAACAGGACAACGTAATAGGGGTTCAACAGCCCGCAGGCCCGGCCGTGGGTCACCACGTCCACAAACGAAAAACTGTTCAGGTGCGGGCCATTGGTGCCGCCCAGCATAATGGCCATGCCCCCCAGGTCCGTCGCCAAACCCACGGCTTCGAGGGCTTCTTGATCCTGTTTCTGATAGGCCGCCGGCCCCCGGTGCAACAGCAGCTCGATGGCCGTCAGGGCAACGGGCGAAATTTCGGCCAGTTTTTCCTCGGGGCAGCCCAGGAAGACTTCCAGGTTGTGGGAGAGCCCGTCGAGGATGCCGTCGATCAGCAGGGACCCGGGTGCCGACCGCAGCGTGTCGTAGTCGAACAGCGCCCGCGCCGGAACGATGGAGTCGTCAATAATCAGCTTTTTCTGGCCTTTGACCGGATCGGTGATGTTGGCATATTTTGTCAGATGCGCCGCGGAACTGGCCGCCGTTTGGATGGCCAGCAGCGGGATCCGGAGGGCGCCTGTTTTGGCGGCAAGCCGGGTGACCTGTCCCATCCCGAACAGGGCGTCGAGCGAGGGGCAGTCGAGCCCGAGCGAAGCCAGTGCCTCGGCCGCCTTGGTCGCATCGATCACGCTGCCGCCGCCGAGGGCCACGATCAGGTCGGGCCGGGCCTGCAGGATCCGGGCTTCCATGTGGAAGACGTCTTCGCGCGGCGAGTTGGGCCGTGCGCCTGGGAAAGCGCGCCCGCCGACCGGTTCGACACCCGCCTGGCGAAGCGAAGCCAAGACGGTGTCGGCCAGCCCGTCCTGCCAGCCGCCTTCGTTGGCGAAGACGAGGGCGCGGCGGCCCAGCTCGCGTGCCAGGTCGCCGGCATCCCCTAGAACGCCGCCGCCAAAGCGGTAGCGGTTACCCGTGAAATTTTGGAGCAACGAGCGGGCCCTGTCGCGCGGATCCATATCAGGTTGTCCCCTTTTTTCTTCTTACGACAATCGCGCAGGCGGCCTTGTCCACCTGCGAGGAGTCAAATTCATACGTGTAGCCCAGCGGTTCGAGCACGCGCCGGCAGAGCAGGTCGCAGTGCCCGCGGTAGTCGGGGTGGGGCTGGATGTGTTTCATCTCGAGCAGGCGCCCCTTGGAGGGGCAGTGGCGCATGATGATCCTGAATTCGCCGGCTTCCTCGTTCAGCGTGCGATTCCAGTAGAGCCAGCAGCCATTGATGCCATTTTGCGCCACGAGGTCGCGAAGGTTGTTCAGGAAATGGGCGGAGATGTATTCCCAAAATCCGGTCACGGCGGGTTTGTCGCAGCGGGCTTCGAGGAAACGGAACAGTTCGCTGTAGGCGGGTATGAATTCGGTGCAGGAGATCATCGCGGCCTCCGGAAGAAGCGCTGCGTGTAGCGGCCGGATTCGTCGTCGTAGCGGATCAACTCGGCTTCATAAGGCGTATTTTCGCAGATGGCGGTGCCGACGGTGCCCGCCGTTTCTCGGAACATGGGGGAAAAGACGTGCGTCTGGGATCGCATGTGGGAGACAGCCGGATTGAGCGTCACCTCAATGAACCGTTCGTCGGGCGTTTTGTGGAATGGGGCGTACCAAGCCACGGCAAACTGACGGCGATAGGCGCGAACAGCCGATTCCCCGAATTGCGTGCGGAGGTATTCCAAGCCCGTACTCAGGGCGCCGTGGAAATCCTTGTGGAGGCAGGCGTTGTCGCTCGCCTTTCGGTCGATTCGCAGCTTCGCCATGATGATACTAGTGGGCGAGGTTCAGGACAAAAAGTAGGGTGCCGTCTTTGGCGGGCATGCCGCCCAAGACCAGCGGGGCGCGGCCCTGCATGACCACCCGTGTTTTCAGCATCACGTGAAGGCCGCGCGTTACCGTTATTTCAAGGTTTTGGGCGGGGCCTTTCAGGGTAACCTTGTAGTTTTTGCCCATTTTGACGGGAGCCGAAGCAGGCAGGGCGACCGTCTGGGACTCGAGCAGCTTGAAGGAACTGAAGGCCATGTTGCCGCGCATCAGGGCGGCCACATCGCGAAGCTGGGGGTCTGTTTCGGAATCCTGGCTCGCGCGGACCAGCCGGATGGATAGGGTGTTGTTTTCCGCCTGGGCGGGTTGGACAGCGCCCCAGAGCAGCAGGACGGCCGCCAGCCAGGGGAGGGTGCGTGGCATGATGTTCATGGGGTTTCCTCCTGTAGACCGGAGATCCATACAATGGCGCCTTGCCCGGCGCCGTTTTCGGAAGCGACATTCAGGATCATGGCGGCGGTGTGGGGTGCTTCCGCTTCCAGCGAGGTGACCCGGATGGTCGCCTGGGCTTCGGGCGTCCAGAAAACCGCCAGCAGAATGGCCAGAGCGGATCCGCCGGCCAGCGAGGCCCATATAAAAGGCGTGGCGGAGCGCGAGGGCTTTTCCTGAACCGTCAGCCGGGCACGGGCCTTGAAGTCGGTCCAGAACTCTTCGCCGCCTCCGGGCTTCGTCTGCAGGCTTGAACGCCCGAGTTCCATTTCAATGTTTTTCCATGTGCTCATGGCCGTCTCCCGCTCATTCCTCTTCGATGCGGTCCATCAGTTCCTTCAGCCGCCGGCGTCCGTGAAAGAGGCGCGACATCACCGTGCCCATCCGGACCCCGGTTGAGGCGGCGATTTCGCGGTAGCTCAAGCCGTCCGCATATCGCAGCATCAACGTCACGCGTAACTCATCCGAAATCTGTTCCAGGCTCGACTGGAGCTGCTCCGACAAATCTTTTCGGGCCGCCTTTTCCAGAGGCGAGTCCACGCCCGCATCGTCGATGTCGAGCGTATGGCCATCCTCGTCCTCGGGCAACCGATTCTCCCGGCGCCGTTGGGTGGCGCGCCGGTGGTCCGCCGCGCAGTTCCATACGATCCGGTACAGCCAGGTGGAAAGACTGCTCTTTCCGTGAAACCCGGGGATGGCTTTCCAAGCCTTCAGGAAGGCGTCCATCACCACATCGGGCGCCTCATCCATCCCCACGATCCGGGCGGCAATGGCTAGAGACTTGAGGCGTAGCGGATCAAAAAGGGTTGCAAACGCCTCCATGTCTCCCTGCCGGGCCCTTGCCAACCATTCGCTTTCTGGATCCCGAATCTGCATGGTTAAGACGTTCCCATAGGTAGTTCTATTCAATTGAATGAATTGAATAAATTGACGTGGCAAGCCGTCATAATAGCAGGCAAACGGGAGGATGTAACATGAAAAAGCAACTCACACGATGGATTGCCGGGACGATGGTTGGCGTTTTGGGAGTGTTGTTTACGGCTGCTCCGGCTCGTGCAGGCGATCAGGAATGGGCGGTTGCCGGAAAGATTTTCACGGGTTTGGCCGTATTTGGCGTCCTGAATCAACTCGCCCAGCCGCAGTATGAATACTATCAGGCTCCGCAACCGGTGTATGTGGATCGCCCGGTGTATGTGGACCGGCCTGTTTATTATTATGGCCAGCCGGGCTATCCGGCGACATTGACACCGCCGCCGGTGCCGGCGCAGGAACGGCCCATGTATGGACCCACGCCGTATGCGCCCACGCGCTATGCGCCCACCCAGTACGCGCCCGCTCCGTATGAGCCGGCGCCTGTCATCACTTACGAAACCCGGTATTACGGCGGCCGCCGCATGGAAGGGTGCCCCCGGATTTATTACCGGGATTCCTCGTATCAGCCGCAGCATGTGGTGTTGCCGTATGGCAACGGCCGTCGGCTTTACCAGCCTGGCATCCGCGGACATGACGCCTACCTTCAGGCGTGGAACCCCCAACAGGGGATCTGGGTGACGATTGGATCGCATCCCTGCATCTGGCGGTAAATAGCGGCGGTGAATTACGCTTGCAACAGGGAGGATAACCCTGTATAAATAATGGTTTACTAAGTTATCCGGAGGTTCGAGATTATGAAAAAAGAAGGCCATCCGCAGTATGCCGAGGCTAAGGCCACGTGCGCGTGCGGCAATATCATGAAGCTGAGGTCCGTGGTGAAGGAAATGCACTGCAACACCTGCTCGGCGTGTCATCCTTACTATACGGGCAAGGCCTCGTTCGTGGATGTCGCCGGTCGCGTGGATCAGTTCAACAAGCGCTACAAAAAAGAGAGCGCCAAGTAAAGTCAGCCGTGGATGCAAGGCCGGGTGAGGCATGTCCTTTCCGGCCTTTGCTCTTTTTAAGGGGTTCATGATCACTCCCGCCCTAGCCAGCCGGTACCGCGACCGGCTCGGCGACCTGGAAGGCCGGTTGGCCGAACCCGGCGCCGCTTCGCAGTCCCGCAAATTCCAGGAGCTGATCCGGGAGCATGCCCGCGTCCGGCGCATTGTCGAAAAGGCCGACGCCTATTTCAAGGCTCTGCGCGAGCAGGCCGAATACAAGACCATGGTCGAGGACACCGCCTCGGATGGGGATATGCGCGACCTTGCCCGCGGTGAATTGGCCGCCATCGAGTTGGCCCTGCCGGCCCTGGAGCGGGAGGCCATGATCGCCATGCTGCCACCCGATCCGGCCGATGACCGTAACATCATTATGGAAATCCGCGCCGGAACGGGCGGGGATGAGGCCGGCCTTTTTGCCGCCGAACTGTTCCGCATGTACACCCGGTACGCAGAAGGGCAGGGCTGGAAGGTTGCCATTCTCGACAGCAGCGCCTCCGACATGGGCGGCTACAAGGAAGTTCTCGCCACCATCGAAGGCGGCGCCATCTACCGCGTGCTGAAGTTCGAGTCCGGCGTTCACCGCGTGCAGCGCGTGCCCGTGACCGAGGCCCAGGGCCGGGTCCACACCTCCGCCGCCAGCGTGGTGATCATCCCCGAAGTCGAGGATACCGGCGATGAGATCATCATTAACGAAACCGATTTGCGCGTAGACACCTTTCGCGCCAGCGGCGCGGGGGGCCAGCACGTCAACCGGACCGATTCCGCCGTGCGACTAACCCATTTGCCTTCCGGCGTGGTCGTTTCCTGCCAGGCCGAGCGATCCCAGCTGCGCAACCGCGAAAAGTGCATGACCATGCTGAAGTCCAAGCTGCTCGACCTGAAACGGCAGGAGGCGCAGTCCAAGATGGGCAACATCCGCAAGACGGCCATCGGCTCGGGCGACCGCAGCGAAAAGATCCGCACCTACAATTTTCCCCAGAACCGGCTCACCGATCACCGAATCAATTTCAGCACCTACAGCCTGGATCGCGTCATGGAAGGCGACCTGCAGGGCGTCTTCGACGCGCTCTACGAGCATGACTTGGAAGACCGGATGCGGCAGGAGCTGAACGCCGTCCGCTAAAGGAGGTCTGTCCATGACCTGCCGATTAATTGATTTTCTTCATGACCGCACCGGACGCCTTGAACGGAAAGGCGGCCTGGAGGCGCGCTTGAATGTGCAGCACCTCGCGGCCCGCCGGCTCGGCATCCCCCGCCTGGAGCTGGCCTTTCATCAGCAGGATGTTTTGACGGATGCCGATCGCGCCGCGCTGGATGCGGATGTGGAGCGGTTGGCCGCCGGCGAGCCTTTGCAATATGTGCTGGGCGATGTTCCTTTTCATGGGCTCACGATTCGAACGGACCGCCGGGCGTTGATTCCCCGGCCTGAAACCGAAAGGCTGGCGGAGTTGGTGCTGGCGTGCGAGGCGGTCTGGAAGGCGCCCTCCCCGCGAGTTGCCGATATCGGAGCCGGCACGGGGTGCCTGGCCCTGGCCCTGGCCGCGGCGCGGCCCCGGGCTTGGCTCGTGGCGGTGGATTGCAGTCCGGACGCCTTGTCCCTGGCGCGGGAAAACAGGGAACGCCTCGGGCTTGCGGACCGCGTGGAAATCCGGCAGGGCGACCTACTGGACGGCCTGCCGGAAGGGGCGTTTGACGCCGTGGTTTCGAACCCCCCGTACATAGCGTCCGCCGTCTGCCGCACGCTTGACCCGCACGTTCGCAACTTCGAACCCCTGCTCGCGCTGGATGGGGGGGGCGACGGGCTGGCGGTCATTCGCCGGCTGGTCCCGCAGGCTTTGCGTTGTCTCAAGCCCGGCCGGCCGCTCTGGCTGGAAACAGGCTGTGACCAGGGCGAAGCGCTCCGGGGCATCCTGGCGCGCGCGGGTTTTGAGCGTGTTGAAATCCGTCCCGATTTTGATGGCCACGACCGTTTTGCCTGCGGCTGGCGGCCGATGTGACGTAACCGCGCGCGTTTGGCGGGGTCGGGCCGCGATCCCGGGCGGTTGGGTTAGTCATTGCGCGGCGGATGCGGCCCCGCTACAATTGGCGGTCATGAAAAAAACGGGAATATTGCTTTTCGCCGCGCTTTTCTGTCTGGGCCTGGCGGGTCTGTTGAGTCGCCCGCTGCTATTCCGCCGGGAGGCTTTCCGCCCGCCTCAGCAGACCGACTTGCGCGAGGCTCCGCCGCTCGTCGCCTTCACCACGGTGGCGCTGGGGGGCTTTCGAGGTATTCTGGCCGATTTTCTCTGGCTGCGCGTCTCCACCTTGCAGGAGGAGGGGAAGTACGTCGAAATTGTGCAGCTCTCGGACTGGATCACCAAGCTGGAACCCACCTTTGCCGAAGTCTGGAGCTATCACGCCTGGAACATGGCCTACAACATCGGCGTGCTGTTCGATAATCCCGCCGACCGCTGGCGCTGGGTGGACAAGGGGCTGCGCATGTTGCGCGAGGAGGGGATCCGCTACAACCCCGGTGCCCCGCGCCTTTACTGGGAACTGGGCTGGATGTATTTCAACAAGGTCGGCGGATTCATGGATGATGCCGCGGGCTATTATCAGTTGCGCCTGTGCCTGGCCATGGAGGCCATTCTGCCCGGGGGCCGTCTTCGGGACCCGACGCCCCAACAGCCCGGCCGCCTGTGGGAAGCCTTCCGGCTGGAGGTGGATTCCATGGCCCGGCTGCAGAAGGAGATCGGCGTCCTGGACTGGCGCCTGGCGGAATCGCAGGCGCTCTACTGGGCCTGGAAAGGGCGCGCGGTTGCCGGTCTTTCCCCCGGCTTGATCACGGAACGTCTGTTTTATCAAGTCATGATCGCCTCCAGCATGCGGGGCGGGTTGGTCTTTTCTTCCCAGCGCGAGGTGATGGTGCGGCTGGCCCGGCCGGACTTGTTCGATACGACCCTGGCGGTTTTGGACGACAGTATCCGCCGTTTTCCGGACGATGAGGGAATTCAGGCGGCGCGTCAGTTTTTTCTGCGTTTTGTCGTTTTTCAGTATCATATCCGGGGCGAGGCCGGCCAGGCCGCCCGGTTTCTGGATCTGTTACGGAAAAGGGAAATAGACGCGTCCCCGGATCCGGCCGTTTATGTGAAAACCCTGTTGAATTCGGGCGGCCTTGCGGTGCCCGGCTATCTGGACCAGGCGGAAGGTCTTTTTTTTGAGGCGGAAGCCGCCAGGGTCGCGGGCCGGGCCTCCGAGGCCGCCCGCTTGGACGAGGGGGCCACGGAATGGGTGGAAGGCCTTGCCCGCCTTTTGGCCAGCGAGGGGCGTCTGCCCGCCATGACAGCGGATGCAATCCGGGAACGGGGCCGGAAACAGGCGCGGGATTACGGAGTGTTTTCCACGGACGTGAAGCCATGAGTTTGCATCGGAATAGGTTTTTTGTCCCGTTTTTGATCGCGGGACTGCTGTTCGCCGGATGCGGATCCGAATCCGGCAAGCCGGTGACGGTTTCCTTCATGGGCATGGGTACGCTGGGCAGCCTGGTGGTGCCGCCAGCGGATGCCGCCCGAGCCCCGGAGATGTTGGCGCAAGCCTCGACGCTGGTGGGGGAGCTTGAAAACAAGCTGAGCCTGTTCAAGCCCGAGAGCGACCTGTCCCGGTTGCACGCTCAGGCGGGCGAAGCGGTCGAGGTGTCGCCGGACACCCTGGCGGTTGTGACGATGTCCCTCCAGGCCAGCCGGAACACCGGCGGGGCCTTCGATCTGACCGTGGGTCCCCTGATGACCCTGTGGGGGTTCCGCGGCTCCAATGCCGCTCATCGTGTGCCGACGGAGGCGGAACGCCGCGCGGTTATGGAGTCGGTGGGCTATGAGCATGTCAGCGTGTCGGGCCGCACCGTGCGGCTGGATGGTCCCGGGATCCGCCTCGATGCGGGCGGCATCGGCAAAGGATATGCCGTGGACCGCTGCTGGGAGGCGCTGAAGCGCTCGGGCCACGGCCGGTTTTTGATGAATTTGGGAGGCAACATGCGGGCGGCCGGCCGGCCCGCCGGCAACCGCCCCTGGACGGTGGGGGTGCGGCATCCGTTTCAAGCCGATGCCATTTTGGGGAAAATGCGGCTGGAAGACGGGATGGCCGTGGCCACCTCCGGCCATTACGAGCGGTTTGTGACCCTTGACGGCGTGCGCTACGCCCACATCATGGATCCCCGAACGGGGCTTCCCGTACGGGGGATGGCCGGCGTCACGGTGGTGGCGTCGACCGCGGCCGAAGCGGATGTGCTGTCCACCGCGCTTTTCATTCTGGGTCCCGAAATGGGAATGGCCCTGCTCGCGCAAATGGGGAGTCGGGCGGAGGCTCTTTTTGTTCCGGACCGCCAGCCGCTTGAGATACAGGCCACGCCCGGCCTGGCCGCTCTCTTCGAACCGTTGCCGGGAATGACGGTACAGGTGCTGCGTCGGCACGACGATTAAGATGTATGCGGTCTTTGGTTATTCAGGCAGCGCTGTTTTTCGCCCCTGGGCATCGACCCGCACCAGCGTGACGATGGTGGAGAAGATGATCTCCTCGCGGGCCGATTCGGGGGGCTTGCGGAAAACCTCCACCCGGTAGTGGACGGAGGTATGGCCCTGCTTGTTTTTTTCAGCCTCCACGCGTAGCAGGTCGCCGTTCCCCGATCGGCGTTTGAACTCCACCTGCTCCATGGCGACGGTCAGGAAAAGGCAGGTGGGGAAATCGCGGCTCGCGGCCATCCAGGCGACCTCGTCCACCCATTTGAGCAGATTGCCACCGAACAGGAAGCCGTAATGGTTCAGGTGTTCGGGGCGGACCAACATGTAGGTGGTGGTAGACATGCCCCCATTCTTGTCCATGGATGCCGTAAAATCAAGCGCGGATCAGAAGGGCAGGGGGCCCAGGCCGGCGCGGATTCCGAAGCGGGTCAGGGCGAAGTCGTATTTCACGGGATCGCGGGGGGCCCAGCGGCGGAAGCCGTCGGTTATTTCCAGTGCCATGATGCCGTTGGCCGACGCCCGGCGGGTCAGACCGAGCTGTTTGGATATCCGGGCCATATGCGTGTCCAGCGGCACGATCAGTTGCCGCCGCGACACGCCCGTCCAGCCGCCCGGATCCACGTCGTCGTGGCGAACCATCCAGCGCAAAAACAGATGGAGCCGTTTGCAGGCGCTGCCGAGCTCCGGATGGGGGAGCAGGTAGTTGGGGCCGCAATCGAGGGCTTCGACAAAAGCGGACAGGGCGGGGATCACGGTCGGGTGGGAGGCTTTCAATCCCCCGACAAAGCAGCGGTTCAGGGAGCCCCATTTTCCGGTGGCGTGCTGAATGCCACGGAGCAGGCCGATGAGGTCCCGGCCCGACGCGTAGCGGTGGCGGAAGTCCGTGAAGCCCGACTCCAGCACCGCGGGGCTGGCGGCGTCCAGGTAAGCGCGCGGGGCGGGACCGAGAATGGCGAGCACGCGTTCCACGCTGGCGCAGATGTGGGCCACGCGGCCGAAGGCGAGCGACGAGGCGATGAGCCCGACGATTTCGCGATCCTCCACCCGGTTGTAGCGGTGCAGAAAGAGCAAGGGGTCCGGATCGATGTAACAGGGCCGGTTATAAGCGCGATAGAGGCGGTCCAAAGACTGGCGGTTGATCATGGTTTTTCATTATACGACATGGTTAAGCGGCTGGCCACAACATCCATTTGAACCCAAAAAAACCTCCAAAGCGCGCTTGACGGGGGGGCGGGGTTTCTTTAATGTAGTACTTCAATTTTTGCAATGCCTGTGCGCGTCCCAATTGACGCGGGCGCGCCTTGCGACGGGAACAAGAGAGCAAATTCAAGGGAGGCTCAGATGGCAGTTAAAGTTGGCATCAATGGATTCGGACGAATTGGACGCATGGCCTTTCAGGCGCTGTGCGATCAGGGTTTGCTGGGCAAGGGCGAGGGCAAGCTGGATGTTGTGGCCGTCGTGGATATTTCCACCGACGCCGACTACTTCGCGTACCAGATGAAGTTCGACTCCGTGCACGGCAAGTTCAAGCACGAAGTCACCACCAAGAAGAGCGATCCTTCCAAGGAAGAGACCGACATTCTCGTCGTGAACGGCCACGAGGTCAAGTGCGTCATGGCCACGAAGGATCCCTCCCAGCTGCCTTGGAAGGCTCTGGGCGTGGAATACGTCATCGAGTCCACGGGGCTCTTCACCGACTCCGAGAAGGCCAAGGGCCATCTCGCCGCCGGCGCCAAGAAGGTCATCATTTCGGCCCCGGCCAAGGGCGACGTGAAGACCCTGGTCATCGGCGTCAACGAGCAGGAATATGACAGCGCCAAGCACAACATCGTGTCCAACGCCTCCTGCACGACCAACTGCCTGGCCCCGCTGGTGCACGTGCTCCTCAAGGAAGGGATCGGCATCGAGACCGGTCTGATGACCACCATCCACTCCTACACGGCCACGCAGAAGACCGTTGACGGCCCTTCCAAGAAGGACTGGCGCGGCGGCCGCGGCGCGGCGATCAACATCATTCCCTCCACCACGGGCGCCGCGAAGGCCGTGGGCGAAGTGCTGCCGGCCACCAAAGGCAAGCTGACGGGTATGGCGTTCCGCGTTCCGACCCCCAACGTCTCGGTCGTGGATCTGACCTTCCGCTCGGTCAAGGACAGCTCGATCGAAGAGATCGACCAGAAGCTCAAGGCGGCTTCGCAGAGCTATCTGAAGGACATCCTGGGCGTGACGGACGAGGAGCTGGTCTCCACGGACTTCATCCACGACAAGCGCTCCTCGATCTACGATTCGCTCGCCACCCTGCAGAATAACCTGAAGGGCGAGAAGCGGTTCTTCAAGATCGTGTCCTGGTATGACAACGAATGGGGCTACAGCAACCGCGTGATCGAGCTGGTGCGGTTCATGGCCAAGCGCGATGGGGTGAAGTAAGTCGCTCCGACAGCGTTGATCCGATCAATCGGCACGGGGCGGGCAGCCGCCCCGTGCCTGTTTTCAAGAGAGACGGTCCGGTATTTCCGAGGGAGGGGTTCATGAACAAGAAAACCTTGCGCGATGTGGAACTCAACGGCAAACGCGTCGTGATGCGCGTCGACTTCAATGTGCCGCTTAAAAACGGGGTCATCACCGATGACACCCGGATACAGGCCGCCCTGCCGTCTATCCGCTACGTGCTTGAAAAAGGCGCCTCCCTGGTGCTCATGAGTCATCTCGGCCGGCCTGCCGGCAAGGGATACGAGGCGGATTTCAGTCTCAAAACGGTTTCCGATTACCTGGCCAAACTGCTGAAGAAGCCGGTCGCCTTCGCTCCGGACTGCATGGCCGCCGGAGATGCCGCCGCCGGCCTGAAGCCCGGCGACGTGC
Source organism: Kiritimatiellia bacterium (assembly GCA_046484345.1). Classification (GTDB taxonomy): domain Bacteria; phylum Verrucomicrobiota; class Kiritimatiellia; order CAIKKV01; family CAIKKV01; genus CAIKKV01. Next base: position 36,209 of record JAWOJA010000038.1, read on the forward strand.
TGATGCTCGAGAACACCCGGTTCTACAAGGAGGAGGAAGCCTCCATCAAGCGGAAGCCGGAGATGTCCGACGACGAATTCAAGGCCAAGAAGGCGGCCCTGAAAGAGAAACAGAAGGTGCTGGCCCAGAAGCTGGCCTCCTATGGCGACCTTTTCTGCAACGACGCTTTCGGCGCCGCGCACCGCGCCCATGCTTCCACCGCGGTCATCTGCAAGTTTATGAAAGTCAACGTGGCCGGCTTCCTGATGGAGAAGGAGCTCGACTATTTGGGGCGCGCCCTGGAAAAGCCCGACCATCCGTTTGTGGCGATCCTGGGCGGCGCGAAAGTTTCCGACAAGCTCGCCGTGGTAAAGAACCTGCTGACCAAGGTTGACGTGCTGATCATCGGCGGCGGCATGGCCTACACGTTCCTTAAGGCGCAGGGTCACAACATTGGCAAGTCCCTCTGCGAGCTTGACCAACTGGACTACGCTCGGCAGATGCTGGAAGACGCCAAAAAGGGCGGCATCCAGTTCCTTCTGCCTGTGGACAACGTGGCGGCCGACAAGTTTGATGCGGCCGCGGCGACGCAGGTGGTTGGCAACGAGATTCCTGACGGGTGGATGGCTCTCGACATCGGCCCGAAGACCACGTCGCTGTTCGGGGATGCGATCCGGAAGGCGAAGATGGTTGTCTGGAACGGCCCGATGGGCTGCTTTGAGATGGAGAAATTCGCGGCCGGAACCAAGGGTGTCTGCCAGGCGGTGGCCGACAGCGGCGCCGTGACCATCATTGGCGGCGGCGACAGCGTGAGCGCCGTCAACAAGAGCGGCCTTGCCCCGAAGATGTCCCACATCAGCACCGGCGGCGGCGCGAGTCTTGAATTTTTGGAAGGCAAGGCGCTTCCCGGCGTCGTGTCCCTGAACGACAACTAGCGGAGAAGACGGATGCGCAGCAAATTCATTGCCGGCAATTGGAAGATGAACAAGACCGTGACCGAGGCCGTGGCCCTGGCCACGGGCGTCAAAAACGGGTTTTCACCGAAGTCCGGCGTCATGGCCGCCCTGTGTCCCCCCTTCACCGCTCTTGACGCGGTGGGCAAGGCCCTGGCCGGTTCGCCTCTGGCGTTGGGCGCCCAGAACATGCACTGGGAAAAGGAAGGGGCCTTCACCGGCGAAGTTTCCGCCGCCATGCTGGTGGATATGAAGTGTTCCTATGTCATCTTGGGCCACAGCGAACGCCGTACCTTTTTTGGTGAAACGGATGCGATAGTCAACCGCAAGACGCGCGCCGCGCTGGCCGCCGGATTGAAGCCGATCGTGTGCGTGGGCGAAACGCTGGAACAGCGCCAGGCCGGAAAGACCGCCGACGTCATCACCGAACAGGTGCTGGGCAGCCTGGCCGAACAGGGGCCGTCGCTGGACAAGATCGTGATTGCCTACGAGCCCGTCTGGGCCATTGGCACGGGACTGACGGCTTCGCCGGCGCAGGCGCAGGAGGCCCATGCCCTGATCCGCGGCCTGCTCGCCCGGTTGGGGGGCGCGGAGGCGGCGCAGCGCGTGCTGATTCAGTATGGCGGCAGCATGAAGCCCGACAATGCAAAAGAGCTGATGGCGCAGCCGGACATTGACGGCGGTCTGATTGGCGGGGCGGCCCTGAAAGCCGATTCGTTCCTGGCGATTATCAACGCGGCATAGAAAGCCGCAGTGGAGGATAGGATGAGCGTATTGATCGTGTTTCTGACGATTGTGGAAGTGTTGTGCGCCCTCTTGCTGGTGCTTCTTGTGCTGCTTCAGCGCTCGAAAGACGAAGGCTTGGGCATGGCGTTCGGCAGCTCCATGGGCGAAAGCCTGTTCGGCGCCCAGGCCGCGACGGTCCTGACCAAGGCCACCGTTATCCTGGCCGCCGTGTTCATGGTCAATACGATCATGCTCGACCGCCTTTATTCGCGCCGCGCGGTCACCAGTGGCATTCGTGAACGGTTGAGCGAACTGCCCGCAACCGCTCCGGACATGCAGGTGCAACCGACGCCGGACATGCAGGTGCAACCGACGCCGGACATGCAGGTGCAGCCTGCCGCGGACGAATCGCAACAGGCCGCTCCTGTGGATGTGGCTCTTCCGCCCGCGAACCCGGTGGCTCCGGATTCCACAGCCGTTGAGCCTCCGGCCGTGCCCGCTGTGGCTGTTCCCCAGACATGAGCCTGGCCGACACAAGCGCCGCTTCGCGTTTCTCCTGGAGGGCCGCGGGGTTGGAGCTTTTTGTCCTTTGGTGCCTGTGCTTTTCCGCCTGCCGCGAGAAGCTTCCCGAGGCGTCCGCTTCCGGGGAAGTCGTCTATTACGGGGAGACCGACCGTATTCGCGGTTTCGATCCCGCCCGCGCCGGCGATGTGGCCTCCTCCCTGGCCATCAGCCGCATTTACGAGGGCCTTTACCAATACGCCTACCTCGCCCGGCCCTATCGCTTGGAGCCGGCCTTGGCCGAGGGCATGCCCGATGTTTCCAGCAATGGTCTTGTGCACACGATCCGCATCCGGAGCGGCATCTATTTTGCCGATGATCCGTGCTTTGTCAAAACCGGGGGAAAAGGCCGGGAGCTGAATGCCGCGGACTTCGTTTACGCCATCAAGCGTATCGCGGACGTGAAGACCGAGTCGTCGGGCTACTGGGCTTTCAACGACCGGATTGAGGGCTTGAACGCTTTTCATGAAGCCAGCCTCGGGGTCGATGGGGCTCCCACGGATTACGACCGTCCGGTGGCCGGCCTGGAGGCGCCGGACGCGCGGACGCTGCGGATCACGCTGACGCGGCCCTATCCCCAGCTGGTCTGGATTCTGGCCATGCACTATGCCTTTGCCGTTCCGCGCGAAGCGGTCGAGTATTACGACGGCAAAGGCGGACGGGCTTGGTTTCACAGCCATCCGGTGGGAACGGGGCCCTACCGCCTCGCCTCCTGGAAACGGAATTACCGCATCGAATTCGAACGCAATCCGAAATGGGCCGAAACCGGGCGCGTGGAGGTGTATCCCGCCGAGGGCGCTCCGGGCGATGCGGAAAAGAGGCTGCTTGAAGCCGCCGGCCGGCCTGTTCCCTTTATCGATCGCATCGTGCAGTATGTCGTGGAGGACTCGTCCACCCAGTGGCTGATGTTCCTCTCGGGGCGGGTGGAGCAATCGGGCGTATCCCGAGACAACTGGGATGCGGTGATCGGGGCCGATCGCGGCCTCACGCCCGAGTTGGCCGACCGCGGCATCCGGCTGCAAACCTCGCCGAGCATGACCACGTTCTACATCGGCTTCAACATGGACGACCCCGTGGTGGGCTCCAACAAGAAGCTGCGCCAGGCGTTGAGCTGCGTCTTCGACGCCGAGGCCTGGTCGCGTTATTACAATCTGCGCATGCTGCCGGCCAATGGGCCCATTCCGCCCGGGATTGCCGGCGCCCGCACGGCGGAGGATCCCAATCCGTACGCGTATGATCTCGAGAAGGCCCGCCGGTTGATGCGGGAGGCGGGCTATCCCGAGGGCATTGATCCGGTCACGAAGCGTCGCCTGGCGCTGAGCCTGGAACTGGGCTCGGCCAACGATCCGGACGCGCGGGCCTCGGTGGAGTTGCTGGCCTCCTTCATGGACCGGATCGGGGTTCGACTGGAGCCCAGTTACAACAACTGGCCGACTTTTTTGGACAAGATGGACCGCCGGCAATGCCAGATGTACCGGCTGGGTTGGGTGTCGGACTATCCGGACGCCGAAAATTTTCTGCAATTGTTTTATGGGCCCAACAGTTCCCCGGGGCCCAACCACAGTAATTACACGAACCCGGAATTTGACCGGCTGTACGAGCGGGCGCGGGTGATGCCCGACACGCCGGAGCGGACGGCCGTTTATCGACGGATGGCCGATATGGTGGTGGAGGACGCCCCCTGGATCTGCCTGGCGTATCCGCTGAGTTTCGGTCTTCAGCACGGCTGGCTGAAAAACTACAAGCCCCACGATTATCCCTATGGCATGATCAAATATTACGATCTCGATCCGGCCGCGCGGCGCGCGTGGCGGGACCGGTATCGATAAGGAGCGCGAATGCGGCGGTACGCCCTCAGACGGTTGCTTCACCTGATCCCCACGCTGCTGGGGGTTATCGTGATCACCTTCATTTTGTTCAATGTGGTGGGCGGCAGTCCGGCCGCCCTGACGCTGGGCAAAAACGTTTCCGCCAAGATGCTGGAGGATTTTGACGAACAGCGCGGCTTCAACAAGCCCTTGTTTTTCGGGTTCTGGACCGGCACGCGCGCTTACGCTTCCGACCGCGCCACGCCGTTCCCCCCGGGCTGGCGGCAACTGCCGGGCGCGTCGGTCAGCAACGGGGTGCTGGTGCTGGCCGGGGAGGGGCCGTTCGAGGCGCCCCTTTTGTTCGAGCTGCCCGCCAATGACGGCTATCGCTGGACGCTGTCCGGAGCGGGCTCGCCGGGCGCCTCGGTGGAGACGATCGGCCGGAGCGGGGCGACCCAGACCGTGGCGCTGGTGGCCGGCGCGGCCGGGGACTTTGACTGGCGTTCCCCCACATTGCCGGGCGGGTGCCGGTTGCTGTTGCGCCCCGGGCGCGGGGGGCCTCTCGAGATCCGGCGGCTGATCCTGGAGCGGCGCCTGACGCAGCCCTTCGATTCCCAGTTCGCCTATTTTTTCGCCCGGCTCGCCCGCCTGGATTTCGGCGCCTCGCTCTCGACCGGCCAGCCGGTGCTGGAGATGCTCGCCGAGGGGGCGGGGCCCTCGCTGCTGCTCATGGCGCCGATCTTCACGGCCGAACTTCTGCTGGCCGTGGCGCTGGCCCTGATTTGTGCCTTTTTTAGAGACACCGTTACCGACCGGCTTGTCGTGGTGGCCTCGGTTGTGCTGATGAGCGTCAACTACCTGGTCTGGATCGTGGCGGGCCAGTATGTGTTCGCCTACCGCCTGCAGGTGTTCCCTATGTGGGGATTCGAGTCGTGGCGCTGCCTGCTGCTGCCCTGGATCATCGGCACGTTCAGCGGGCTGGGGGGCGGCGTGCGGTTTTACCGCACGATCATGCTCGACGAGATGTACCGGGATTATGTCCGGACGGCATTCGCCAAAGGGCTCGGGCTGCGGGCCGTGCTGTTCAAGCATGTCCTGAAAAACGCCATGATCCCGATCGTGACCAACGTGGTCATGGCGATTCCTTTTCTGTACACGGGCAGCCTGCTGCTGGAAAGCTTCTTCGGCATTCCCGGACTCGGCTACCTGAGCGTGAACGCGCTCAACTCGCTGGACGTGGATGTGGTCCGGGCCGTGGTGGTTATCGGAACTCTTCTGTACATCCTGGCCAACCTGGCCAGCGATTTGTGCTATGCCCTGGTGGATCCGCGTGTGAGGCTCGAATGACCCCGCCCCCCGACACCTCTTCCATGCCTGCCGCCGGCCGATCCCTGTGGGGGGAGGCGTGGCGCCGGCTGATTGCCCGGCGCGGCATCCGCTTCTGCCTGTGGATATTGGCCGTTTATGCGCTCTGCGCGCTGTTCGGCGAATTTGTTTTCTGGCGCAGCCGGCTGCGGGACGAGCCGCCGGGCTACCAGAAGATCGACATGGAGCAGGCCTACCAGCCGCCGAGTTTTCTCAACCGCCCCTTTGTCCGGGCGCGCGAGCAAGCGGGTCCGCAGGCCGGGTGGACCACGGTGGCGGCCGGCGGCTTTCGCGAGTTGAAGCGTCATCCGCTCGGCACGGACAATCTCGGCCGCGATGTCCTGCAGCGGTTGCTCCAGGGTGCCCGGATTGCCTTCCAGGTGGGCGTCATCACCTCCCTCATCGCCATCCCGATCGGCGTTTTCCTGGGCTGCCTGGCCGGGTACCTCGGGGGGCGCGCCGACGACTTCATCGTCTGGCTTTACTCAACCGTGGCATCGATGCCCGGGCTGCTCTTCATCCTGGCCATATCCATGGTGGTGGGCAAGGGGCTCAAGGGGGTTTATCTGGGTATCGGCTTGATGACGTGGACCGGCCTGTGCCGCCTGATTCGCGCGGAGGTTATCAAGCACAAGGATCGGCCCTACGTGCTGGCGGCCAAGACACTGGGGGCGGGTCCGGTGCGGATCATGTTCCGCCATATTCTGCCAAACGTTTTCCATATCGTGATCATTTCGTTTTCGCTGCGGTTTCCCTCGGCTATCGGCACAGAGGTGTTTATGAGCTTCCTGGGAATAGGCGTGCAAAGCGAGCCCTCCTGGGGTATCATGATCAGCAATGCCCGTCTGCGCCTGTGGCACGGGATGTGGTGGGAGATGACCTTTGTGACGCTCGCCGTATTCCTGGTGGTGCTGGCGTTCAACCTGACGGGAGACGCTCTGCGGGACGCGCTCGATCCCCGTCTACGGGCCGGCAAGCGTTGATGAGCGGGGAAAGGGCAACATGAGCGGAATTTTGGACAAGCTGAATCTTCCGGCCGAGTTGAAGGATCTCCCATCCGACACGGTGGCGTCGCTCGCCGGGGAAATCCGCGAGCGGATCATCGAAACGGTCAGCCGCAACGGCGGTCATCTTGGCGGCAATCTCGGAACCGTGGAACTCACCCTGGCTTTGCTGCGTGTTTTTGACGTCTCAACCGACAAGATTCTATTCGACGTGGGGCACCAGAGCTATGCCTACAAGATATTGACGGACCGCCGCGACCGTTTCCACACGCTGCGCCGCAGCGGCGGGATTTCCGGTTTCCCCCTGCGGACGGAAAGTCCCTTCGATGTTTTCGGCGCCGGCCACGCGGGCACGGCCCTTTCTGCCGCCATGGGTTATTCCGTGGCCCGGGACCGCCGCGGCAGCGCCGAGCATGTGGTGGCCGTGGTGGGGGACGGGGCGCTCGGCAACGGCATCTCCTTCGAAGCGCTCAACAACATGCGCACGGCGAAGCGCCTGATTGTGATTCTGAATGACAATGAAATGTCGATCGCCGCCAATGTGGGCTCGATTTCGCGCTACCTGGGCGGGTTGCTGGCCAATCCCCGGTACAACCGGTGGAAAGGGGACATGGAAAAAGTGGTCGCCCGCTACCTGTCGGGCGAGCGCCCCCGCTCGCTCTATTTCAGGATCGAGGAGTCCATCAAAAGCCTTTTCCTGCGCAGCGGCCTGTTCGAGGAGTTCGGCCTGCGTTACATCGGCCCCATCGACGGGCACGACATTGGGCTGCTTGAAAATGCGCTCATGATCGCCCGGGATTATCCGCGCCCCATTCTGCTGCACATTGTGACGCAGAAGGGCCGCGGCTACAAACCGGCGGAAGACCATCCCGAAAGCTGGCATGGCACGCCGCCCTTCGACCGCGCCACCGGCCTGCGCAAGGCCCCGTCCGCTCCCGGCTATTCGGAAGTTTTCGGGGCAACCCTGGAGCGCCTGGCGGAAAAGGACCAGCGCGTCATGGCCATTACGGCGGCCATGCCAGGCGGAACCGGATTGCGGGGATTTTCCAAGAAATTCCCCGACCGGTTTTTTGATGTCGGCATTTCCGAAGGCCACGCCATGGTGTTTGCCGCCGGTTTGGCGGCCGGCGGGTGCCGTCCCTTTCTTCCGCTCTATTCGACCTTTTCCCAGCGCGCCGTCGATAGCCTGATTCATGACATCTGCCTGCAGTCCCTGCCCGTGGTGGTTGGGCTGGACCGCGCGGGCATCGTGGGGGACGACGGCCCCACCCATCACGGTGTTTTCGACATTCCGCTTCTGGCAAGTGTTCCCAACCTGGTGATGGCTCAGCCGAAGGACGAGGCCGAGCTGGCGGCCATGATGGATGCCGCCCTGCTGCGCAAAGGCCCCACCGTGATCCGTTATCCCCGGGGAGCGGGCCCCGGCGTCCCTTACCTGGGGCCGCATGAGCCGATGCCCGAAGGCCGGGCCGAGACGGTTGTGCCGGGCGGGGATATTCAGCTTTGGGCGTTGGGCGACATGGTGCCGCTGGCCCGCGAGACCGCCCGCCTGCTGGAGCAGGCCGGAATCAGCGCGGGCGTGGTTAATGCGCGGTTCATCAAGCCGCTGGACGAGGAACTGCTGGCGCTTCAGGCCGGGCAGGCCCGGTTGTTTGCGACTTTTGAAAACGGCATGATCACCGGCGGCTTCGGCTCGCTGGTTGAGGCGGCGCTTGTGCGCCGGGGCTATGGCGGGCGGATTCTGCGTTTTGGCTGGCCGGATGAATTCGTTCCGCACGGCGAGCAGGCGGTCCTGCTCGAGCGTTACGGTCTCGTTGCCCCAGCCCTGGCCGCCAGGCTGGTGGAAGCTTGGGGGACGGTTCCCCGATGAAGGTCCGATTGGACCAGCTCCTCGTGCAGCGCGGGCTGGCCGCCAGCCGCGAGAAGGCGCAGCGGTTCATCCTGGCCGGCGCGGTGCGGGTAAACGGCGCGGCCGCCGGCAAGCCCGGCAATCTCCTGGCCGACGTGCCGGAACTGCTGTTGACTGTGGAGGCGCCCGAGCGTTTTGTCAGCCGCGGCGGCTTGAAGCTTGAAAAAGCGTTCGAGGTATTCTCTCTGGAAGCCGCGGGCCGGGTCTGTCTGGACGTCGGCGCTTCGACGGGGGGCTTCACGGATTGCCTCCTGCAACATGGCGCGGCCCGCGTGTATGCGGTTGATGTCGGCCGCGGGCAACTCGACTGGCGGATTCGCAGCGATCCCCGCGTTGTTGTTCGCGAGGGGCTGAACGCCCGTTATTTTCAGCCGGGCGACCTGCCCGAGCCGGTGTCGCTGGTCGTTGCGGACGTCTCCTTCATTTCCTTGACCCGGATACTTCCGGCTGTTATACCACTCATGGAACCGGGCGACCTGGTGACCCTCATCAAGCCGCAGTTTGAAGCGGGACCCGAGTTTGTCGGCAAGGGCGGGGTGGTTCGCGATCCCGCCGTGCGGGACCGGGTGGTGCAGGATATCCGCCGGTTCGGCTCCGGCCTTGCCGGGCTGGCCTGGCAGGACTGCTGCGAATCCCCGATCAGGGGGCCGGCGGGGAACGTCGAATTTTTGGCGTGGTGGAAACGCTTATGAAAGTTATCGGAATCATCGCCCACAACGAGAATCCGCGGGCCGCCGAGATGCTGATCCGGCTCGGCGCCTGCGCCGCCTCGTGCGGGCCGCAGCTGCTGGCCTGGGATGAGACGGCGGCGCATCTTCGGCGGCTCGGCGTTCCTTTCAAAGCCGGCACCCCCGCCCAGGCCGATGCCCTGCTGGTGCTGGGCGGCGACGGCACCATGCTCCGGGCCGTGCGCGACACCGTCGATTCGGCGCGGCCGCTGATCGGGGTGAATATCGGCGGGCTGGGTTTCCTGACCAGCGTGGCGCAAAGCGATTTGGAGCGCGCCGTGGACTGCCTGGCGCGCGACGCCTTCACCACCAGCTCCCGCTCCATGGCGGTTTGTTCCGTTATACGGGACGGACTCGCCGTTTCGAATTCGGTTTGCCTGAACGACGCGGTCATCCGCAACGGCGATTCGGGGCGCATTGTGGCGCTTGAAGTTTCCGTGGATCACGGGGCCGCCGCCTCCATTGCGGCGGACGGCCTGATCGTCGCCACGCCGACCGGCAGCACGGGCCATTCGCTTTCCGCGGGCGGCCCCATTCTCCATCCCGCGTGTCCGGCTTTTGTGGTCACCTTCATCTGCGCCCATGCGCTGGGCGCCCGGCCGCTCGTGATTCCCGATTCGAGCGTGATCGAGGTGGGGCTGGTGAAGAGCACCGATGCCATCGGCCTGATCGTGGACGGGCAAGGGGGACTGCCCCTGCTATCGGGCGACCGGGTTCGGATTTCCAAGGCGCCAAACCACGTGATTTTCATTCATTTGCCGGGCTACGACTACCTGTCTCTTCTGCAGCAAAAACTGCGTTGGCAGGGCTCGACGCTGGCTCAGTCCAGCGCGGTCTGAAGCACGGGCAGCGTGTCCCGCAGGAACTCGCGATTGGCGAGGAAAAAGACGACTCCCGCGCCGCCGGCTTCCCGGACGCTTTTGACCTGATCGAGCACGGACAGGGAAGGGAGCGGAAAGGTGTCGGACGCCACTCCGATCCCGGGATAAATTCTTGTTCCCCAAGCGGGCATGGCTTTATAGGCCTCGAGGAAGGCGTTGAACTCCGTCGGGTTGGCCGTGTAACTCATGGGGCATACCGCGTCGACGGACCCCTTCTCGAGCCAGCTTTGCCAGTCCTGCAGGACTCCGTCGCGGCAGTAGGGATAGGCCGGGAAGACGGCGGCCGTCAGGGTGAGATTGGTCCGAACGGCACGGAGGCCGTCGTGGGCTGCCCGCACAAACTGGTTGAGGGTTCCGATGAGGTACTGGCGGTACTCTTCATGCCGGGCTCCGCCGGGCAGCACATCCTGCGGCCAATGGACAGCCGTTTTCCCGGTTTCGGATTCGAATCCCTTGCGGGCGGCCGGGGAGATGTCGAGCCCCTCGTCCGGGTATCGGACATAATCGAGATGGAGGCCATCGACCGGATAACGTTGCGCGAGTTCCGCGAGGCTCTTGATGAGCAGATCCCGGTTTTCGGGGTGGGCGGGAGAAAGCCAATTAATTTCGCCCTGCGGGGTTTGGAGGAGTCTTCCGGCGAGGCTCCAGGCTTTCAGACGGGCGGGTGGCGCATGGGCCACGTTGAAGCAGGTGATCCAGGCGTGCACGGATAGGCCGGCGGCGCGGGCCTCTTTTAGGGAGCCGCCGAAGGGGTCGGAGACGAACCCGGCCATCTCGGATTTGCTCCACAGGGCGCTTTCGGCGTGGGAGCGGCCGAATGCGAGGGCGGAAAGATAAACGCGGCGGATGCCGCCCTGATGAAGTCGGGATGCCACCGTTTTCCAATCCGCCGGCATCAGACCCGCGCCCGGCTGGGCCCAAACGGCGGAGGTTTCGGAGACCGGCGCGGGTGGCAGAAGGGCCGCCTTCTGAAGGGCGAGCGCGGCCTGGGAGCTCTCGGCGAGGTCCACCAGTTTCATCCATTCTTTCCGGGCGGCCAGGGCACGGCCCTCCTCCCAGAGGGGCGGGGAGAGGCGGGATTCCATGCCGGCCAGGGCGGTCTTGCCCGCCTGTTCCCATGCTTCCGGCGCGGACTCGCCGATCCATTCCAGCAGCACGCGTGTTTTACGGGCGGCATCCTCTTGTTCCAGCGTGTGGGTCATCCAGTAGCCAGCGGGGCCGGCCAGCCAGGCAGGCTCTTCGCGCCGCTTGCCGGCGGCGTTTTCCCACCAGGCGAGAATGGAGGCCTTGGGGCTGTCGGGATAAGCCGGGATCAAATTGGGGGATTCCTGGAAAACGCGGCCGACTGGTCCGACTGGGGGCGTGAATTGGAAGTTGCTCCAATAGACGGGCGTGGGGGCGGCCTTGTAGGGCGCGAGGCGCAAGCCCATGAGAGAGGCGAACGCGGGGCTCGCGTTGTAGCAGGCCAGGAGTTTGCCGCCTTTTTTGACGACGGCGTCGAGCGATTTCAGGAAAGCCGCTCCGGGCCTGGGGTTGTAGGGAAGAAGGGCGAATCGGGTCTGCTGGGGGGGCAGCGCGATCCATTCTTTCTCGGCGATCCGCACATGGCCGATGCCGGCGGCCTGAAGCCATCCCGAAAGGCGTTTGGCGAGGGCTTCGGCGACGGGCCGTTCGTTTTCGGGAACGGACTCACCCGCCTGGATGATGAAGACCCGATCCTGGATGGATGAAAAGCCGGAAAGCCGGAGGGTGCCGGAGCCCGACGTTTTTTTCCAGGCCGCCAGCCGGACGCTTTGAATCCGGTGCCAGCCGGAAGGTTCGCCTTCGGGGATGAATTGAGCGGGGCCCAGGGACAGGGCGCGGGCTCGGTTGTCGGGGACGGGGAGCGGGGCTGCATACCAGCCTTCGCCGCTCTTGAGATAGAGGGTCACGCCCCGGAGCAATCCGGGTTTGTCGCACGACAGGGTCAGTTGGATGCGCTGGGCGGGGGCGAATCCGGGAGGGACGGGGCCATCCCAGGCGCAACGGTCGTTTTCGGCCGTGAAGCGGCAAGGGAAGGCAACGGTGCCGCCCGATTCCGAGGCGGTTGCGGGAGCGTCATCCAGCGGCAGCCAGGCTGTCTTGGCAGGCGGGGTGGCCCCGCCCAGGACGGGAATTGTTAACAGGATTCCGAGCTGGACGTGGAGGAGGAGTCGGTTACTCCCACTGGTAGTCGTCATGTTTTCCGCCCCGGGTCGCATCCACGTCCACGCCGCGCGCGTCCAACTGCCGAAAAAACTGGGAGCCCTTGACATGCGCGGCTTTCGGTTCGGCCAGCGCCTTGTCGTCCTTGCCGGTTGGCGGCTTGACCGGGTTGATCGGCGGGTATGGCACGGGCTGCATGGAAGCGGATTCGACCGGGGGGGGGCGCAGGGAAACGGGAGCGCCGGAATGGGGGTCGCTCATGAGGATGGGTCCTTCTCGGGGGGTCTGCGCGGTGGAGAGGCGTTTGCGGCGCCAGGCGTTAAGAACAGCCACGAGGGTGAAGAAGAGGCCCAGGAGCAGGAAAATTACGCTCATGGTGGTAAGATCGCTGAACAGGTTCATGGTGTTTCACCCGGTGTGATGGGGGAGCCGGGAGCCTGCACATCCTGGACGGCTTGAGCCACGACTTCGCGCGTGATACGGGGAAGCCCCGCCGCCTGACCGAGCAGCAGGGCGATGTCGCAAATGTTGTTGATGATTCGGGGCAGTCCCTGGGAGCCGCGAAAAACTTCGGCGAGTGCCCCCTCTTCGAACACCCAGATATCCCCCCCCGCCACGCGCATGCGGTGCTGGATATACTGGGTGGTCTGGCTTTCATCCAAAGGCGCGAGGCGCCAGAGCAGTTGGAGACGCTGTTTGAGCGACTCATGGCTGGCGATATCGTCCGCCAGCTTGCTGTGTCCGGCGAGGATGACGGTGAAGGCGGGAAATTCACCCTGTGCATCCCGGGTGCGCACGCGGATATTGGTGACGAGGTGGATGAAGTCGAAGGCATCGGGATCGCGGATCATCTGGGCCTCATCGATCATCAGCACGGCGTGGGTGAAGGACGACCGGGAATCGCGACAGAAGCTCTGAATGGCGGTCAGGGTTTCGGCCACGCTGGTGGGGGGCGTGTGGATGCCCAGTTGTTCGAGGATTTGGCGGGCCAGCACCATGACGCCGCCGGGGAGTGCGTCGAACCGGAAAAAGCGGGTTTGCGTCTGGTCCGCCATATATTCCGACAGCAGTTCGAGCACCATGGATTTTCCAACTCCGAAGGGGCCGACGAGGGCGCCGCCGAGCTTGCGGCTTTTGACCAGATAGACGAGCCGGGCGAGCCCTTCGCGGTGTTGCTCGGAAAGATAGGCGAAACGCACATCCGTTACGTTTTGAAACGGCTCGTTCTTCAGATTCCAATATTCCAGGTACATGGTTGCCTTCTAAACTAAAAGGGCCGATTGAGTTTACGTCTTTCGGGGATGGGCGTAATGCGGTCGAGTCCCGGTATAAGGGAGCTGAACTTGATGTTCTTCCCCGAGCCCGGCTTGGAGGGGTCCTCTTTTTTTTCATCCTCGGTGTTGGGTGGCGGAGCCGAGGCGCGGATGGCGGCGGCTTGGACGGCGGAAGTCGGCCGGCCGGGCTGGGCCTCGGGGGTGGGGGGGGGCGAGAGGGCGGCCGGTGGAACGGCAGTCTGAAGGGCCGACGCCACGGTGACGGCCGCAACAAGGCCGCTTCCCTTGATGATGCGGTAGGGGGTGCCGCCCGCGATGCGTTTTTCGCCCAGATATTTGGAGACAATCCACTGAGGCACTGGATTGTTGGGTTCCCGGGCCAGGGTAATGGAGACCGGGGCCAGATTTTCGAGGGTGTTCTTGACCCGGAAGGCCAGGGGGGAGACGGGTTTGGGCATCGTGAGCACGGTGGTGACCTGCATCCGGTCAAAGGCCCGGATGAAAGAGAAGAGATGCTCATCGAGCCGCTGGTGTTCGAGGATGCAGACCCAAGGCAGGCAGGTGTCCAGCACGACGCGTTGGACCGCCTGGCTGTGAATCAGTTCCTCGAGCTGAAGGAAGCCCTCGGACGGCAGAACGATGTTCCATTCCTTGTCACGGCCCGGCACATACTGGTTGTATTCCAGAACGACGAGCCGTCCAGAGTCAATGGCCCGAGAGATGGGAAAGCCGATCGATTCGGCAAAAATGACCAGATCGTTGGCGCGCCAGGCCGATAGAATCAGGCACCGTTCGTCCTGAAGAATGCCCTGCATGATGAATTGAAGGGCGAAAACCGTTTTTCCTGTGCCCGCCCGGCCGCAGAGGATCATGGGCCGATGGCGATAGGTTCCACCATAGCGTTCATCAAAGAAAGAAACACCCGTTAACGTTTTATCGATCATGGAGTCTCAGCCGCATTCTTGTCAGGGTTGAATCAGCCGTTGAAGCACATCCCGTATGAATCCCATTTCGAAAGGTTTGGTGAGGAATTCCGTAACGCCGAGGGCCGCGCAATCCTGCACGATTTTCATGCCGCCCTCTCCGGAGATGACGACGATGGGGCAGGTGGGCCTCTTTTCACGGAATTGCCGGATCAATTCGATACCGAATGGAGCGCCCGGCATGAAAAGGTCCGAGATGATCAGATCGATTTCGGGGTTCTCGCAGGCGATCAGACCTTCCGCTCCGTTGGCCGCCAGGCTCACCGTGTATCCCAAGCGGGTGAGAAGGCGTTCGAAATAGGACCTGATGATGCTGTCGTCGTCGATGACTAAAATTTTACGCATATCCAACCCATGTTTGTCGGTCATGAATCTCTGTACCTCTTCAATATAGGGGATAACTGTGTCTTGATCAATCCTTCATTTTTGCTATTCTTTCAAAACGGCAGACGAATCGATCTTTTCCTAATTCAAACCGGTAGGGCGTTTATGGCTGAAATGGATGTGGTGGACGGGGCGCCACGGGAAGATATTCCCGAAGCGGCTCCCGCACATCGTCATGGCATCAAGTGCCATTGCGCCCATTGCCATATTTCAGTCAACGTGGTGGCGACCCCTCCGCCCACAGTTTGCCCCTATTGTCGGGCGACTCTGGTCCGCATTCCGTTTGAGCTCCCCCCGGTGTTGCCTTCCCTGGCCGGGGCCGATCACGAGGAGCGCTACCGGCGATTGTACCGCAAGCCCGCCCGGGCGCTCATTGTGGCGGCGGCGACACTGGGCACGCTGTTGCTGGCGTGGGCCGTGTTCGTGCAGGTCACCAATGCGGAGAACTATTGGTATGCCCCCCTGGTCAACCTGTATTCGCTGGTGGCGGGTATTTTCATTTTATCCCGGTTCATTGTGGCGGCTTTTTACCAGGCCCCCGTGGACGCCGCGATTGAGCCGAGCATCAGTGTCCTGGTGCCCTGCATGAACGAGGGGAGGGACATCGGCCGGGCGCTGGACCAGATTTTTGCAGCGGGTTATCCGGATGCCAAGTTGGAGGTGATCGCGGTCAACGACGGATCGACCGACAACACGCTTTCCGAAATGATGAAGGTCCAGAGCCGCCACCCGAACCTGGTGATTGTGGATTTCGAGAAAAACCGAGGACTCTGCCACGGCTGGGCGGTGGCCACCCTAATGGCGCGGGGCGAAATCATGGTCTGCGTGGACTCCGACACGTTCGTTTTTCCCGGATCCCTGCGCAAGCTGGTGCAGGGCTTTGTGGACCCGTCGGTGGGGGGGATATCCGGCCATTGCGACGTGGAGAACACGGACGTGAACCTGCTGACCCGGATGCAGGACGTGCGGTATTTCTTCTCTTACAAAATCATGAAGGCGGCGGAAAGTGTCAATGGTTGCGTGAGTTGCCTGCCGGGCTGCTTTTCGGCCTATCGGCGGGTCTGCGTGCTGCACGTGCTCGACGAGTGGCTGAACGCGAAGGTGTGGGGCGAATATGGGAACTTCGCGGATGACCGCAGCCTGACCAACCTGATTTTGCGGGATTACAAGATTCTCTATGACGACGAGGCGCTGGCCACCACCTCGGCGCCCGAGAAATGGAGCGTATACACCCGCCAGCAGGCCCGCTGGATGCGCTCGTACCTGCGCGAGATCATGAAGACAGCGAAGTTCATGTGGAGAAAGCATCCGTTGCCGTCCCTGTCCTGGTACATCATGATGTTTCTTCCGTTGAGCGAGCCGTTCGTGATAACCCAGGCGCTGGTGGTGACGCCCCTGATGAGCGCGAACATCACCCGTTTCTACGCGATTGGTGTCATGGCCATCACCATGGTCTGGACATTGTATTTTCTTCAGAAGACCGGCCGGCGCCACTGGTGGACCGGTTTTGTTTTCACGCTGACGTACATCGGCTTTTACAGCTGGCAGATTTACTGGGCGTTGGCGACCTTGAAAGGCAAAAAGTGGGGGACCCGATGAATGCTTCCGACACGTCGTCTCCGGGCGGTAAACGCGACCGCCCCTCCAAGCTCGGCCTGAACCAGACCTGGCTGATATTCCTGGCCGGGGCGCTTTTGATCATGGCCTTGTGGTCTCCGGTCAAGGGCCTGATCAATCGCCGCCTCTACCAACCGCAGGCGCCGAAGGGGCCGATCGACTCCTCCTCCTTTGTGGCGCTCGCCTATGCGGGTGTCTCGGACCGGACGAACGAGGTCTCCCCGGCCCTGTTTGACGCGCAGCTCAAATTGTTGCGCCAGAACGGTTATGTGCCGATCGGACTGCAGGAGGTGCGGGCTTTCTATTATGAGGGAAAGCCTTTGCCGCGAAAGGCCGTGCTGACGACATTCGAGCAGTCGCGGAAAAGTTCCTATTTCGACACCCGGCAGGTGTTACGGCAGAACCGCTGGAAGGCCGTCATGTTTGTATGGACCAAGCCGATCCGGGATGAGGATCCTTCGGCTCTGCGCTGGCCGTATATCCGCGACATGATCTTGTCAAAAAGCTGGGAAATAGGAGGAGAAAGCGACGACGGGTTCCGCCAGGTGCCGGCCGATCCGGCCGGGCGCCAGGGTAATTTCATGTCCACCCCCCGGTGGATTGCCGGCGATCGGCGCTACGAAACGCCCGAGGAATTCGGCATGCGGATCGAGTCGGACGTCAAGGCCAACCACGACGAGATCGTCCGCCAGACGGGTTCCCGGCCGCTGGCTTTCGCTTTTCCGTACGGCGATTTCGGTCAGTACGACAGCCGCGCCCTTCTGACGCGGCGGTTGAACCTGGATATGGTGGGCAAATATTTCGACCTGGGCTTCTTGCACGGGCCCATGGCTTTGAACACCATCCACAGCGATGTGCGCCATCTCAACCGTCTTCTGGTGGATCCGCACTGGACCGCCGAGGAACTGCTTGCCCGGTTGGAACGCAGTTGGCCGGTGCGGCGGGAGTTCCGCGATTTTTCGAGTACCCTGTCAACCGCCTGGATCACCGAATGGGGCTCCTTTGAGGCGGGCCGGGATCGTCTTGTGCTTCAGGCGGACACGAATACCACCGGGGCCAAAATCTGGCTCGCCGGCAGCGATCTGCTTCAGGATTACCAGACCCATATCGAATTCAAGCTCGACGAGGGGCAATTCAGTTGTTTTCTCCGGGCCGTGCCGGACGGCGAAACCCATCTCCATGTCGGAGTGGATTCGGCCGGCCAAGCCTGGGTACGCCAGAAATTCTCGGGGATGGAAGATTTCACCCTGGCGACCGGCCGCATTCAGATGCCGACCAATCGGGTCTGCACGCTGGACATCACGCTTCGCGACAGCCTGTGCTTTGTCCGGTTGAACGGCGAACTACTCAGCCAGACGGCCATCCGGCTGCGCGGTCGCCCCGAACCCGGCATGCTGGGATTGAGCATTTGGTCGCCGGAAACGGGCAAAGCGAGGGTCGAAGTCCGCGATTTGGTCATAGTGAACCAGGTGGAGCGGCTGGTGAAATGGCGGCCGGTGCTGAATCGCGGTCCCTACCTCGCCTGGTGGATCAACGCCAATGCCGATCAGACGACCTACCTGTCGCCCCCCTGGGCGGAAGTGACGCTGAACGGGTTGCAGGTGCACACCGGCGAGGATTTTCAGATTTTGCGCAATCTGGCCAAGATGTACCGGTTCAACATCTATCCCGCCATCATGGTGGAGAGCGAAACGGGTCTGGACCGCATCCAGCCGGCCCGGCTGGTGGACGACCTGAAGCAGCAGCAATATGACGGACTGTTTCTCGACTTTTCCCCCCTGGAGCGACCCTACATCGGGAAGGTGGCCCAATGGATCAAGCAGATGGCCGATCACATGAAAGCCTCGGGGCTCCGTCTGTTGGTCCGGTTTCCCAGCATCCTGGAGCGCACCACCACATTCCCGACGATTTTGGACTTGATGCCCGAAGTGCAACTTGTGACCGCCAGCAATTCCCCCTTGTTTCGCGACTCCGATACGATCACGAACCAGGTGATGGCCTTTCAGCAGGTCCCGGATCCGCCCTTTGACCTTGACCTGTCCCTGTACTACGAGGTTACCGGACTTTCCGAAACCAACCGCAAGTATTCCAAGGATGTGCAGACCGAGATGCTGCGCCAGCTCGGTTTCAGCGCCTTTGCCATCGGAGATTACGACGAAGCTCTCCGGTATTGGGGACAATGGGTGGAGGCGGTCCCGCGCGATCCCGAGGCGCTGATGCTGATCGGCGATGTGCATCTGCGCCTGCAGGACATGGAAAAGGCTTTGGAATATTATGACTTCAGCCTGAAGGAGAATCCCGGACAGATTGAGCTGGCGCTGCGGCGCGCGTCCCTGCTGGACAACATGAACCGGGCGGAAGACGCCCGGGTGGCTCTGAACCTCTATGCGCGGATGTTTCCCCAGAACATGGATGTTTTGCTGGCCCAGGCCGACTGGCTGAACCGCCACAACCGCCCCGATGAGGCGCGCGAACTCGTCAAGCATGCGATCGGCGAAAAGCCGGACAACCTCAAGGCGTTGGTCCGGTACCAGCTTTTGGCGGTCGATCCGTCGGACCGGTTCGAGAACATGCGCCGGATCAAGGCGATCGGCACCGGCGTCCTGCAAAAAGAGGTTTTCGCCGAGTTGTTGACATCGACGGAACTGCTGTCCGCGCCGGAAGCGGGGATTCTGATGCCGTTCATCAAGACGACCTCACGGGAAGATCCCGATCCCCGCATCCGCAAGCGGTACGCCAAGATGTTGCCGCCCGAGACGGTCATTGCGGAGAATTTCATCGAGGAAGGCAAGATCACGGACAACTGGATGAGCTCCAGCGGGGAGATTCCGACCCGCATGGGGCGGTTGTATCTGCGGGCGGAGGGGGCTCAAACGGAAGCGTACCTGCGTCTGAACGGTTCCGAAGGCTTGCGAAACGGGTTCATCGAGAGCACGTTGGAAGACGTGCATGGCTTTTTCTGGCTCTACGCGCGCCGGGGGCCCACCACCATGATCCGGTTCGGTTTTGAGCGCACCGGCCTTTATCTTCAGGTTTGGAAGAACGGGAACCTGTTGGCCAACTCGGTCAATCTCTGGCGCTACCCGGAGCGGGCCTTCTCGCTGCGGTTGGAAGTGGTGGGCGACGGGGCGATGGGCTATTTGAACGGCAAACCGGTTTTTGACGCGCCGGTTGCCATCCCTCCGGACCTGATGAACGGTTGGTGGGGGTTGTCGCCTTTTTCTCCGGTTCCGGGCCAGGCCCAGGTGGTTATCAAGAGCTTGGCGGCCGGTCCGTTGCCGGTCCTGATGGCCATGCCCAACCAGCCGGCCTTGAAGAACGGCGACCTTTTGCTGGACCAACTGCGCGATGGCATGCGGACCTTGTCCGCGGTCTGCCCGCCTTGGTTCCGGCAGATGCCTGATGGTTTGATTGGCGGTGTCCCCGGCCCCGAGCACGCCCTCATCCGGATGTACACCCAATACCACCGCAAACGGCTGATGCCCACGGTGCATCTTGGCTATAACGCGAAGCTGACGGTGGACTGGCTGATGAAAACCGCCGATCAGTACTACTTGAACGGGTACGTCCTTGTGTTTGCCGCCATGCCGCCCGACGCGTGGTTGGCCAACCTCTCGAAGGATCTCGAAAAAACGGGTCTTTGCGTGGTCGCGATGGAGTCCATTCCGGACATGGCCATGGCAAAAATTCGTGAAGTGACGATCCTGCATGGGTTGTTCCAGCCCACCAAGGCGGAGTGGCCCCTCCCGCAGCTTCCCTATTCGTACGCCTTCGCCAGCAACCGGATGGTGGCATTCGAAGGCGGCTTGACCAACTCCGCGGCCATCCTGTGGGAGGAAACGCCCGCCCTGCGGAAGGCCGTCGGCCTGCCGCCCTTTCCCAAGGCAGATTAGAAATGATAGAGCAACGATCCGGAGATGAGGTATTCCGAATATTCGGAATAGAAGGATGTGCCTGCCGTGGCTTCCAGTTCCAGATGCCGGCCGATCATTCGGCGAAGCGCGCCTGACAGGCCCACGGTGGTATCCCAGTCGGAGCCGGGTTTGTCGCCGGCGTAGAAGCCCTGGTTTTCGCCCTGCACCTTGAGCTTCTTCCATTGCTCCATATCCGCAGGGCGTCCTTCTTCACGCGCCATGCCGATCTTGGCTTCCGCGCTCGCATAGAATGTCGGGAAGCTGCGGTTCATCCGCAGGGCAAAATAGACCCGTTCATCCCAGTAAGGGGACCAGATGTAGTCGCTGTCCTCATCGACGGTGGTCAGTTCGTACTGAATGCCGGCAAAGATGGACTGCTGTTCGCTGATGAGCCACATCGAGCTGCCTTTCAGGTGAAGCATGGCATTCGTCTCGGAGTAATGGGAGTAGCGGCCGAAGGCTTCGATTTCCCACCAATCCCGGGCGCGCCAGAGGGCCTTAATGCCGACGGAGTCGGATGTGATGGCCCTGCGACCGGAGGGTACGAGGTCGCGGTCGTAGCGGGAGTTGATGTCCAGGCTCGGCGCAGGGTGCCAGAGATGGGCGGCGCCCCAGACCGGCTCATCGGCGCTTTCTTCAGCGCCATCGTAGCCCTTGACCCCCAGATGGCCTTCGAGATTGGACCCGTCCGGCAATCGGTAGGAAAGCCGGAAGCCTCCGTAAGTGTAATCGGCATCGAAGGTGCTGCGCATGACGGTGTTGCTTTGGATCTCATCGGTCTGGATCGTGGTTGTCTGTTCGCGCTTGTTGATGGGCTCCCCGTTATCCGATCCGGTGGTGATCACCAGGGTTTGGGAGGTCCGGGTGTCCTTGATCTTGACCAACCGGTTCGACTCCACTTCCTGTGATATGGTGCCCTCTTTCATCCAGCCCTCGAGCACGAGGGCGGGCGTAAGATGGAGGCCGCCGCGGATCCCAAATTCCGTGATATCGATCTGGCGGTTGGCTTTTGTGGAAAACCCGTCGACTCCGAGGTAGGGGTTGCTCAGGTCGAAGCCGCTTTCGTTTTCATCGGGTTCTTTCCCCGAAGCGGTTTGTTCGATGCGTCCGGCGATTCGCTGGTCGACGTATTCGCGGAGTTTCCGCAGCGATTCGGCCGGAAAGCCGTCGCGTTCGAGCAATTTCAACATCCGGTAGGCGAGATGGGGTTTTCCCTGGAGGGCGGCGAGTTCGGCCTTCAGCCTGCGGGCCATCATCACCGGCTGTTTTTCGATGGCGTGGTTGAGCACCTGCTGTCCCGTTTCGTCCTTGCCCGGCTGGTAGCGGCCGTGGACCAACGGGTTGTTGGCCACGGTGGAAAAGCCGAAGAGGCTTTGAATGAAGCCGGTGCGGTAGACCATGCTGGCTTCGTTGACGAGTCGGACCGGCACGTTTCCGGCGGTGTCGATGTTGGAGCCTTCCATCTGGCCGATCTCACCGAATGGATAGGCCACGGACCGGCAGCCATTCGTGGGGTCCAGCCCCAGTTTCTCGACGATGATCTTGCGGCTGTCCCTGATTTCGGCATTCACGCGGCGCGACCACTCGCGGAGCGATTCGAGCCGTTTCTTCTCGGTCAGCCAGAGCCGGTTGGGCAGGGGCCAGACCCGGTAGCCGTCCGCGTAACCGGCAACCTGGATGCCGGCGTCGATGCAGCCGCTTCCGATCGTCCAGAGTCCGGAGTCCATATAATCGAGGATCTCCTCCCAGGAGCAGATTCCGTAATCGCTCCGGGCGATGTTCCCAACCGGGATGTGCATGGTGAGGGGCGCGTCGAATTCCTCGGCGACGGGCGTGGCGTGGGCGAAGGATGTCCGGCGCGCCCCGTCGAACGTGACGCAGACGACCCGGTCGGGCCGGTAGGACTCGAGGTCGGTTGCCTCGTTCGATGGCGGGTTGGCGCCGGTGAAGGCATAGTTCATCCAGCGGAAGAAGCGGTAGGGCGCCGGCATCTTGGGGCCGACGTCCCGTGTTTTGCGCGATTCGAAGTAGGGGAGAACCTCGTCCGGGGTGAGAAACTTGTAGCCCGCCCGTTTCAGGAACAGGACGTGTTCGCGGAACAGGCGCACGGGCATGCCCGGTTCCCAGTCCGACACCGCCAGCCCGGAGTAGGCCAGCGTCAGCACGCTTCCCTGCATGCTCTCGCGCTCCATCAGGTCCAGCGTGCGGACGGCCTCGGCATAGTTGCCCTTGATGAATTCGAGCCGGGCCGCGTCCATGAACCGGTAGGGAAGGTCGGCCGTGGGGGAGGCGTAGATTTCGTCGATCATCAGGCTGGCTTTTTCGAAATCCCGGCGGACGAGATACGTTTCAAAGAGACTCCTCTGGGCCCGGTAGTTGAGGGGGTTGATGTCGTCGTGAATATGGAGAAGGAGTTTGATGGCGTCGTCGTAGCGAAGGTCCATCACATAGATTTCAGCGAGGAACAGCATCATGTTCACGTTGCGGGGATCCTCGTCGATTGCGGTCCGGCACTCCTCGATGATATCCTTGAGCGGAAACCGTTTGGGATCCTTGTCGTAGAGCCGGCGCAGGATCATGACGAGGCGCGACCGGAGCTGGCTGCGCGTAATGGCCACGTCCGTCAGTTCAAGGAGCTTGCGGATCTTGGGCGTCGCCTCTTCGAGCCGGTTGCTGATCTCGGCGACGTCGGACAGGACGTTCAGGGCGCGCAGGGAACCGCCATCGATTTCCGCCGCCTTCTGGGCCACGCGTTCGGCCTCTTCGAGCTCCCCCGAGTAGAGCAGGCAGCGCGCCCATTCGATGAGGTACTCGGGATTGTCGGGGATGACTTCGCAGACAACCTTCCACTGCTCGGCGCTTTCTTCGTATTGCTGCAGCACGTAGTGCGTATGGGCCAGCTCGACGCGGACATCGATCCGATCGGGTTCCTCCTTTACGAGTTGGCCGAGGAGCTTGTTGGCCTCTTCCGATTTGGATTGCCAGGCCAGGATCAGGCCGAGGCTCAGCCGGGTGTCGAACTGGGTCGGGTCCAGTTCGAGGCTTTTCCTCAGCAGCTCTTCGGCTTTTTCAAGGTTCTTCTTGTTGGTTTCTATCTGGGCCAGCAGGTTGTAGGGCATGGGGTTGGCGGGGGCCAGTTTGAGCAACCTTACCCACGTCAGTTCCGCCTTATCCTTCTCGCCGAGATTCCAGTAGCACCATCCCAGGGCCTGCCATGCGCCGATCAGGGACGGATCTTCCGCGATCGCCTTTTGCAGATAGGGAACGGCGTTGGAATAGTCCCCGTCCTGCGCGGTGATCAGCCCCTCGTAAAGGGCTCCGCGCGCCGGCGGCGTGGGAGCGACGTTTTCTTCGGAGGTGACCGTGGCTCCAGGTTCCGGCAGGGGGGCCAGCTGAAAACGGGGTTGGAAATTGGTGAGCGGGAGGGCCGACGGGGGCGGCGGCGGGCTGGATTGCCCGGTCTGGGCCTGGATTTCCATCCCGATCACCAGCAATATCCAGGCCTGTCGGAAGACCCTCTGTGTCAAGGCATTCATACACACTCCTATTAAACAGGAATCAATCGGGTTTGGCCAAGAGGGCCGCGATCAGTTTCTGCACGACTAGGTCCGCTCCCGCGCGGGAGAGGTGAATGCCGTCCACGTCGCGGATTTCGATGGGTTTTCCGGTGGGGCCGATCCGGAACTTCGTGTATTCCCCGGGTTTTCGGCTCAGGAGCACGCGTGTTTCGAAAAAGGTTACAGCGGGACGGGCTGCCGCCTGCTCCCGGACGACGGCGTTGATCTCGTTGGCGTCGGCCTGGTGCCGGGGGTCCTTCATGTCCGGCAGTTCCAGCCAGTAGACGCGGGCGGCGCCCCCCGTGAGGAGGATGTCCATGGCCTGGCCGACCCGGCGGCCGTATTCGGGCGCCCAGGCGGGCTCTCCGGGGCGCACGATATGGCCGTTGGCCGTTGCCATCGGCTGCTTGTCGTTGGTGCCCAGGGCGATGATGACGAGGGTGGGGCGGGTCTCCTTCATCACGGAGTCGAACTTGGCCATCCAGTCGAAGGCGTCCAGGCGGGCGAGACCGGACCCGAGCGACACGAAGTTCGTGACCACCGTGACGCCCGGGAGCTTGCTCATTTCACGGTTGCCCTGGTGTCCGATCAGTTTCATCATGGAGTCGCCAACGAAGGCGACGCGTTCGGGTTGTGCCTGCCCAAGAGCCGGTGCGGCCAATCCGACGGCCAGCAGGAGGACGGCGGAGAGAAGGGGGCGCGGGTTTGTTGTCATAGGGGATTTTCCTTGTTCCAGGTGTTTTCGATCCATTGCCGGAACCGGTATAAACCGGATCCCCGGCTGAGCTGTTGCAGGGGCCGAGTGAGCCGCAGGCTGATGTCGCGGATCCGGCCGTAGGGCATATTGTGGGCGTTATTCCAAAGCGATTCGCCATTCAGGAGAATGCTCGCGAGAAAGAAAACGGCCACGGCGGCCAGCGTCGGGCCCAAGCCGATTCCGTTGCCCGCTTTCGCGCGGCGTTCGCCGATTTCATCCCGCCAACGGACCATGATGAACCTCTTTTAGAATTGGAAGTAGATGAACGGCGCCACGCCCCGTGGCCCCAGCCCCAGGATGACCGCGAGAATGGCGGCGCAGACGGCGCCTTGGAGAACGGCCGGGAAGCGGCTGAAGCGATTCCAAGCCGCTTCAAGCCGGGTCCCGTCCATGAACTGAATGAGCCAGCCCGCGGCGAGAGCGAGCAGGAAAAGGGGCGAGCCCAGCGTCACGGGGCCGGACCAGTTGCCCAGGCTTTGGAACAAGGTGGCGACATCTTCCATGGACTGGGAGCGGAAGAAGACCCAGGAGACGCAGACCCACTGGAAAACCCATATCCGGCGCCAGGAGACGGCCCACAGCCCCGTGGGTTCCACGCCAATCGGTCGTTGGCGGATTCTCCGGAAGAGCCGTTCGGCGGCGAGGAAGAGGCCGTGGAACGCGCCCCAGAGAATGAAGGTCCAGCCGGCTCCGTGCCAGAGGCCGCCCAGGAGGAACGTGAGTATCAGGTTGCGATAGGTAATCAGATCGCCGGCGCGCGAGCCGCCCAGGGGGATGAAGACGTAGTCGCGCAACCAGGTGGAGAGGGAGATGTGCCAGCGATGCCAGAAATCCTGCATGGAGGTGGCGAGGTAGGGGGCGTTGAAGTTGATGGGAAAGTGAAAGCCCATCAGAAGGGAGACACCGATCGCGATGTCCGAGTAGGCGGAGAAGTCGCAGTAAATCTGCAGGGCGTAGGCCCACACGCCCAGAATAGCGTCGGGCGCGTTGAAGGATCCGGGGTCGGTGAACACGGGATCGGCCATATGGCCGGCCAGGAAATTGGCCACCACGATTTTCTTGAACAGGCCGCCCAGGATCAGACAGGCGGCCCGGCCGGTGTCCAAGGGCATCCGGCGGGTGGGGGGCCTCTCCATCTGGGGAAGCAGGTCGATGGCGCGAACGATTGGACCGGCGACCAACTGGGGGAAAAAGGAGAGGTAGACGGCGAAATCGAGCAGGGTCTTGCCGGGTTTGATTTCGTTCCGGTAGACATCGATCACGTAGCTGAGGCCTTGGAAGGTGAAGAAGGAGATGCCCACGGGCAGCACGATTTTTCCGGCCAATTCCAGTGTGGCCGTCATGGGACCCTCCGGAACCTGAAGGCCCAACGCGGCCAGGAACTGGAACGCCGTCAATGTCAGGAAGCCGAAATACTTGAAGAAGGCGAGCATGCCCAGATCAAAAACGCAGATCCAGGCGATCAACCTGCGGCGGATGGGGGCGCCGGTTGGAGCCCGGTGGATCAAGACCGCGGCGGCGTGGTTGACGATGGTGAAGCCCCCGAGCATGAATACGAATTTCCAGCTCCAGAAACCATAGAAAAAATAGCTGGCGATCAGGATGAAAATCTTCCAGGGGCCGGAGCGGGAGATCAGCGCCCAGTGCAGGAAAAAGACAAGCGCGAAAAAGACGGCAAACGCAGTCGTCGGAAAAAGCATGAATCCCCCTTGAAACCGTCTATGGTAGTAGTCCAGCCTCCTTAAGGCAAGGAAGAATCCATCCCGATTGGACGAACGCGAACCTGGTAATCGGTCAGTTATCAGGGGGCGATTAGCGGCTGACCATTCCAAGGCGGACGCGTCGCCGCAGACGGGAACGGGGATGCTGAGAGGCCGCGAGGGACACCGGCCTGTTTCGTTCCGGGCGGCCTCTCCGCATCACGGACTCTCGCCTCCGGAAGCCTGAAACACGTACTCGGTGTCGCCGA
>JAWOJA010000104.1:0-38294 GCA_046484345.1 Kiritimatiellia bacterium
GAGGCGTAGAGGGGACGGAGGCGAGCGGGGGCGAGCCGTAGAACCGCTCGCGCCCCGAGGGAAGGGGCGCTAGCGGTGGCCCCTCTTCGACCGGCCGGACGAGGATCAGCGAACGCTCCATTTGAGGGCCGGCCCCGGTGGATTATCGCGCTTTGTCTTAAAAGTCACCAGCAGTTCTGCCATGCGCCCGATAAAACCGAGGCGGTGCCGATTGACTTTACTTTGCAGGTACGAGTCCGTATGATGCCAAATCAACTGCGTTTCGGAAGGGTGGCTGAGTGGTCTAAAGCATCGGTCTTGAAAACCGACGCGTCGCAAGGCGCCGTGGGTTCGAATCCCACCCCTTCCGCCATTCGACGCACGGCTCAACGGCTTTTCCGTAGCGAAGGCGGCACTTCCAGTTTGAAGCGTTCCATCAGGCATTGGTCGGAAAAGATCCGCGCCGGCAACCCTTCGGCCACTACCGCGCCTTCCGACATGACCAATACGGTTGAGCACAGATCCAGCACCAGTTCCAGGTCATGCGCGATGATAAGGCGGGTGTGGCGCATGTGGCCGATCAGCCGGATCAATTGCCGGCGGCTGTGGGGATCCAAAAACGCCGTGGGTTCATCCAGCACCAGCATGTGGGGGTTCAGTGCCAGCACGGCGGCGAGGGCGACCCGCCGCTTCTGGCCCGACGATAAATGACCCGGAAAGCGCCCGGCCAGGTCGCTGATTTCAAAATCCGCCAGCAGCGTCCGCGCCCGGGCCTCGGCGTCGGTTGCCGGCCAGCCGGCGCACTGCGGGCCGAACATCACATCCTCCAGCACGGTTGGCATGAAGAGCTGGTCGTCGGGGTTGTAAAAAGCGAATCCGACCGCCCGCCGGATGTCGGTGACCGTCTCCGGCGTCAGCGCCTTTCCTTCCACGTGGATGGTGCCGCGCTCCGGCCGCAGGAACCCGGCCAGCACCATTTGCAGCGTGGTTTTGCCGGCCCCGTTCGGGCCCACGAGGCCCATGCACGATCCCGCCTCCAGACGGGTATCAACTCCCCGGAGGGCCGCGGTGCCGTCGGGAAAGCGAAAGTGCAGGTCGCGGATATCCAGTGCGGTCGTCATGGGAATAAGCTCCAAAGGGCCTGGCCGAGCCAGTCGGTTAAGGGCAACAGCCGGGCGGCCAGGCAGGCTCCCGCGCCGGCCAGGAGCAGCGCCGCGTCGGCGACCGTGATCCTGTCGGGCCGGCGGCGGGGAAAGTCGCCTTGGAACCCCCGCGCCTTCAAGGCGCGGTAAAGGCGGTCGGATCGTTCCCAGGTTCTCCACAGAAGGGCGGAGAGCATGTGGCCGGCCGATTTTATTCCCGGCAGGCGGCGGTCCGGGGCGCGCAGCTGGCGGGCGTGGCCGAGGCGGTCGGACTCCTCCACCAGCACGAACAGGTAGCGGAACAGCAGGTGAAGCTGGGTGACGAAGGCACGCGGCACGCGCAGGCCCGTCAGTCCGTGCATCATGCCGGGCCAGGAGGTGGTGGCCGTGAGCACGAGCAGCATGCTGACGGTGAGACAGAAGCGCAACAGGATGGAGGTGAAGGAGAACCAGCCCGCGCCGAGGGTCCAGGGGCCGAGGGTCAGAACGGCGCGGTCGAGCCAGGGATTGAAAGCCCCGACGAGCAGGGCGAAAGGGGAGGCGGCGGCCAGCATGCGGAACAGCAGGCCCGGGGGAATCCGGCCGGCGACGCCCAGGATGACGGGCAAGAGAAAGTAAGGCACCAGGGCCGCGACGGTGTATTTGGGGAAGGAGGTCACGCAGCCCATGTAGATCAGGACGAGGAGAACCTTGATGCGGCTGTCCGCCCGGTGCACCCAGGTGTCGCCGTAGCCCCGAAGGTCAAGATGGCGCGCGTTGCTGCAACTCATAGTCCGAAAATCCTACTTATTATTCCGCCTGGGTTCAACGTTAATCCCTGGAAGGAATTTCGAACGGAAGGCGGAAAGTAACCGTTTAGCCTATTGTGCCGCGCCGGAACTCAGGCGGAATTGGCGTAAAGGGCGGCATGAGCCGTTCAGGTTAGGTGCTCGGGTTAGGTGACGGACCTAATAACAGAGAATAAGCCTAGCGGGTTACATTTGGGGACATCATCAATCGGATTCTGCGTCGCCGGGCGAGCCGCCCGATCAAGAACCATGCCAGTTTTTGGCCGGTTGAACGGTTTTTTGATGCGTTTGCCCTGTCCTTCACGCTTGAACCCGTTGGCGGGTTAGGGTAAATTTCCTTCACGCCAGTTTGGCGTACAGGAGAATCTCGTGAAGAAAAAAGTGCTGATCCCGACGAAGCTCGACAAAGTCGCCGCCGAAATTCTCGTCAATAACGGCCACTACGAGGCCGTGCAGGACGATGTGACACCCGTCGCCGAATTGGCGGCCCGCCATTCCGACGCCTACGCCCTCATCGTGCGCAGCGAAAAGATCACCGCCGCCGTGATCGACTCCCTGCCGGCTCTCAAAGTCATTGTGCGCGCGGGCGCGGGTTATGACACGATTGACACCAAGTATGCCCGCCGCCGCGGCATCGATGTGATGAACACGCCCGGCGCCAACTCCAACGCGGTGGCCGAGGAGGTCGTGGCACTCATGCTGGCCGATGCCCGCCACATCGTGGCCGCCGACGCCAACACCCGCGCGGGCGGCTGGGAAAAGAAGGCCTTCATGGGCCGTGAATTGGCCGGCAAGACGGTCGGCATCGTTGGCCTTGGCAACATTGGCCGCCTGGTGGCCCGCCGGCTTTCCGGCTTCGATTGCCGCCTCCTGGGATACGATCCCGTGATCGCCTCCCAGCGCGCCGAGGAGATCGGCGTTAAGCTGGTCAACCTGGAAACGCTGTTCACGGAATCGGACTTCATCACCCTGCACGTTCCCCTGAACGAGGATACCGCGAACATGGTGTCCGAGAAACTGCTGCTCCGGATAAAAAACGGGGCCACCCTGATCAACTGCGCGCGCCATGGCATCATCGACGAGGAGGCGTTCCGGAAAATCAAGACGACCAAGCGTCTCCGCTTGCTGAACGACGTCTATCCCAAGGATGAGGCGGGGCCCAAGAGTTGCGCCGATATTGCCGACATCATGCTGCCGCATTTGGGGGCCAGCACGCACGAGGCCAATTGGAATGCGGCCCGGCAGGCGGCCGAAGAGCTGGTTGATTTCGATGAAAAGGGCATTACCAGCTGCGTGGTCAACCGTGACATTCCCGAAGGGCTTGACAAGGCGTTTGGCGATTTGACCTTCACGCTGGGCCGGCTGGCGCGCGTGCTGGTGGGCCGGGAGAACAAGCTCCAGTTGGTGGAGACGAGTTTTTACGGGTCCCTGGAACCGTTTGCCGACTGGCTCATGGTGCCGCTGGTGGCGGCCTTGTGGAACGAATTTGACCGCTCGATGGATGCGGCGGCCGCGCGCAAATTCCTGAAGGATCGCGGCATTGAGTACCGCAACCGGAAGGTCGATCCGAAGAAGGGTTTTGCCAATTCCATTACCATCGACATGACCGCCAACGCGGGCAATGAAAACCTGCGCTTCACGAGCGTGCGCGGAACGGTGGCCGAGAATACGCTGATGATTGCGCGGATCGACGAGTTCGACAAACTCTACTTCGAGCCCAAGGGGTACACCGTTTACTTCCAGTACGACGATCGTCCCGGTGTTGTGGGCGCGGTGGGTCTCGCCCTGGCCGCGGCCTCCATCAACATCGAGGACGTGCGCCACTCCCACAGCGTGCAATCGGGCCAATCCCTCGTCATGATGCGGGTCAACAAGCCCGTTCCGATGAGCGTGGTGAGCCAGGTGGCGGAGGAAATATCCGCCAATCGCTCCTTCAGCATGAACCTGTAAGCTTTTTTGGCAGGGTTTAGTATGTAGTGAGTGCTGGCAGCCTGTCGGACTATGTCCTGGCGCGAAGCAATGGAGGGCGAGGCGCCGTCCGAGCCGCATAGTGGGTTAGTGGCGGAAGGTGTGGGAGTGGTGTGGCCGGTTAGACAGCCCGCCGAACTCGGAGCAGGCAAATTTGGGGAAAGTGCAATACTCAGAGATGCGCCCTGATCTTGGGGCGCCTTGTAAATTCGGTTATCGTCATCGAATTTGCATGGTGGTTAATGGTCATGCGCTCGGCTCTCGTGGATCTGAAATTGACCTCCTTCGCGTTATCCGGACGCTGAGTGCGTTCGTTATCCCAGGCAGCGGCGGAGGGATTCGTCCATGCCGGCGATGAACCGGGCTTCCGAAAATGTTTCGGCATGGGCCCGGATGGCTTCGGCATTCCAGGGGGTGTCATCCGCTTTTTCCATGGCTTCCAGGAGGGCCGTTTCGGTCTGTTCCTTGAAAAAGACGCCGGTCGCGCCGTCCACGACCGTCTCCGCGACTCCGCCGCGGTCGAAGGCGATGACCGGACGGCCGCAGGACTGGGCCTCCACGGGGACGATGCCAAAATCTTCCTCGCCCGGGAACACCAAGGCCCGGCAACCCCGGTACAGGTCCAGAACCGCCTCGTCAGGCAATCGTCCCAGCAGTTCAACCGTCGGCCCCGCAAGCGCTTTCAGCCGGGCGCTTTCGCTGCCGATCCCCACAATTTTCAGTTTGCGTTCCGCCTTGGTGTAGGCGCGGACCGCCAGGTCGATCCGCTTATAGGGCACGAGGGCGGAGACGATCAGGTCGAAATTTCCCGGTGGCCGGCCATCGGGCGTCCAGCGAGCCGTATCGGCGGGCGGGTAGACGAGATCCGATTCACGGCCATAGAATTTCCAGATGCGATCCTGCACATGGCGGCTGATGCCCACGAAACGGTCCACGCCCGTGTTGGCGCGGCGGTCCCAGGCCCGCAGCAGGGCCAGCAGCGGGGCGGCGCCGGCCCGCCGCGCGGGGCTGCCGCCGAAATAGAGATCGAAGAAGAGCCAGGCGTAGCGCATTGGGGTGAAGCAGTAGCAGAGATGGCGGCCGCCGACCGGGCGGTTCAAGCCCTTGATCACGCAATGGCTGGTGGTGATCAGCAGGTCGGCCGGCGGCGTGTGCAAGGTGCGCAGCGCGAGCGGAAAGAGCGGCAGAAAATGGCGGTACCGCTCGTGAATGCGCGGGATGCGCTGCAGGCACGAGGTGCGCACCGGATGGCGCGTGATGCGCTCCGAGATGGCCGAGGGCTGGCAGAGCAGGGTCAGCACGGGCGCGGCGGGAAAGCCGTCGCACAGCAGTTCCAGAACCCGCTCGCCGCCGCGCATGCCGGTCAGCCAGTCGTGCCCCAGTACGGCCCGCAAGCCGGCCCAGTCGGGGGGGTAGGGATGGGAGGCGTGGGTCATGGTGCGATTTTTCCGTAAAGCGCCAGCGTTTCGGCCGCCGTGCGGGCCCAGGTGAAGGTGGCGGCCCGGGCGACTCCTTTTTCGACCAATTTTTCGGCCAGCGCGGGTTGCATCAGGATCTCCTGCAGACGGCCCGCCATGGCGCCGATATCGTCCGGATCGGCCATGAGGGCGGCATCGCCCGCCACTTCCCGCAGGGCGCTTGCGGTGCTGATGAGCACCGGTGTCCCGCAGGCCATGGCTTCCACGACCGGGAGGCCGAAGCCCTCGTAGCGCGAAGGCAGGGCCAGCAGATCGGCCTCCTGGTAGAGCCGGACCAGTTCCGCATCCGACAGGTAACCGGTCCAGGCGATCTGATCGGTCACGCCCAACTCCCGGGCGAGGGACGGCGCCTCGGGGTAGCGCTCATCCAGGGGGCCGGCGATGACCAGCCGCAGGGGGAAGGGCAGGCGGCTACGGGCGAGGGCGAAGGCGCGGACGAGGCCGTTAAGGTTTTTATAGGGATCGGCGCGGCCGACATAGAGGCAGGAGCGGGGCGTGGCGGTATCGGCGGGATCTTTGCGGGGCGCGGGTTTGCCGCCGGCGGGCTGGAACCGGCTCGAGACGCCGTTGGGAATGGCCGCCACGCGATCGGCCCGTTCGGGCGCCACGCTCAGCAGCTTCAGGCAGTCGCGGCGGGAGGTTTCGCTGACGGTGATGATGCCGTCCGCGCGGCGCGCGACTTCCGTCATGAGCCATTTATAGAGAAAGAAAAACCGGGATTTCCGCGACCGCGGCGCGTGATCCGGAAAGAGCAGGGGAATGACGTCGTGGATGGTGACGACCGCGCGCGCGCGTCCGGGCCGGTGGCGCGGGAAGGCGGCGAGCGGGATCATGTAGTTGGGGGAGTGGAAGAGGTCGATTTTTTCGCTTCGCAGAAAACCCGGCAGCGCCCACTGGCTGCGCGCCGAGAAGACGCCATAGGGCAGGACCCGGCTTTCGAAATTGGGATGGTCCGCCAGGCCGGCTTCCCGGCCGGTGCGGTCGCGCAGGTCGGCTCGGTCAAAGAGGAGGGTGTACCTGTTTTTGGAATCCAGGGCGGCCAGGGCCCGGATCAGCTCCCGGGTATAGGCCCCGATTCCGGAAATACGAGGGAAAATCCAGCGGGCGTCGATGGCGATTTTCATAAGGCCGCCGTTTTGCGGTAAACGTCCCAGGTCAGCCGCGCGGTTTCGGGCCACGAGTAGAGCGCGGCTCGGGCGAGGCCGGCGGCGGCCAGGGTGGGGCGGCCGTCGCGGTCGGCCAGCCGTTCGGCGATGCGGTCGCGCCAGAGGGCGCTGTCCTGCGGCTCGAGCAGCAGGGCGGCCTCGCCGAGGACCTCGCGCAGGGATCCGCCGGGGGAGGAGACGACGGGGGTGCCGCAGGCCATGGCTTCCAGCGGGGGGAAGCCGAAGCCCTCGTAGTGGGAGGCGCACAGGAACTGGTCGGCGCCGGAGTAGAGCGCCGGCAAGTCGGCGTCGGCGACAAAATGGAGTCGCCGGATGCGCGAGGCGACAGGCGATCGGCGGATGCGCTCGAGGATGGGTTCGACCTTCCAGCCGGCGGCGCCGGCCAGAACAAGGTCGCCGTCGTACCCCCCGGCCAGCCGCTCGAAGACCTCCACGAGAAACGGGATATTTTTCCGGGGCTCCAGCGTGCCGACGGAGAGCAGGTAGGGACGCTCGAGGCCGAATTTATGACGCAGGCTGGCGATTTCGGCTGGCGTTGCGGGTTGCAT
Source organism: Kiritimatiellia bacterium (assembly GCA_046484345.1). Classification (GTDB taxonomy): domain Bacteria; phylum Verrucomicrobiota; class Kiritimatiellia; order CAIKKV01; family CAIKKV01; genus CAIKKV01. The sequence continues at coordinate 7,070 of JAWOJA010000104.1, forward strand.
GTGCGGGGCCACGGCGAGGGGGACGGCATGAACGCGGGCGGGATCGACGCCGAGGAGGGCCGTGATTTCAGAGGCGCTGAAGCGGGAGATCGTCAGGATGGCATCGGCCCGGGCGACGGTGCGCGGGACGGTGCGTTCGAGGTAGCGGCGGTTGCGCTCCTCGGCGAAGTGGGGAAAGCGCAGGAAGCTGACGTCGTGGATGGTCACCACGGACTTGCCCCGGCGCAGGGGCGGGAGGAAGAAGTTGGGAAAATGGTAGAGGTCGTGCCGGCCGGCGAAGGCGTCGTAAGGCGGCCAGCCGAGGCGGGCCCAGGATTTTTGAACCAGGGCTCCGGGCAGGAGGCGGCAGCGGCGGAAACGGGCGCCGGGTTTTTGGAAGGGCTGGCCCTGGCGCTTGAAGTCGAAGTAGAAATAGGTGAGTGAATCCGCCGCACCGGCCTGCCGGGGAAGGTGGGTGGCGAGAGATCGGGCGTAGCGGCCGACTCCCGCGCCGGGCCCGATGGCCGGCTGAATATCCAGACAGATTTTCATAGGCGTGGTAAGTTGCTATTATCATGGGAACGCGCTACAGTACAAGCCATAAGAACACTTTACGAGAGGAAGGCGGGCATGGGCTGGAGTGAGGATGGGGAAGAGGACCGGGAGGTGGGGACGGGCCCGGAAAGCGACTTCCCATTGGATCCGCCCACCCTGGAGGAATCGGTTCCGGCGGGCGAGCGGCTGCCGGCCGGCCTGTACGTGGTCGGCACGCCCATTGGCAACATGGCCGACATTACGCTGCGCGCCCTGGACACGCTGAAGGGGGTGCAGGCCGTGCTGACGGAAGACACCCGCCACACGGGGATGTTGCTGACCCGCTACGGGTTCCGCAAGCCGCTCGTGAGCTGTCACAAATTCAACGAAGCCTCCCGCGTGGAGGCGGTGGTTACCCGGATCCTGGGTGGCCAGGCCCTGGCGCTGGTGACCAATGCGGGCATGCCCGCGGTATCCGACCCCGGTTCCCGCCTGGTCATGGGATGCCGCAAAGCGGGCTGTCCGGTGACCGTGATTCCGGGGCCCTCGGCGGCGACAACGGCGATAGCGGCGTCGGGGCTGGGCTGGGGGGGCGGCTTTCTTTTTGAGGGCTTCCTGCCGCGCAAATCGGGCGCGCGGCGCAAGCGGCTGGAAATCCTGGCGGCCGGCGATCTGCCGGTTGTTCTCTATGAGTCACCCTACCGCCTGATGGCGCTGCTGGAGGAGCTGGCCGAGGTGCTGGGTCCGGAGCGGCTTCTGTTCGTCGGGCGGGAATTGACCAAAAAATTCGAGGAGACCCGGACCGGAACGGCGGCGGAAATGATCGCCGTTTATAAAGGCCGCACCATCAAGGGCGAGCTGACGCTGGTCCTTTCGCCCCGTGTTTGACTCCCGGCGGCCGGCGTGGTAGTTTATGGCCCTCAGGAGAGAAATATCATGGCAGTTGAAAACGATGCTTTGCTGGTGGCGATCAACCATCCGCGGGCGATGGTCATTGTCCGCGGCCGGGGCACATTTAAAGTCGCGCCGTCGCTGAAGAAATTTGGAACCACCGCGATCGAAGCCGGGTGCCGGCTTCTGCTTCTGGACATGCAGGACTGCATCGGCATGGACAGCACCTTCATGGGCGTGATCGGCGGGCTGGCCGTCCGTCTTCGCAAGGAGTTGAACGGCGAGCTGGCCATGGTCAACCTCAGCGTCAAGAACCGGGCGCTTCTGGCCACGCTGGGGCTGGACAAATGCGTGCGCACCGACGGGGCGGAGGCGGAAATGGAGGCCTTCCTGAGCGGGCGTGAGTTGTCCCGCCTGGAAACGGCTCCGATAGACCGGGACGTCACCACCCAGACCATGCTGGACGCCCACAACGAGCTGGTTTCGATTTCGTCGGACAACCTGGCCAAGTTCAAGGACGTGATTGCCTATTTGCAGGACGAGATGCAGCGCAGCCGGGATAAGGACAAGCAGGGCGGATGAGTCCACCGATCCATTTTACCGAGCTTGAAATTTACGTATTGCTCGGATTTGTGATTTTTCTTTGCCTGTCCGTGGCGGTCTTGTTTCACATCACCCTGGGGCTGCGCAAGCGGCTGGCCTCTCAGTTGAAGGAGCGTGATGTCGCCTTTGGCTTCGTTCACGATGTGGGTGACGTGTTTGCCGATGTGGAGGATGTGGATGTGCCCGGTCTTCTTCAGCGGGTACTTTTTTACGCCCTGACCACGACGAAGGCCGGTTCCGGGGCGGCCTATCTGCTGATGGGCGATGGGGAAACCCTGGCGCCAACGGCGTTGACGGGCGTGTTTCCGCCCATTGTGCGGGGTGTGGACAAGGCTTATAAGGGCGCGTTCAGCAAGACCCGCCATATCGAACAGATCGTCCGCAACCAGCCCGGCCGGCTGGGCGAGGGGCTGGTGGGCACGGTGGCCCAGTTGAATCGGGCGATTCTGATTCCGGTGGCGGAGACCGATCCGCGCGTCATGCTGTTTGAGGATGAAATCCTGACCATCCACACGATTTTGCTGGTGCCCATGCGTTTTCGCCGCCAGGTGATCGGGGTGCTGGCCGTGGTCAACCGTGTGGACGGGGAGCCCTTCACCGAAGGCGACCGGAATTTGTTGCAGGCGCTGGCCGACCAAGCGTCCGTCTCGCTCCACTATGCGCAGGTGAACGTGGCGCTGGACGAAAAGCGCAAGATGGACTACGACCTGTCGCTGGCCAGCCGGATTCAGACGGCCCTGTTGCCCAAGGCGATTCCGCATCTGCCGGGCGTGGAGCTGGCCGCGTTCAGCGTGTCGGCCAAGCAGGTGGGCGGCGACTACTACGACGTGGTGGACATTGACCGGGATCACGTGGGACTGGCCATTGCGGATGTCTCCGGCAAGAGCGTGTCGGGGGCCATCGTGATGTCCGTTTGCCGGAGCCTCCTGCGGATCGGGGCCAAGGATTGCGTGAGTCCGCGCGAGACGCTGTGCCGGCTGAACCGCATGATCGTGGACGATCTTCCCGAGGACATGTTCATCACGTTCCTGTACATGGTTCTGAACACCCGGACCCGTGAGCTGACCGTGGCGCGTGCGGGCCATTTGTCGCCGATCGTTTATTCCCACGAGGGCGGAAAAATTTCGACCGTTGATTCGGAGGGCATGGCCATTGGGCTGGCCTCGCCCGATCTGTTCGACGAGACGCTCACCGAGAAAACGGTTCAGCTTCGGCCCGGCGATATTGTGACCGCCTACACGGATGGCGTCACGGAAGCCATGGACCAGGCCGGCAGCGAGTGGGGCGTCCTGAGTCTGAGCCAAACTCTTCAGATTCACGCCATGGATCCGGGCGCCAATGCCGAGCTGTTGCTGGAGAACATCCGCAAAAAACTGATGGCCTTTATCGGCGAAACGCCGCAATATGATGACATTACCCTGGTGGTTTTGCATTTGACCCCGGGGACAGACGGAAAGAGCTCATGATGAAGCGCAAAGACGAGAACGGTAATTCCGCGAAACACGCGGAGGCTCCGTCGCAAGCGGAAAATGCGACAACGGCCCCTCAAGAGGAGGCTGAAGCCATTGTCCTGCCCGTGGATGTGGGCCCCGAAGCGGCCCCCTCGGATGGGGAGCTGGAGGCGTCGATCACGCCGAAGCTTCCGTCTTCCCCCGAGCAGCGGGAGCTTGTCCAATTGAAGGACCGCCTTCTTCGGTTGCAGGCTGATTTCGACAATTTCCGCAAGCGGACCAATCGGGAGCGGGCGGATATTCAAAAAAGGGCCTGCGAAGCGGTTTTGACGGATTTGATTCCCATTCTGGATAACCTCGAATTCGGGCTTCAACAGGCCGCCGCCAAGCCGGGCGCCGAAGTGTTCGCCGATGGGTTGCGTCTGATCCAGTCCCAACTGGTTGAGACACTCCGGAAGCACGGGTTGGAGGGGATGAATGCGGTGGGCTGTGAGTTTGATCCGCAGATTCACGAAGCGATGGCCTACGCCCCTTCCAACGAGATGGCCGAGGGCCGGGTTGTGGCGCAGACACGCCGGGGTTATAAAGTGGGCGAGCGGCTGGCTCGTGCGGCCATGGTGGTGGTGTCCTCGGGTCCGCCGGCCCCGGTCGCCCCGGCCGGTGATTTGAGCAAGGGCGGGGGGAACTGACACCATGTCGCAGAAGGATTATTACGAACTGCTGGGTGTGTCCCGCACGTCCACAGCCGAGGAAATCAAGAAGGCCTATCGGAAGCTGGCCATGCAGTATCATCCGGACCGCAATCCGGACGACAAGGCGGCCGAGAGCCGCTTCAAGGAGATCAGCGAGGCTTACGAGGTGCTGAGCGACAACGAGAAGCGCCAACGCTATGACCAGTACGGGCATGAAGGCCTCAAGTCCGCATTCGGTCCGGGGGGCTTCGAGTTCAACCGCGATTTTACCCATTTCGGGGACTTGCAGGACATCCTCGGCAGTTTGTTCGGCGGGGGCGGGGGCGGGGGGATTTTCGACGATTTTATGGGCGGCGGTGGGCGCTCGCGGCGCGGGGGATCCCGCACGGGGCCCCAGCCCGGCTCCGATCTGCAGTTTGAAATGGAAATCGATCTGGAAGAAGCCGTTTTCGGATCCACCCGGGACATCACGTTGCCGATGACGGAGGATTGCGCCCGCTGTCATGGCAACGGGGCGGAACCCGGCAGCAAGCCCGAGACCTGCCGCCGTTGCGGCGGGCAGGGCGTGGTGGTCTCGGCCAGCGGATTTTTCCAAGTCCGCCAGACCTGCCAGGCGTGCGGCGGAACGGGACAGATGATTTCGAATCTCTGCCGGGAATGCCGCGGCACCGGCCGCCGAAAGGCGGACCGCACGCTGTCCATTCATATTCCCAAAGGCGTTTTCACGGGCGCCCGCTTGCGTCTTCCCGGCAAAGGGGAGCCGGGTATGCGGGGCGGGACGCCCGGCGATTTGTACGTGGTGCTACATGTGCGGGCGCACGCGATTTTCGAATGCGACGATGACGACCTGTTTTGCGAGGCCCCGGTTCCCTTTGACGTGGCGGCGCTCGGGGGCGAGATCGACGTGCCCACGCCCGACGGCGTGGCCCAGTTGAAAATCGAGGCGGGCACGGCGTCCGGCAAGGTTTATAGGCTGAAAGGCAAAGGGTTGTCGCTCCAAGGGCGGCATGCCCGCGGGGACCTGATGGTCCGCGTCGTGGTGCAGGTGCCGGTGAACCTGTCCAGTGCCCAGAAGAAAGCGATTCGGGAATTGCGCGAGCAGATGGGCGCCTCGAATTTTCCTGGAAATTCCGAGTTCACGAAGAAGATGGACGCTTTTTACCGGCGCAAACGCGATCTGGGCTCCTGAAGAAGGGGGGCATGGTGAACAGTCTGCCGCGATGTTTTCTGCCGGGCGAGGCCTGGGTGGAGGGCGGTTTGGCGTCGCTCCCATCCGACGAGGCGCACCATTTGGCGAGAGTCCTGCGGGTTCAGCCGGGCGACCCGGTTCTGGCGTTTGACGGCCGGGGTCGGGAAGCGGAAGCGACGGTGGAATCCGCCGGGCGGTCGGGCCTTTCCGTGCGGCTTCATCAGGCGGTTCTTCACGCGCGTCCGCCCTGTGAGATCATTTTGTTTCAGGCTGTCCTGAAGAACGAGCGGATGGAGGAAGTGGTCCAGAAGGCGGTGGAACTGGGCGTGGCGGAACTGGTTCCGCTGGATGCCGAGCACTCGGTGGCCAAGCGGACGGGCGAGAAGCTGGAGCGCTGGCGCAAGATTGCCCTTGGCGCGGCCCGGCAGAGCGGGAATCCCTTTTTGATGGAGATCCGGAATCCGGTCTCCGCGGTGGATTCGGTTCCGGAAGGGGGACGGTTGGAACTGGCGATTTTCGGTTCGCTGGAAGCCGGTTCGCAACCCCTATGGGACGTGTTGGATCGGGTCCGGCAACGGCGCGGCATTCGGGCGGGGCTCTGGATCGGGCCCGAAGGCGACTGGTCGGAAAAGGAATATGCGGCGCTGCGCAGCGCGGGCATCCGGCCGGTGACGCTGGGGCCCCTGGTGTTACGCGCCGAAACGGCCGCCTTTTACGCCTTGAGCGTGACGGGGGCGGCCTTTACAGCGAGAAGCGCGGCTCGCGGGTTGCGGTGAGCGACTGAAACAGGGGCGTATTGCGGATGGTGTTGAACCGGGCATCCTGGCGCAGGATGTATTTCGCCTCGTCGCCGCCCACCTTGATGGCCTGCATGAGCGCCTGCACGCATTCGTCGGGCTTGCCGCCTGTCAGGCGCAACGCCGCCATATCGATCCAGCCCCGCATGTCGGCCGGGACCTTCTCCAGGTAGCGTTGAAGGGCGGTGGCGGCTTCCGGCAATTTGCGGGCCTCCACCAGCACGGAGGCCAGCTTCCGGTAGACATCGGGGGGCATTCCCGTGTTGGCGAGAATGCTGTTGACCAGGTTCAGGAACGCGGAGTCCTGTCCCAGCTGGCGGTACACGCCCGCCAACTCAAGCGCCTCGAAGACCGAACCCTTGGCGGAGCCCAGCGTGGCTTCCAGCTCGCGCGCGCGGGTGATTAGGATTTCGCGGTTTTTCAGGTCCCGGACAAACTCGCGGGCCCGGTCGTTGTTCGGGTCTTCGTTTGCGAATTTCTCCATCAGCTGGATGGCGTCCTGGAACCGGTTCCAGCGCATGTAGAGGTCGGCCAGCCGGAAGTTGGCCTCGGGGCTGAGGGGGTAGAGCGCGTAGGACTCCTTGAACGCCTGTTCCGCTTCGGCCATCAGGCCGCGGTAGACGTAGAGGCCGCCGATGGCGCTGCGCAGCTTGGAGAAGGACTTCCGGGCCACGATATCGCGGACGAACCGGGGGTCGGAGGTCAGACGGCGCTGGTACCAGTCCCAGAAATCGAGGTCGTCCCGGATCGTCTTTGGGGACAGCCGGGGGCTGGGGTCGCTGTTGATCTTCATGATGAGGCCATGGGGCGTGAGGTAGGGGTACATCCATTGGATGACGTAGCTTTCCTCCACGTAGAAGTTATGGCGCCATTTGTTGTAATCGAAGATCATCTCCGCCAGGATGCCGTTGATGAGCATGACGCCGGCGACGCCCTGGACCTGGACCCGGCCGTTTTCGATCGTGATGGCGGCGTTGGCCGGGGTGCGGCCGGCGTTGACGTCCTCCACATATTTCTGGAAGGCCTGGTTGCCGTCGACGACGGAGGGGATCCAGATGGCGTTGCCGTAGAGGTCGCGCATGACGCTCATGTAGGTGTTGTCGGCCAGGGCGTTCTGCGTGATGAGGAACACATCGGATCGCACGGCCGCGGAGTAGATCATGTAGGTGGGCACAAAGCGCCCCGGGTCGGTGCCGCCGAAGAAGACGGCGTTGGGGCCCATTTCCTCGGGGAAGGCCGGATTGGGGAGGGGTTCCTCGCCGGGTTGGAGCTCTTCCGCGATGGCGGCGGCTCCGCGCAGCTGGTAATTGCCGAACTGCCAGCCGAAATCGTGGAGATTCTGCTCGGCCCCGCCGACGATCCGCTCGATTTCCGGGTCGGTGTAGTTGCGGTAGACGGGCACGGCGGTGGAGGCCATGGCGATGACGATGCCCGTGATGACGATCCAGCGGCGGTGGGGTAGGTAGGTGTCGATCAAACCGAGGCCGAAGATGATGCCGTAGCCGATCCAGAGCGAATAGAGGCCGTGCGAGGAGATGAACTTCACGCGCTGGATGAAGGCGTCCTGGATGTCGCCTTTCGGGTTGGCCAGGACGATCAGGGCGACGCTCATCACGAGGAAGCCGGCCAGGGTGGTGAGGATCCATTTGCGGCCGTCGGAATCGACGTCCATTTCCAGGCAGCCGCGGCGCATGATCCACCAGAGCACGGGCAGGCCGATGGCCGGCAGGATGATGAACAGGGCGGCCCCCAGGCGGTTCTGGAGCGGCCCCGGAGCGGCCGCCATGCCGCCGAGGGTCTTGATGTAAAGGAGCGCGATCACGATGACCGCCAACAGGACGAAGGCAAGGGTGATCCGTTCGGAGATGGAGGCGGCGCGGCGGCCGATAATTTTCTCGAACAGTTCATGGATTTCCCCGACGGCCAGCATGGCGCCGCCCACGGCCAGCAGCAAGAGGATGAAGCCCGTGGCGATGCGGTAGAGGGGCGTCATGAAGAACATGCTGGCGACCTTGGCGGGAATATATTCCTCCACCAGCACCAGGGCCGTGATGAAGGCGACCAGGCACACCGTCACCATCAGGAAGCGGAAGCGGATGGTCTTGTTCTTTAAACCGAAAGCGGTGAAGGGCAGGAAGCCGAGGACGGCCAGGGGCAGGGAGAACTGTTCGCGCAGGTCGGCGAGGTATTCACCCACCTGCTGAAGGAAGAAGGGCGAGAAGACCGAGGTGGGCGAGATCTTTTCGTACTGCCCGCGGCTGATGGCGTGCTTGAAGCCTTCCCAGGTGCGGGGGTAGCCCCAGTTCATCGGGGGGTTGAATTCGGAGGCCACCGGCATGAATAGGTAAAAAGCCACGCCGAGCTGGGCGCACAGGAGCGTCAGGGCCACCGCCCGGCCGCGGGGCAGCAGGAAGTAGATGAGGACCATGGCCGCGAGGTCCAGGAAGAGATAGATGAAAAAGGTAAAGTGGGTCGGGTGGATGATGGGGGGCAGCATGCGATAGTTGAAAAGACTGGCCAGCATGTCGGAAGGGACGTTCATGGCGGGAAATTCGCTCGGCTTGACGGGGGCCCAGCGATAGACCAGGTAAAAGACCACCAGGAACGGCAGGCCGCCGATCAGGAAGTCCCGCAACAGGGCGGGATCTTTAAACACGATGACGAGAACGAGGCAGACAAAGAGGAGCAGGAGGACCTGGTAGTTCGTTAAGCCCAGTCCGAAGATGAAGGCCGTGAAGTAGAGAATTTTATCGGATGGCCGCCGCACCCACATGTAGGTCAGCAGCATGATCAGCATGAGGAAGAAGGCGTTGAGCGCGTAGACTTCCACGATGACCGCCTGCGACCACATGACCTGGCTGAAGGCGAAGAGCAGGCTGCCGACCACGCCGCCGCACCAGCAGATCCAGTCCTCGCCGGTTTCGCCGATGGCCTCGGTGGTTTTTTTGATGGTGCGGAGCATGTCCGAGCCCGAGCGGCTGATCAGCATCGCGGTGATGCCGATGGAGAGGGCACCGAAGAAGGCGGAACAGAGGCCCACGCTCCAGGCGGGATTGGGCTGGCCCATGTAGGTGACGAAGCTGAAGACGCGGGTGAATATCCAGCAGAGCACGGTCCAGATGGGATAGCCGGGCGGATGGGGCACGCCCAGGTAATCGGCCGCCACGGCGAGTTCGCCGGAATCCTCCAGCGTTACGGTGGGGGCCAGGGTGTAGGCATACATGCCGAAGGTGATGAGAAAGGCGGTCCAGAAGGCGGACCAGTCCATCCGCGTGAAAAAACGCGAGCGGGGCGTGTCGGTCAGGGTTGCATCCATCCGTGGGACTCCTCCGAAAAGTGGTATGACTTCTCTGTTTCTAGCACAATCAGGGACGACGGGGCAAGAGCTTAAGCGTTGGCTTGTCACAGGATAATGACGATTCCGGCGGTCAGGCCGAAGAGGGCGATGGCCGTCAGGAGGGGCGCATCGGTGAGCAGTATCTGTTCGGGCCGGCCGCCCTTGCCATGCCGGTACACGAGGTCGAGGTAGCGGAAGATTCCGAAGATGACAAAGGGGATCGTCAGGCCCAGGCCGTGGGTGCCGAATTTGAGGACCGTTTCCGGCAGCAACGTGTAGATGGCGTAGGACAGGATGGTGCAGGCCGAAGTGATCGTGATGAGCTGGTCCATGAGTTGCGGATCGTATTTTTCGAGAACCGCCCGGTGCCGCTCGGCCGTATCGTCGAGCAGTTTCTTCTCGTGCCGGCGCTTGCAAAGGGCGAGGAAGAGGGCCAGCAGGAAGGTGCAAAGCAGGAGCCAGGTTGAAATCGGCACCTCCACCGCCAGGGCGCCCGTGATGGCCCGCAGAACGAATCCGGCGGCGATGATCATGATGTCCACCAGGGGGATGCGCTTGAGCCAGAACGTGTAAATCAGTTGCAGGGCCACGTAGCCGGCCAGCACCAGGCCGGCGTGGGGGTTGACGGCCAGGCCGCCGCCCACGCCGCCGAGAAGGAGAAGCAGGGCGAAGCCCCAGGCGGTGGAGGCGCGAATGCGGCCGGCGGCGATGGGCCGAAGGCGTTTGTGCGGGTGCAGTCGATCGCCTTCGATGTCGCTCAGGTCGTTGATGATGTAAACGCCGCTGGAGACGAGGCAGAAGCAGAAGGCGGCGAGAAGCGCCTGGTAGCCCAGGCCCAGGGTGAGCTGGGGCTGGGACCGATCGCCGAGGGCGAAGAAAAAGGCGGCCAGTACGATGGCGTTCTTGGTCCATTGGGCGGGACGCATGGCCTTCAGGAGGTCCATGAGCGGGAAGGAAGAGGGGGCGGTTGCCGGGGGCGTTGTCATCATGGGGCTGGGGCTCGTGTTTCGCGCGGGGAGCGGCGGAACGCATGGCGGAAGGCCAGTTTCCACACCATGCCGAGGGCTTCGCGCACGATGCCGGAGCTCATCTTGGAATAGCCCGAGTGGCGGTCCTCGAACACGATGGGGATTTCCGCGATGCGAAAGCCTTTCATCCAGATCGTGTGGTTCATCTCGATTTGGAACGAGTAGCCGTTGGATTGAATGCGGTCGAGCTCGATTGTTTCGAGGACCGTCCGGCGGAAGCATTTGAACCCGCCGGTGGGGTCCGTGATCGGCATGCCGGTGATGGTCTGGACGTAGGAGGCGGCGCCCTTGCTGAGGATGAGGCGGCTGAGCGGCCAGTTGATGATGCGGATGCCGTTGACGTAGCGCGAGCCGATGACCAAGTCCGCTGATTCCGCGGCTTTGAGGAAGTTCGGCAGTTCGGACGGGTTGTGCGAGAAATCCGCGTCCATTTCAAAAATGAAGTCGTAGCGGTTTTCGATGGCCCACTTGAAGCCGGAGATGTAGGCCCGGCCCAGGCCGTTCTTTTCCTCCCGGTGAAGAACGTGAACCCGGGGGGCCCGGGCCACCAGTTCGTCGATCAGGACGCCTGTTCCGTCCGGGGAGTTGTCGTCGACAAACAGGATGTGCGCTTCGGGGCAAGCCGACAGCACGGCCTCCGAAATGGGCCCCACATTTTCGCGTTCGTCGTAGGTCGGAATAATGACGAGCACTTTCTTCATCGGGTCATCATAATAAGTTATAGGAGCTTGAACAAGGGAGAAAAACGCATTAACGGAACATTGACGGGGGCGGTCAATCACTGTATAGTAGATAAGAAAGCAGAAACGGGCTGGATACAGGTCCGGGCGAAGGGAGTTGGGACGGCAATGCTCAGGTTTAATCAGGGCTATAACACATTCGATTACGATTCGTACACGGTTGCTTTGGCCAATCCCGAGGAGCCGAATCTGTTTCGTCCGTTATTCCCGTATGACGAGGTGCCCCGGATCGGCTTCAACCACCGTCTCGTGCCGATGAAGATGCCCAAGGATATCTGGATCACGGACACCACATTCCGTGACGGCCAGCAGGCGATGCCGCCCTACACGGTCAAGCAGATCGTGGATCTCTACAAGATGCTCCACCGGATGGGCGGGCCGAACGGCGTGATCCGGCAGGCCGAGTTTTTCCTGTACACCAAGAAGGACCAAGCCGCGGTGCATGAGGTGAGCTCCCTCGGCTATCGGTATCCGGAGGTCACCGGCTGGGTGAGGGCCACGCGCAAGGATCTGGCCCTGGCGCGCGAACTGGGGCTGAAGGAAACCGGCATTCTGACTTCGGCCTCGGATTACCACATCTACCTCAAGCTCCGGAAGAACCGCAAAGAGGCGATGGAGGACTACCTCAGCATCGTGCGCGATGCGCTGGAGGTGGGCATTGCCCCGCGCTGTCATTTCGAGGACGCCACCCGGGCCGATTTCTACGGCTTTGTCGTGCCCTTCGCGCACGAGCTGATGAAGCTGGCGGAATCAAGTCACACGCCGATCAAGATCCGCGTGTGCGACACCATGGGACTGGGCGTACCCTATCCCGGCGTCTGCATGCCGCGTTCGATCCCCGGCCTGATTTACGGCCTGCAATATTATGCCGGCGTGCCCAGCGAGTGGATCGAATGGCATGGACACAACGACCTGTTCATGGTCACGGCCAATGCCGTTACCGCCTGGCTCTACGGCTGCTGCTCGGCCAACGGCACCATGCTGGGGCTGGGTGAACGGACCGGCAACCCGCCGATCGAGGCGCTCTTGGTCAATTACCTGCAGTTGCGCGGCAACGACGCGAAGGTCGATATGACCGTCATTTCCGAAATGGCCGAATATTTCGAGAAAGAGTTGCATGTGTCGATTCCGTCCAACCAGCCCTTGGTTGGACGCGGTTTCAACACCACCAGCGCCGGCGTCCATGCCGATGGGCTCCTCAAGAACGAAGAAATTTACAACGTCTTCAACACCGAGAAGCTCCTTCACCGGCCGGTCAAGCTGGCCATCAACGACAAGAGCGGTATGGCGGGCATCGTTCTGTGGATTCGCCACAACCTCGGGGACGGCCCCAAGACGCCGCTGCAGAAGGATCACCCCGGCGTCAAGCGCATCTACGAGTGGATGACGGCCCAGTATGAAACAGGGCGGGTGGCCCAGATTTCGGATGCCGAGGTCCGCGAGCAGGTACGGATACACTTGGCCGATTGGCTGGCGGAAAATGGTTATGCAGTATGAGGTTGTCAAATACGGCGATCCGGTTTTGCGGCGGAAGGCCGATCCGGTGACGGTTTTCGATTCCGGCCTGAAGGCCCTGGCTCTGGACATGCTCCGGACCATGCGCGAGGCGAACGGAGTGGGGTTGGCGGCCGAGCAGGTGGGACGCACCTGTGCGCTCTTTGTGATCGATGTCCCCCCCGATCTCGATGTCGAGCAGGAAGGCGGACCGCGGCTTAATCCCTTTGTGAGCATGCCCCTGATCATGGCCAATCCCCGGATCACCGAAAAGGCGGGGGAGCAGACCGGGGACGAGGGGTGCTTAAGTTTCCCGGCCATTTATGGCCCCGTCAAGCGGGCGTACGAGGTTTCGGTGGCTTATCAGGACCTGCAAGGGGCGGCCCACACGGCAACCGTGCGGGGAATGCTGGCGCGGGCCGTGCAACACGAAATGGATCACCTGCGGGGTGTTCTGCTGATCGACCATTTTTCCGGGCCGCGCAAGTTGAGCATGGCCCTTAAGCTTAAACGGCTCAAGAAGGCAACGCTGGAAGAGCGGAAGCAGTCGGCCCCAGCCAGTTAGGCGGGCGCCGCCTGGGGTGCGGGCGGTTCGGTTGGCTCCGGGGCAATGGCCGCAGTATCCGGAGGGGGTGTGGCGACTGGAGCCAGGGCGGCGCGTGAAGCGGCCGCCTTTTGTTTTTCCCGGCGGATCCATTCCCGGGCCGCCTGGCGGTAGGCCTTGGCACCCGGGCAATTGTCGTCATAGAGGATGATCGGTTGGCCGTGGCTGGGCGATTCGCTGAGGCGCACCGAACGCGGGATGATGCAATCGAAGACGGCCTCGCCGAAGTGGGACTTGACCTCCTCGACCACCTGCTGGGAGAGGTTGGTGCGGCTGTCGAACATGGTCATCAGGATGCCTTCGAGCTCCAGGCCGGGATTGGTGCCGGTTTCGCGTAGCTGGCGGATCAGGTGCGTGATGATGCTGAGGCCCTCCAGCGCGTAATATTCGCACTGAATGGGGATGAAGAGCGTGTCGGCCGCGGCCAGGGCGTTCATCGTCAGGATGCCCAGCGACGGCGGGCAGTCCACGAGAATGTAGTCGTATTTTTCATCCGCCACGATGGGCGCAAGCGCTTCGCGCAGGCGGAAGAGGTGGCGGTCGAGGCGGGCCACATCGATTTCCGCGCCGCACAGATCGACTTCGGACGGAATGATGTCGAGGCGGTCCATCACGGTGCGGCGGATTTTGTCGCTGGCCGGGGACTCGCCGAGGAGCGCGGCGTAGAGGCTGCTGCCCTCGATCCGTTGCAGGCCCAGGCCGCTGCTGGCGTTGGCCTGGGGGTCGAGGTCGACCAGCAGGACCCGTTTGCGGGCTTCGCTGAGGTAGGCGGCCATGTTGACGGCGGTGGTGGTTTTTCCCACGCCCCCCTTTTGATTGGCGACGGCAATAACGCGTGTCATGGTCGGGCGATCCTCCTACTTCGGCTTGCCGGTTTTGACCAGCGCAAAAAAGCGGTCCTGATATTCTTCGAAAACGCCGTACTGCTGCAGTTTCGCCCCCAGCGGCTGGATCAGGCGCGAGTCGCGCGAGGCGGAGCGGAAGTCGCCGTCGAGCTCATCGCGCACGCCGCGGGGCAGGCCGCCCTGGTCGTCCAGCAGGCGCCGCCGTTCCAGCTCGCGCATGTTGCCGGGAACGGAGTAGCGGATGAGGTCCGACATGAGCTTGAGCAGGCAGACCTCCCAGGGGTGATCCACGCCGGTGAGCACGGCGGAGAGGGGGTCGGCCTTGGCTTGGACCCGTTCGCGGACCTGTTCCTTGACGGTTTCATAGTTCTCCGCCAGCAGCAGTTCCTGCGTTTCCTCTTTGCGGATCTGGAACCCGTAGCGGAGGATGTGGAGGTCCTGGGCGTGGTCGCGGAGCCATTCGGCGTAGGCTTCGGCTTCCTTGCCGAAGCCGTCGAGCATGCTGTTGGCGTAGGACTGGGGCGTCAGGATCTGGGGGCGGAACGCCTGGATGCGGCCTTCGCGCACGCGGGTCTGGCTGGTGCTGTCCATGGGCTCGCTGACCATGTGGTAATTCACAAGGGTGTTGCCGAAGGTTTCCAGACGGCGCGCCGGCATGAGGAGAATTTCGGTCTGGTTGACGGCGTACCAGAAATCGAACGGGTCATGGGTTTCCGGCTTGTTCATACGTTTGACAAGGCTATCAAAAGAAGGGGGGGGACCGCAAGCCCGGACCGAAGGTCCTTGTTTCGCGGAGCCGGTTCGGCTAGAGTGTTCTCTCTCTTTGGCGCGCCGGCCGCGGGGCTGCGCGGTGGGTCGGGCGGTTGGTTGAGCAGAAAGGGGCGCACATGGCGATTCGGGTGAATGGGGAGCTGGTTTCCAGCCGGGCGGTTGTGCAGGAGCTCACGCGGCTGGTGAAGTTTTACCGCGATCATTTTCCGGAAGAGGAACTCGAGGAAAACAGGGACATACTGATCCGCAAGGCGAAGGACCAGGCGATCGGCGCGCGCCTGCTGCTCGAAGAGGCCCGCAAGGCCGGCGTGCGGGTTACGGACGGCGAGATTGCCGCCCGCCGCTCCGCGGTGGCGGCCGAGGCCGGAGGCGAGGAGGTCTTGACCGATCTGCTCGATTCCCAGGGCATGGATGAAGTCTGGTTCCGGCAAAGTCTCGCGGACAGCCTGATGATCGACAAGTTCGTCCAGATGCTGATCGGCGGGCTTGAACCGCCCGGCGAGGCGGATGTGGCGAAGTTCCTGGAGGATCTGAAAGCCAAGGGGCGCACGGCGACGCCGGCCCAGGCGCTCGACCTGCTGGTCCATGAACGGCGCGGCCGGGTGTTGACGGAATGCGTGGCCCTGTTGCGGCGCAAGGCGGTCGTTGAGGACGACGAGGAACTCGATGGGGCGGATATCGACGCCATTTTCGATTCCAGCCTGATGGAATCCGAAAACCTTGACGAGACCGATGCGGAGTGATACTGTTATCGGACTTTTTTGATTGCTTCAGCACCATGTCGGGGCGTAGCGCAGCCTGGTAGCGCGTTTGCTTGGGGTGCAAGAGGTCGAGGGTTCAAATCCCTCCGCCCCGACCATTTTTCGGACTGTTGGGCTCAGCCCGTTCCGGTCGAAAGTTCGAAGGTGATGGTAACCTTGCCGCCTTTGCGGTCGATGAAGTCGGGCGTAAGCCCTTCGATGCTGATGACCGAGCGCACGGCCTCCATGACCGATTCGTCCATGATGGTGTTGCCCGAGGGCCGCAACAGGCGGCGCGTGAGAATGTCCCCCGACCGGTTGAGCCGAATTTCAACCTCGGTCTTCAACTGCCGCGGCACGGAACCCGGCTGCACCCAGGCTTTGTAGAGCTTGCGCCGAATGACTTCGTAGTAGAGCGTGTCTCCTTCGGGCATGATATCCCGCCGGCCCGGCGTGGCGCCCAGCGCCAATCGCCGCGCGAGCTCTTCCTGCGACAGAGGTTTCCAGTTTGCCGGAGGCGGATTGGGATTGGGAGCCGTGATGCGCCGCCCTTTTTCGAAAGGTTTCTTGACCGGCTCCACCGGCTTTTTAGGGGGTGGGTCGGGTTTTTTAGGCGGCGGATCGGGCTTCTTGGGCGGGGGCTCTTTGACTTTTGGTTTGTCCGGTTTTTTATCCGGTATTTTTACGAGGGCGGGGACCGGTTCGGGCTCGGGCTCCGGGGCCGGCGGCGGCTTAACGACCGGCTTGGGCGGTTCGGGGGCGGCCTCCGGCTTGAAATCCTTGACCTCCGGGCCGTCGTCAACAGCCACGATGAATTCCACGGGCATGATGAGTGGCGGCGGTTTTTGCCGCGCGCAGCTCCGGGCGCCCGCCACCAGCAGAAAGCCGATAACGAAAAGATGGGCCACGGAGACGGCCACGAAAGTAAACCCGAATCTGGGGGAAGCTGCCGACATGGGATTAGTCCACACCTTGGGTAACCAGCGCCATGCGCGTGATTTTGCAGTCGTAAAGAACTTTCAAAACCTGGATGACCTTGCCGTAATCGAGTTTTTCGTCCGCCCGGACCAGGACGGTGAGGTCTTCGTTTTTGGCTTTCAAGGCCGTGAGGGTCCGGGCCAGCGTGTTCTTGGGCACCGGGGTCTTGTCCAGGAAGATATCCCCGCGGCCGTTCAGCGACAGGGTGGCCGTTTTTTTCTGGGGCAGTTCCTGCGCCTTGCCCTTGGGCAGGTTGACGGGGATGCCCTGCTCGACGAGCGGAAAGGTGATGATGAACGTGATCAGCAGCAGGAAGGTCAGGTCCATCAGGGGCGTCATATTGATGTCGCTGATCTGGGCCAGGGTGTTCATGGCGGCTTTGCGGGCCATGGGTCAAACCTCCCGGCGGGCGTAGGTGGACTGCAGATCGGCCATCAATTCATCGGAGAAGCAGTCCATGGTCACGCACATGCGTTTGATGTCGGTGACGATCAGGTTATAGCCGATGGAGGATGGCAGGGCCACGAACAGGCCAACGACCGTGGTCAGCAGGGCGCCCGAGATGCCGGGGGCGACGGCGCTCAGGAGCGCGCCGCCGAAGCTGCTCGCCATGTTGACGAAGGCGTCCAGCACGCCCCAGACCGTGCCCAGGAGGCCGAGGAACGGAGCGGCCGTGATGGAAATGGCCAGGAGCGGCATTTTCTCTTCCAGCATGAGTGCCTGGTCGGAGCAGGCGCGGTCGGCGGCCCGGCGGATGATATCCATTTGCGAGCCCGAAAAGCGCAGGGTGGGCTGTAAAGAGCCGCCGCCGGGCGACTCAAGGGTGTGACCGGCTTCGGAGGCGATGAAGGAAGCCTCTTTGGCGGCGGCCAGGTAGATGGTGAACAAGGGGCTGGCCATGAACCGCTTTTTGGCGGCAAAGAGGGCGAAGGGCTGATCTTGCCGGCCATAGGCTTCCTGGAACTGACGGGCCAGAACAAGCGTTTTTTTCAGCTCCATCCATTTGGAAATCATGATGGACCAAGCCGCGATGGACATGGCGATGAGAACAAAAATGATGGACTGGCCGATGGCGTCGGATTGGCGAAAAGACACGGTCAGGCTGCTCAGGCTGGCGAGCGGCAGGGGCGAGGACGCGAAAAGAATATTCATCCCGCTATTATGCAACGGAGGCTGGGCATAGTCAAGGTGCCGGCGGAATCGGTTGAGCGTCCGGACTGACGAGGCCGTTGCGTCGCTTCTGCGTCAACCATTGGCGGAGCAAGAACCCGCCGGCCACCAAAAGCGTGGGGCCGAGAAAGAGGCCCATGAAGCCGAACGCCAGGATGCCGCCCATGACCCCCATCAGGATGATCACGAGGGGGAGGTTCGCGCCGCGGCTGATCAGGTAAGGGCGCAACAGGTTGTCGATTCCGCTGATGGCCACGACGCCCCAGCAGGCCATGAAAATGCCCCAGCCGGTTTGGCCCGAAACGAACAGCCAGACCGTGGCGGGCACCCAGATCAGGGGCGGGCCGATCTGGATGATCGAGACGCAGAAGGTGAGAAAGCCCAACAGGAAAGGAGATGGAATGCCCGCGATCATGAAGCCGATAGCCGACACGACGCCCTGGGCGAGGGCCGTTCCGAGGATGCCGTAGACGACGCCCTTGATGGTGCCGCCGACGGCCTGGGTCATCTTTATGGCGTGCTCGCCGGCCAGTCGTTTCATCGCCTCCGCGATCCAGAGGGCCATGCTGGCGCCATCGCGGTAGAAGAAGAAGGCAATCAGCACGCTTAACGTCAGTTGAAGCACACCCTGTCCCAGTTTCAAGCCGCCGCGGAGGAGGGAGCTTTCGTGGCGGATAAACATATCCTTGGCCAGTTCCAGGGCGTTTCCCGTGCCGCCGGCGAGTTCCTGCCAGTGATCGGCGACGACGTTGCCGGCCATGGGGATGGCGCGGATCCACTCCGGCACGGGCGGCAGCGCGGTGCCGCCCAGGCGCTTCAGGAAAGCGATGATCTCGGTCAGGTTGTCGGCCAGCGTCAGGCCCACTATGGCGAAGGGGAGCACCATCACGAACCCGACGATCAGCGTCATGATCAGCGCGGCCAGCGTTCGCCTTTTGCCGAGCGCGTTCGTGATGCGGGAGAAAAACGGCCACGTCGAATAGCAGATGATGCCGGCCCAGAGAAGCGAGGAGATAAACGGGCGCAGCACCATGAAACAGCCCAGGCTCAGCAGGGCGATGGCGGCCACCACGACCAGTTGCTCGATGCGGAGTTCCGTTTTCATGTTCCGAATCTCTTTCCAGCGGATTCCTGATAACCAGCATCAGAACGGCTGAACGATAACGCATTGCCCATTGTAATCAAAGCCCTTTTTCTGGAAGAGCCGCCCGACGAACGATTTGCGGATTGCACGGCAAAGCCGCTGTCGTGTATGTTCCGGCATGCATTCCGCGCGTGCAACACAGCTGCCGCCTCCCGCGCGCTGGGTCTGGGTCAATGGATTTGAGCCCACCCCGGCGTCCGAAAGCCGGCATTCCCCGCATCGGCAATGGATGCGGTCGCACACCGAGAAGCACGCCTTTCGCGAGGTCATGCTGGTTCTCGAGGGCGCCGGCTCTTACGGATGCGATGGTCATCTGTACCGCCTGGAGCCGGGCGTTGTAATCATGTTCGACACGGGAACGCCCCACGACCGCAATTATTCCCCCTATCAGCCGCCGTGCCGCCATCTGTGGCTCCGTCTGATTTCTCCAAGAAAAATCATGGGCGGCGAGGCTGTCGTCAATCGCCGCAGGAGCCGGGGCGCAAAAGGCACGCCTGCCGCCGGCTATTACCGGCGCCATTTTTTGTTGCAGGGGGCCTTCGCGGATTGCCTGACGATGAGCTGGGACGCCTGTTCGGCGGGCGATCACACGCCTTTTGCCGTGGAGCGGCTCAAGGCCGCGACGGCGGCCGCGCTTCTCGAGGTCCTGCTGCGCGACGCGGGTTTGGAGGATGAGAAAACCCGCTCGGACCAGGGCAAAATCGTGGTCGCCGAAGTCGGCGCCTATATTGCCGGGCACCTCGGCGAGGATTTGTCGCTCGGCACGCTGGCGCGGCTGGCCGGCTATGAACCCCATTACCTGGAGCGCCTGCTTCTTCGCCACACCGGCGAACCGCTCCGGCGGCATGTCAACCGGCTCCGGCTCGAAAGGGCCAAGATTTTGCTCGGCGACGGCATGACGGCGAACGGGGTGGCGGAAGCGCTCGGATTCGGTTCGGTCTCCTATTTTTGCCGTTTTTTCGCCCAGGCCACGGGCTTGCCGCCCCTTCATTGGCAGGCCCGTGCCAACCATGATGAGGATAAGAAAAGACAATGAAGGATAAGTGCCGGCCTTGTGCGCGGCGGGGCTATGTGGTAGATTTATTTAAGAATAACAAGTCGGATTAACCGTGACGCCGAATTCACAAAACAGGAGCTTCAGCATGTATCGCATGGGTCAAGAAGAAGTGGATGAAGTCGCCAAAGTCATTATGTCGAAACAGCTCTTCCGGGTGGGCGACCCCAAGGCCGGCCATCAGCAGGAGGTGGTCCGCTTCGAGCAGGAGTGGGCGGCGAAGATTGGAACCACCCACGCCCTGCTGATGTGCGGCGGCGGCACGGCCGCCCTGGTGTGCGGCCTGGCCGGAATGGGCATTGGTCCCGGCGACGAGGTGATCGTGCCCGCCTACACGTGGATGGCGACCGCCACCGCCGTCTTGACGGTGGGCGCCATTCCCGTGCTGGCGGAGGTGGATGCCACCATGGCGATCGATCCCGAGGATCTGGAGCGCAAAATCGGCCCGCACACGAAGGCGGTCATTCCGGTGCACATGCTGGGACGGCCCGCTGACATGGAGCGGATTATGGCCGTGGCCCGCCGGCGGGGAATCAAGGTGCTGGAGGATTCCTGCCAGATGGTGGGGGGCGCTTACAAGGGCCGTCGCACGGGCAGCTGGGGGGACGCCGGCGCGTTCAGCTTTAACTTTTTTAAAATCATTTCCGCGGGCGGCGAGGGCGGGGCGCTGGTGACCAGCGACCGGAAGCTTTTTGAAACGGCGACTATCTATGCCGATTCGGGCTCGGCTTTCCGCCCGAACGCCGGCGAGCTGTCTGTCCCTATTTTTGTTGCCCAGCAGTACCGGGCCGACGAGGTCATGGGCGCGATCGCCCGAGTTCAGATGCAGCGGATGGACGGGATCATTGCCGACCTGCGGCGGGTGCGCAAGGCCATCGAAGCGGCGGTTGCCGGGATGCCGGGGCTACCATTGGCGCCCTGCAACGACCGGGAAGGGGATTGCGGCGTGGTCTGCGCCTTCCAGTTTGAAAACGAGGCGGCCGCCCGGGCGTTCCAAGCGGTATCCCCCATCCGCAGCTACGTGGGGATCGATCACGGCAAGCACGTTTATACCGCCTGGGAGCCGTTGCGCGCCAAGCGCATCTCGCATCATCCGGCCATGAATCCCTTTAACTTCGCCCAGAACAAGGATTTGCGGGCCGATTACAGCGACACCGCCTGCCCGGCCACGCTGGCCCTGCTGCGGCGAACGGTGTTTTGCGCGCTGAATCCGGATTGGACCGAAGCGCAAGTGGCGGAGAAAATAACGGCTCTTCGCGCTGCCGCGAAGAGGTAAATTCAGACGTGGGGGAGCTGTCCATGGGCAAGGCGCCTGCGTTGTTTGATGCCAACGGAAGTTTCGGAAAAAAATCATCGGGTTCGCCCGAGTTTCCAACCATCGCCGACCGGCTTGCCTTTATGGACCGCTTCGGCATTGCGCGCTCCCTGGTCTGGAACGTGGAGTCCACCCAGAATCACGCCGGACGCAGCAACCGCATGATGCTCGACCAGATTCGGCGAACGCCGGGCGCCCGGGGGCGAATTATTCCCGCGCTCTCCGTTTCGGGGTTGATGCCGTACGAGGAGGGGGGGCTTGAGGAATTAGTCGGTCAGATGAGGGAGGGCGGCACCCGGGCGCTGCGGTTCGCCAATGTGTTCGGCCGGCTGACCCTGCGCCAGCTCGAGCCGGTGATGAAGGTGATCCGCAAACGCAAACCCTTCATCGTCCTCCGGTTTGACCAGGCGGGCGTGGAGGATCTGGCCGCTTTTGCCGAACAGTATCCGGACGTTTCGCTTATTTTGACGGAAGTCATGTGGGGCCCCTGCATCACGGTCTTCGACCTCATGCGCCGCCGGAAGAACATCCTGGTGGACCTTTCCTGGATGCACACCTTTGACGCCGTCGAACTGCTGGCCGACCAGTTTGGCGCCGATCGCATTGTTTTCGGGACAGGGTACAAGTCGCACAACGGCGCCGCCATCGCGGCGCTGGCGCGCGCCCACATCGCCGAAAGCCAGCGCCGGCTGATCGCCTGCGGCAACCTGGAGCGGCTGACGGGGCTCGCGCCCCGCGTTCCCGTACCGGCTGTGGAAACGCCCGGCAATACGTTGTGGAATCGGTTCCTTGCCGGCCGGCCGCTGGGCGTGGACGCCATCGATTCCCATGTCCATGCCGGCCCTTCCGGCGGTTATGTCCTGAAGGCTCAGGAGGAGTCGAAGCAGATTGCGCTGGCCGTGAAGGCGATGGATGCCGTCGGCATCGACACCATGATTATTTCGGGACTTCAGGCCCTGATGGGCGGGCCGGTGGAGGGCAATGACCTGCTGGAGTCGCTTTTGACGCCGCTCTCCGCCCGGATGAAGGGCTATGTGACATTCAATCCCTTTTACGCTGACGAGTTGCTTCCCCGGCTGGACGGCTATTTTGGCGGCTCTGTTTTTGTCGGGTTTAAGACGCTTTGCGATTATTGGAACATCGCGATCAATGATCCCCGGTTCGATCCCATGTGGAAATATGCCGACCGGCATCGACTGCCTGTGTTGAACCACACCTGGACAGGCACCCGGAGTTCACCGGCAATGCTGACGGACGTGGTCAAGCGGTTTCCCAACGTTCAATTTCTCCTGGCGCATTCCGGCGGGTCCGACCAGGGCCGCGGCGAGGCTGTGAAATTGGCCCAGGACAACAAGAATGTCTTCCTGGAGTGGTGCGGCAGCTTCTGCTCGAGCATCCCCTGGGAGGAGACCCTTCGGCAGGTGGACCACCGCCAGGTTGTGTTTGGTACCGACGCCATGGCCCACGACATCAATTGGGAATTGGGGCGGCTGTTGTCGCTGAACGTGTCCGACAAGGTGCTGATCCCCATTTTGGGCGGCAACATGCGCCGCATTCTGGCGATGCGGCGGTAATGGGGAAGCGGCTTCAGGCCGGCCGGCTTTGCGCGCGCCGGATGAGCTCCCGGATGCCGGCCATGGCCAGGTAAGCCGTGAGGGTGATCAGCACCAGGTCGGCGGCAAACAGGACGCCGTTGCCGAAGGGCTTGCCGTCGGCGCCGGTGCCCGGCTTGAATTTTGCCATCAGCAGCACCAGGCCGGCGATGGTTGTGGCCAGCATGAAAGCCGCTGGCAGCATGACATACCAGGCTCGGCGGCCGTTGCGCAGCAGCCAGATGGCCCCGATCCCCAGCGCGAAGGCGGCCAGCAACTGGTTGGCCGTTCCGAAGATCTTCCATAACTGCAGGATGCTCCCCGAAAAGGAGAGCCCCAGCATGAGCGCCACGGCGAGACCGGAATTGACCCAGTAATAGCCCAGGAAGGTGAGCAGGACCCGCAGGGGCCCGCTTGTGGCAATGGTTTTTTCGGCGACTTTGTTGTTCAGATCCACCGAGGCGGGGATGCCGTCCGTTCCGGCCGTTTCGGCGGTGGCGACGGTAAAGCGCGATGCACGGGTGGCGAAGATATCAAACCGCCCGAAAAACTCCTGCCAGACTTCCTCGATGAGATAGCGGTTCAACCGGACCGCCGTGTCGAGGGTGGTGATGACGAACCCCTCCAGCAGCAGCATGCCCGCGAGAGCGCCGGCGACGATGGGCAGGCCGAAGGCCGTTTGGCCCGCCCGCCCGACCGCGAAGGCGAAGCCCAGCACGGGGTTGTTGTCCTTGCCGACGGGGAAGACATCCTCCAGGTAGAAGCCCCGGGTCGTGCCGACGACCAGCGTGCAGATGACGGCCACGGCGAGGAAGGATTCCAGCAGCATGCCCCAGTAGCCGAGGGCGCGGGTGGCGGATTCGCTCTTGAGCTGCTTGCAGGTGGTCCCCCCGGCGCACAGGCTGTGAAAGCCGCTGACGGCCCCGCAGGCGATGGTGATGAAGAGCCAGGGCCAGAGCGATCCGATTTTGGAAACGCCGAGGCTGTTGTCGAAAACCGGCAGGGCGTTTTCCGGCGGCGGCATGCCGCCCTTGAGCGAGGCGGTGATGAGGGCGATGAAGAGGAAGGCGATACCGGCGTAGAGGATGTGCACGTTGATGAAATCGCGGCTTTGGAGAAAGAGCCAGACCGGAACGCCCGCCGCCACCAGGGTGTAGAGGCCCAACAGCAGCTTCCAGCACTCGGCGCCGGTCAGGCAGAAGGGCCCCCATTGGACGGAGTCGGGAAGCACGACGGGGTGGAATAGTCCGATCACGATGCTCAGGATGCAGAGAACGATGGCGAGCAGTGAGCATTTCCAGACGCTGACTTTTCGGATGATATACATCCAGCCCACCAGCGGCGCGCAGAGGGTGATGGCAATGACGCTCATGGAGGCCACCCCGCCGATCACCACTTTCTGGATTCCTCCGTCGTTCACCACCCGGAAGAGCGTTTGGGCCCCGTCGATTTGCATGCGACCGAAGTCGAGCATGCTTACGAGGGCGCTGGCGGAGGTGTTTAAAAAGACCGCGGTCACCAGCCCGAGCATGAGGACGAGAAAGAGCATGAGGGCCAGGAAGGGGCCCCGGCCGAGCAGGCGCCGGGCGATGGTGGCCAGGGACTGGCCGTCGTTGCGGACGGACATGAAGGCGGCCAGGTAGTCGTGTACGCCGCCGATGAAGAGGCCGCCCAGGACGATCCACAGAAGGGCGGGGCCCCAGCCGAAACAGAGGGCGAGCACGGGGCCGACGATGGGGCCGGCCCCCGCGATGGAGGCGAAATGGTGGGCGAAGACGATTGGGGTGGGCGTGGGCACGTAGTCGCGCCCGTCGTTCAGTCGTTCCGCCGGAGTGGGGCGGGCGGGATCCTCCCCCCAGCGGCGGGCGAGAAAACGGGAATAAAACCAGCCCGCGATCAGGAGCATAGCCGCCGAACCCAGAAGCATTGCCAAGGCCGTCATGCCATCCCCCTTTTGCAGCAGGTTGCGAATAAACGGTTATTAAACGCCGACTCGCCGGTTGGGGTCAAGTGCATTTCAGGGAACGTCCAGGGCAAACGCATCAAAAAACCGATCAACCGGCCAAAAACGGCATGGTTCTTGATCGGGCGGGTTGCCCGGTGGCCTCCTACGCGACCCGACCGACCCGCCCTGAGCGAAGCCGAAGGGGGTGCCACCCCGTCCACGCAGCAACTTGATAGTGGTTGCACGTCAACGCCTGGGATTGTGTGGCGCCGCACTGCGTGCGGCGGTCTTTGTCCGCGCCGCAATTCCCCCATCAGGGTTGCGCCGGTGGGGCGGCCTGAGAGCTAACAGGGCTGAGCGTATAGTCCTGCGGCGTGGGCTGGCGCAGTTCGTTGATTTGTTCCTCGGCCTGGGGTGCTTTTGGTTAGGGGGTTGTTTTTCGCCTGCCCTTGCCGTTTCGCAGGGAGGAGATCTCGTCGCGCAAAACGGCGGCCCGTTCGTAATCCTCTTTGCGGATCGCCAGTTGGAGCTCGGTTTCCAGCGCGGCGGCGGGATTGGGCGGCGTCTTGTCGCGGATCCGTTTAAGGAGGGCGTTCAACTCGGAAAGGGAATGGCGTAGCTCCTGGCTGTAGGACTCGAATTCCAGGACGGGCAGGGCCTTGATGCGGTTGACGGCTTCCTGAAGCAACTGGAGCGCCTTGTCGGGCTTGCGCTTTTTCATGTGGAGCATGGCGCCGGCCAGGGCGTGGACGCGGATGAGGTAGGGGCGCCATTGCTCGAGATGCAACTGGTCGTCCGGCTTTTCCGCATAGCGGGCCACCATGTCGAACAGGGCGAGGTTGTGTTCCGTATCGGCCAGGGTCCGTTCCCAATCTTCGATTTCCAGAAAGCGGATGTAGCGCAGGTAGAAAAGGGTGCTCTCGTCGAACAGCTCCTCGCAGGCGGCGTGATCCAGGCGGAAAGCGCCTTCGATGCCGGCTTCGACCGCTTTCTCGAAGCGGGCTTTGTGAAAGGCGAGGGCGGTTTCCATGTCGTGCGGTTTTTTGCCGTCCGGGCGCCCCTTGACCTCGTATTGTTCGAGCCCCATGGGGAGCCGCACCTGGAGCAACAGGCGGCCATCGGGAAAGCGCGCCATGCGGATGGCCCGGTCCGGTTCGTAGGGCCAGTCGTCCATAATTTTGCGTATGTCGATCTCTTTCACGGGGCTCAGTATAGAAGAAAATCTTTGTTTGGCATAGCGAATAGTGGCGTTCGTCGGTGCGGGCTTGATTTGCGCCGTGAGCCGGTGCATGATGGGCAATCAGGCAAGGAAACGGACATGGATTGCATGTTGAAAATGTTGTCGGAACGCACCCGCATCCGGCTGACGAAGGTGGACGTGACGCAGACGGCCAAGGCTTTGGACGCCCGCCATTTGTCGGGGCCCGTTGCCGGCCGGATTCTGGCCGAAGGCATGGCCTCCGTCTGCCTCCTGTCCGCCGACAGCGAATCCGAGGAGGCCGTGCTGCTCCAGGTTCGTGTGGACGGTCCTGTCCGGGGTCTGGTTGCCGAAGCCACGGGCGCCGGGCATTTACGCGGCTATACGATGGAGAAGATCCTGGACGGCCTGGATTCCGACGAGCCGGTCGTCTCGGAAAAGGGGCTGGGCCCGGCCGGCAAGGCCCTGGTCATGCGCAGCCTGCCTGGCAGGCTGCTGGGGCAGACCCCGCTGCCGTTCACGCCTCCCGACTTCCGGGTTCTTCTGGCGCGCTATTACAACCTTTCCCTCCAGGTTCCGGCTGGAACGGAACTGGCCGTGCGCGCCGATTCGGGCGGGGTGCTGTCGGCCCGGGCGCTTGTGGCCGAGCGCATGCCGGACGGCCGCCAGGCCGATTTCGTGCCCGTTTTAGAAGCATTCCAGGACGGCCGCATGAAGGCCCTGCTGGAGGCCGACGCGCCGTTGGCGGAATTCGCCCGCCTGGCGGGGCTGGCGGATTTGGCCGTGCGGGAAACCCGGGAATTGCGCTTCCAGTGCCGTTGCTCGAGGCAAAAAGCCGTTGCCTCCTTTTCATCGTTGACGCAACCCGAAATCGACGAGATCATCCAGACGGCCAAGGCCCAGCACGTGGTGTGTCATTTGTGCGGGGCCGATTATTCGATTCCGGCCGCCGAATTGGCCCGATAACACGACAACAAAAGGGGACGCATATGAAGGCATTGGCGGGGATACTGGTGGCGGTGGCGATTCTGGCTCTGCTCGTCGGAGCCTGGGGCGTGAGCACGTATAACGGACTGGTTTCCAGTCAGGAGACCATCCGCCAGCAATTCGGGGATGTGGACGTTCAGTTGCAGAGGCGGGCCGACCTGATCCCCAATCTGGTCAACACCGTCAAGGGGTATGCGGCCCATGAAACCAAAATTTTCACGGAAGTGGCCGAGGCGCGCTCCCGCCTGCTGGGCGCGGCCACGCCGGCGGACAAGATCGCGGCCGACCAGCAGTTGACCGGCGCCCTGGGCCGCCTGCTGGCGATTGCGGAAAACTATCCCGCCTTGAAAGCGAACGAGAATTTCATCCGCCTGCAGGACGAGCTGGCCGGGACCGAAAACCGGATCGGCGTGGCGCGCCAGCGGTACAACGACAGTGTCCGGACCTACAACACCCGGATCCGGGTGTTCCCCGGTTCCCTGATTGCCGGCCGGTACGGGTTTTCCGCGCAGCCCTATTTTGAGGCGGAAAAGGCGGCCCAGGCGGTTCCCGCGGTGACCTTTTAACCCGTGAGACGCGCACTCTTCATCCTGGCGGCCTGGCTGGTTGCCCTGACGGTCTGGGCGCTGGACGTGCCCCCGTTTACCGGCCTCGTCGTCGACAAGGCCGATTTGCTCAATTCTGCCGACCAGGCCCGCCTGACGGGCCGGCTGCAGGCCTTCCAGGCGGCCGTCACCGGACAGATGGCGGTGCTGATCGTGCCCTCCTTGAAAGGCGATTCGATTGAGGATTTCGGCATCCGCGTGGCCGACGCGTGGAAGGTGGGGCGGAAGGGCATCGACACCGGGCTGATCCTGATTGTGGCGCGGGACGATCGCGCGATACGTATCGAAGTGGGGTACGGGTTTGAAGGCGTGATCAACGACGCCCGGGCGGGGGATGTGATTCGCGCCATGGGGCCGGCCTTTCGCGAGGGGCGCTATGCCCAGGGCATTCTCGGGGCCGTGGATCAGTTGGAAGGGTATATCCGTTCGGGAGCGGCGGCCTCCGGGGACGGGTCAACGCCTTTGTCCCGTTTTTCTGAGAAGTATCCGGGGCAGATCTTCATGGGGATCTTTGTTGCGATATTCCTCTGGAACATCTTCTTCAACAGGGGCCGGCCGTCTTCCGGCGGCCGGTCCCGCTGGGGCGGCGGCGGATTGGGCGGGGGCGGCTTCGGCGGCGGCGGGGGGTTCAGCGGCGGGGGCGGCGGCCGGTTTGGCGGCGGGGGCGCGTCCGGAAAGTGGTGAAGGCGAGGCACTATCATCTGCGAAGGGGAGTGGAATCTGGTTTTTGTCCCAGAAGTCGCTCTTCCGGAAGGGTCCACTTTGAAACAATTCCTGGAACAGGCGCTGACGCAGGCCCGAGTCCACTCTCGCGTTGCGGGCTTGGGTCAGCTGATCCGCCTTCCAGCCCGCTTGGTTCCGGCATAAGGAGAGCGTGGCCCGCACGGGTTCCAGTACGCGGTAGACTGAGACTTGGCCGACGGCCACGTCGTCGGCATACGCACCGACACAGTGCTCCATCAGGTCGCCTTCACGCAAAAGCTCGTCAGCCGTCAGGATCGGGCGGATCGCCCTGGTCCCCATGAATGGCGGGGCGGAAAACTCCAAAGGGCGCTCTTGAATGCGCTGTTCCAGCAAGGGGCGGAGGCGCTGCGCGAGTTCGTCGTGAACCTCAAGCAGCCGGTTTAACGAAGAGAACCGTTTGGGACAATGCCGCCATTCGTCTTGCCCGGCCATTTTCAGGGTGTCGAACAGAAAACCGACAGGGGAGCTGTGCGGCTCGTCATAATGGGAATTGCGGCCGACGTCATCGAGCAGCCGGGGGGTGATGTAGGGGAAATAACGGTGATCCGCAGCCAGGCGCAGTACGCCGGCATTGATGCGCGGGAGATGGACCAAAGTTTTTTGGACGGCGCGGTTTGGGAGGGCATCCCGCAGGTAGAGCAGGCGTTTAATGGAGAGGGATTGCGGCACGATTTTTGACAAGATGCGCCGGACCGTTTCGGAGGGGGGGAAGCCCAGCCAGCGGAGAATTTCCTTCTGTTTTTTGCGGACTAGACTCCGGGCGGCGCGCATGGGCTGACGGACGGCGGGCTTGCGGAATGCCCAGTTGCTGGCCAGGGCGTAGGCGAGTGCGGGGTTGCCGTGGGCCAGTTCGCAGGCGCCCGGGCAGCGGGCGAACAGGTTGAGGAGGTGCCACTTGCGGTCGGGGAAGGCGAGTAGTTCGGTCCGCACGGCATCCGGGATCGTGTTGAAGAAAGCGTCCTGGGCCAGCATGTTCCGCTGGATGGACAGCTCATGGCGGGCGGCGAGAAACCAGGCAGGGAGGGGCAGAAGGAGTTGTCCGGCCTGGACGTCCAAGGGGTCTTCAATGACCGGCTGGGGGTTCTGGCACTTCTCATAAAGACACATGGAAAACCAGTCATCGGCAAACTTCCGGGTGGGCTTCCAGTTATGCGAGGGGCGTTTCAGCCAGGCGCGCGGATCCGGCCACCCCCGAACAACCAGCACTTCCCGCCAATCGAAGCGGTAGAACTTGCCGTTCTTAAAGGCGTAGCCGGGCTTCCCGTCGTAGAAGTTTGTTTTTCTTGCTGGCATATTGGCTGATTAAATCGGAGTCCCTTTGAAGCATGCGCCTGTGCTGCAGGATAGAGCAGGGCGGGTGATCGTATTCCGGTCCCGGCAAAGGCCCGGCCTTTCGAGCTTTGTCTTTCGCGCGCAGCCTGGGCTAGGCGCCGTCCGAGCCGCAGCACATACCACTCCCCGGCTGGGGCGAACCCTCCGGGTGAGCCGTTCTCAAGCCGCCATGAAAAGCGAGCTTCGGATTATGCGGATTTCACGGGTTTTTTTCGAGTGATGCGGCAAGGGCGGATCAACGGGCTGCCAGGGCACTGGTCTCAATTGCCTTTCGGCGGTGTTCCATAAAGGAACATACGAGGACCGGTACTTCTCGGTGAACCAAGAGCTGGAAGGTCTCAATTGCCTTTCGGCGGTGTTCCATAAAGGAACACGCCTTGAGCGGCCGGCCTCCCGGACAAGCTCGCTGTCTCAATTGCCTTTCGGCGGTGTTCCATAAAGGAACCCGGATAACAGCGTGGACATGATTGTTACGAGCATCGTCTCAATTGCCTTTCGGCGGTGTTCCATAAAGGAACCACCGGAAGCGGGACCGGCCTTTGCTCGGATGGTTTTATGTCTCAATTGCCTTTCGGCGGTGTTCCATAAAGGAACCGCCAAGCTCGAAGCCGGGGCCCGCCGCGTCGACCAGGTCTCAATTGCCTTTCGGCGGTGTTCCATAAAGGAACCCATGTCCACCATCATCGCCAAGCTCGAAGCCGGGGCCCGTCTCAATTGCCTTTCGGCGGTGTTCCATAAAGGAACTGCGGGAGTTGGATGCCGTCCGTTCTGAAAACACTCAAGTCTCAATTGCCTTTCGGCGGTGTTCCATAAAGGAACCGTCATCCCCGACATGTGGCATATCATCCAACTGTTGTCTCAATTGCCTTTCGGCGGTGTTCCATAAAGGAACGAGTAACCGTCAACCTTTCCAAGCGGCAGCTTGTCGTCTCAATTGCCTTTCGGCGGTGTTCCATAAAGGAACGCCCGAAATGGCGGCGTTTATGAATCCGATCCACGGCGGTCTCAATTGCCTTTCGGCGGTGTTCCATAAAGGAACAAGGGCACGAGTTGGTGAAGCTAGGGGAGGTTCCGGGTCTCAATTGCCTTTCGGCGGTGTTCCATAAAGGAACACACAACGTGGGGGCGCAAAGGCCAACCACCAAGGAGGTCTCAATTGCCTTTCGGCGGTGTTCCATAAAGGAACCCCCCACGTTCTCGGTCAAACTGTCCGCTGGTGTGCGTCTCAATTGCCTTTCGGCGGTGTTCCATAAAGGAACCCAGCAAGGCCCAGCGCTCCGCGTCCAAGTATTCGGAGTCTCAATTGCCTTTCGGCGGTGTTCCATAAAGGAACGGGGTTTCGGGTCACGCGGATTACAAGCGGAGCAAGGTCTCAATTGCCTTTCGGCGGTGTTCCATAAAGGAACGTGGAAGAAGTGGGCGCTGGCCTGGCTCGACAAAACGGAGTCTCAATTGCCTTTCGGCGG
>JAWOJA010000002.1:0-18291 GCA_046484345.1 Kiritimatiellia bacterium
ACGAAGAGGCCAAGCTGCTTGCGGACAAGGTGAACGCTCGAGATGCCGTCGCCAGGCTTGACGTGCAGCGCCAAGTCCGGGCGTTTATGGATGGCCGGGGCGGACCGACGCCGGAGAAGATGGCCGAGATTATGGGCGATCCGAAGCGGGCCCGGTATATGGAGCGGTACGCGAAGGAGCTGAATATCCGCCGATCAATGGCGCCCGATGTCCGGAGCATCATGGACCACGTGAAGAACGGCGTGCCGGACGAGGTGGCCATGGAGCTGCTGAAGCGCCGTGGCGCGACGTATAAACCTTAAATCCATCGGCCAAATGTATCCCTAAACGTGTCATTTCCAAACAAGATTGATAAAATGCTTAATGTTTTCAGGTTTATTTTAACCGAATCCGCTGATTAAAAGTCACGTGCTCTACCAACTGAGCTAGCGGCCCATAAAAGCCAAGCAACTTAGACCACTCTTCGACTGTTGTCAATTGCATTTGCCATTTACCGCAATCTCGTGAGATACTTCAGGGGCACCACGCGAAAGGAAAACACCATGAACAGACGTTTAATCCGCGATCACGTCTTCGCGATCGGGGTCAACCATTGGAACCGCCGGCTTTTCGACTCGCTCATCCCCCTTCCCGACGGGACCTCCTACAACTCCTACCTGATCCAGGGTTCCGAAAAAATCGCCGTCCTCGATGGCGTTGATCCGGCGTTGACCGATGAGTTCTTCGCCAACCTCGAGGGAATCGACCGGATCGATTACATCGTGGGGCATCATGTCGAACAGGACCACGCGGGCGCGATCCCCGAATTCCTGCGCCGCTGGCCCCTGGCCACACTCCTGTGTTCGTCCAAGGCCAAGGGCATGTTCGCCGATCACCTGTCAATCGACGAGTCCCGTATCCGCGTCGTGGAAGACGGCGAAAAGGTCTCGCTGGGCGACAAAACCCTCCACTTCATCTCCACGCCCTGGGTGCACTGGCCCGAAACCATGAGCACGTGGCTGCCGGAAGACAAGCTTCTGTTTTCGTGCGATTTCTTCGGCTCCCACCTCGCCACGACGGATCTTTATGCGACGGACGAATGCCGCGTCTATGAATCCGCCCGCCGTTACTACGCCGAAATCATGATGCCCTTCCGCGCGCAGATCCGGAAAAACCTGGAGAAAATCCAGGCCCTGCCGGTGGAGGCCATCTGCCCCAGCCACGGCCCCATCTACGCCCGCCCCGCTTTCATCATCGATGCCTACCGGGACTGGGTATCCGACGCCTGCAAAAACCAGTGCGTCATTCCCTATGTGTCCATGCACGGAAGCACCCAGCTCATGGTCAACCGGCTGGTGGAGTCGCTCACCAAGCAGGGCGTCACGGCGATACCGTTCGACCTGGCCGTGGTCGACATCGGCAAGCTGGCCGAAGCGCTGGTGGACGCGGCGACCGTGGTTCTGGGTTCCTGCGCCGTCCTGGTCGGCCCGCACCCGCTCATCGCCCACGCCGCCATGCTGGCCAATGCCTTGAGACCCAAGACGCGCTACGCCGGAATCATCGGCTCCTACGGCTGGGGCACGAAAATGGTGGAGCATTTGGTCGGTTCGCTCGGCAACCTGAAAGTGGAACTCTTTGAGCCGGTTCTGGCCCGCGGCTGCCCCAAGCAAAAGGATTTTGAAGCCTTGGACCGGCTGGCCGAGGCGATCGCCCTTAAACACAAGAGCCTGTGAAAAGCCGGCTTACTTGCGCGGGGGCAGACAGCCGTTTTCCCGGACGTAGTCCAGCACTTCGTCGTTGAGCGCGCTGTTGCCGCTCCACTTGATGATGCGTTCCCGGCCGAATCCATCGCTGTTCATGACGAACCGGGTGGGCTCGGAAGGAAGCGGAATAAAGGGCGGCAGATTGCCCCCGTGCGCCTTGGCATATTGAACCAGTGGCTGCGGCATCGCGCCGTTGGCGTTGTGCTGGATGAACTCGTCATGACCGAGATTGTAAATCCGGTTTTCGATCGTCTCTTCCGTTTGCCTCTTTCGGTGGGAGACGGGCTCGACCTCGGCCTTGCCCTTGCGCTTGTCTCCCTCCATTCCGTAAATGAACCACTTGAAACCCGCCTCTTCCAGGCGGCGAACACGGTCCTCGGATAACTTTCCGGTTTTCTTCCGATGCCGCTGGTTGGCCACCCAGCTACCCAGGTTCGGGTGAGTCGGACACTGGGCCGGAACATCGCAATGGCCAAACTTGGCCTTGAAGTCCAGCAACATCTCAAGCCCCTTTTCCCAGGAGCGTTCTCCCGGCGCCCAGATGAATCCGTACGTGTCCAGCGTGGCGGTCTGATCTTCCGCCAGCCGATCCGTCTTGCGGCGGTACCGCTGCACGGTCACCCAGCGCCCCAAAGCGGGATCATCCGGATAATTGGCCGGCACGTCGCAGTGACCGTTCTCCGCCTTGAACTTCTTCAGGGCCAGAAGCATCCGCTCCCAATTATTAGCCACTTTGCTCATATAGTAATCAATCGCTTCCAAACGATATGTTTGAATTCTCCCACCTCTTGAAATTCTACATCGCGGCAACGGAAATTTCAATTACAAGAGGCCGATTTCTGTGAATAAATTTGGCAAGACAGCGCTGAAAGGCCGCGGCACCGGAAGTCCCAGGGATTCAAGCCGGCCGGTCGCGAGGTGACAATCCACGGGCCGCTTCGCCGGACGATCGGACGCCGCCGGCCCCGGCCGTAACCGGGCCGTGTCGCGGCCCAGCCACCGGGCAATCCGGCAGGCCCAGCCATAACGGGTGGCCGCCTCGCCGGCGCTGACCTGCAACAGGCCCGCAAGCCTCAGCGGAATCGCCCGCGCGATCACCTCCGCCACGTCGGCAACAGCCGTGGGATAGCGCACGGTGACATCGTCCAGCGTCAGCGGATCGGCGCCCAGGGCCGCCTCGATCCCCTCCTGAAGCAGGGGCGAAAAAACCGGTGGCCGGAACGGCCCATACAACGCCGGTATCCGCATCACCAGCGCCCCGTCATGCGCGGCGAGGACCGCCGCCTCCGCTTCGGCTTTCGTTTGACCGTAAAAATTGACGGGCTCCACCGGCGAAGCCTCGGCGTAAGGCGGCCGGGTGCCGGGGAAAACGTAGTCGGTCGAAATCTGGATGAAGGGCGCCTTCCGGGCCGCGGCCAGCCGGGCCAGCCATTCCGGCACGCGCACATTGAGCACCCGGGCTTCCTCCCGGTGGATCTCGCAATAATCGGGACTGCGAAACGCCGCGCAGTTGACCGCGGCATTCCACTCCAGGCGCTCCAGCTCCCGCGCGGATTCCGTCCTCATCAGATCCACGGGAACCAGCCCCGGCCCCGCCTGCCCGTTGCACAGGCCCAGCACGCGGATACCCTCCCGCGCCAGCCGTTCCGAAACGGCGGAGCCGAGCAACCCGCTCGCGCCGGTCAGTAATATGGTCCATTCGTTTTTCATGAAAACGAAAGCTCGCGTTTATTCCCACTCAATCGTGGCGGGCGGCTTGGAACTGATGTCGTAAACCACACGGTTAATGCCGGAAACTTCGTTGATGATCCGGTTGGAAATATGGGCCAGGACATCGTAGGGAATGCGGGCCCAGTCGGCCGTCATGCCGTCCTGGCTTTCCACGATGCGTAGCGCGGCCACGTTTTCGTAGGTCCGACCGTCCCCCATGACGCCGACCGATTGCACCGGCAGGAGCACGGCGAAGGACTGCCAGATCGTGTGGTAGTTCTCCAGCTTCTCCATCTCCTCCTGAACCCGCAGGTCGGCCATCTGCAGCAGCGCCACGCGCTCCGAGGTCACTTCCCCCAGCACCCGCACGGCCAGTCCGGGCCCGGGAAAGGGCTGGCGGTTGACGATCCGGTCGGGCAGGTCCAGCTTGCGGCCGAGCTCCCGCACCTCGTCCTTGAACAGCTCGCGAATCGGCTCGATCAGCTTGAATTTCAAATCCTTGGGTAGCCCGCCCACGTTGTGGTGGCTCTTGATCGTGACGGAAGGCCCGCCCAGCGGCGAGAGGCTCTCGATCACGTCGGGATAGAGGGTGCCTTGCGCGAGAAAATTAACCTCGCCCAGCTTGCGGGCCTCTTCGGCAAAAACGTCGATGAACAGGCTACCGATGATCTTGCGCTTGCGCTCGGGATCCGTGACCCCCTTGAGCCCGTTCAGGAAAAGATCGGCGGCCTTGACCACGTGCAGGTCCATGCCAAAGGCCTTGCCAAACGTCTCCTCCACCTGCTCGGCTTCGCCCATGCGAAGCAGTCCGTTGTCCACGAAGATGCAGTGCAACTGCCGCCCGATGGCCTTGTGAATCAGCGCCGCCACAATCGAGGAGTCCACGCCGCCGCTGAGCCCGCAGATCACCTGGCCGTCGCCCACGGTGGCCCGGATGCGGGCCACGCTTTCCTCGATGAACCGGCTCATCTCCCAGTCCGCCTTGCAGGCGCAAACGGAAAAGACGAACTGCCGGAGAATCTCGACGCCCCGGGGGGTGTGCACCACTTCCGGATGAAACTGCAGGCCGTAAATCCGCCGCGAAGAACAGGCCATGGCCGCCACCGGACAAGTCGCCGTGCGGGCGGCGATTTCAAACCCTTCGGGCATGACTTCAACCTGGTCGCCGTGGCTCATCCACACGTCCAGTTCGCCGGGCAGCCCATCGAAGAGCGGGTCGGGCTTGACCACCGTCACGCGGGCGGGCCCATATTCACGGGCCTTGCCCTTGTGGACCTTGCCGCCCAGCAACTTGCCGGTCATCTGCATGCCGTAGCAGATGCCGAGAATCGGAATGCCCAGATCAAACAGGGCCGGATCGCACAACGGGGCCTTGTCTTCCAGCACACTGGCCGGTCCGCCCGAAAGAATGATGCCGGCCGGCTTCCGGGCGGCCAGATCGGCGGCCGAAATGTTGTACTTCACCAGCTCGGAATAGACATGCATCTCCCGGATCCGGCGCGCGATCAATTGGGAATACTGGGAGCCGTAATCCAAAATTGCGATCCATGCGTGTTCGCTCATGCTTCACCTGCCTCATTCTCGGTAATAAAACAAGCATATTACCCGTTTGCCCGCTCCCATGCAAGCCGCAGCCGAATATTTTGCAGGGCAAACGCATCAAAAAAACGTTCAACCGGCCAAAAACTGGCATGGTTCTTGATCGGGCGGGTCACCCGGTAGCCGCGGAGCAGGCCCTGATTCGGCCGGCACGTAACGCACCCGGTTGCGGCTATGTGCTGGCGGCTGAATACCGCCGATCGGCTGGCCTGATTCGGCCGGCACGTAACGCACCCGGTTGCGGCCCTGCTCCCTCTCAATCGTGCTCAATCGCCCTCAATCGGCTCAATCGGGGTCAACCCTTGATAATTGATATTTATGATTTCCCGTGTTGCTCTTTGCTCTTTGAAATGGCCTCTTCGGCCTCTTCAATTTGAGCATTCAGCCTGGAATCGTGTTCGCGCCGGTCTCCGAGCCGTTTCACCTGGCGGCAAACGGCGGAGCCCATTCCCATGCCCAGAAAATTTGAGCAGATAGTCATCGCCCTCAACAGGCTTGGCCCCGAACCGTCCCTGCATCAGGCGACCTGCCCTCTTGTGCCGGAGGTTATAGCAAACCGTGTAGGCCGTCTGGAGCTTATGCCAAAACACCGACAGATTCGCCTTCTGAGTCCCCACCAGCAGATGCACATGATTCGTCATGAGGCAGAACAGACACAGCCGCACGCCATATTCCTCAACCGCCTCCCCAAGACGCTTCAAAAAGCGCGCGCGTTCATCGTCGCCATAGGACGACTTGCGCCGATCCACTACCCGAAGCGTTACGTGGTATATGGCGCCTTCAAATTGAACCCTCAGTTTATTGCCACGCCTCGTATACGGCCCAAGTTTTCCGCAAACGGCAAGCTAAATATCAATTGTCAAAGGCTGACAATCATACCCAGAGCCTGCAAAAAAGTGTATGTTCCGCGCCGAAAGTGGTCGATCGTTTCAGCACGAAAGGAGTGGCTATGGGAGACGCAACGGTCCTGTGCGGTGGATTGGATCTGCACGGCGACAATGTGTTTGGCCGTCGAGTCCACGGACAACTGGTATTGGCTCGTCGACGGCTTGCGCAAACTGAAGTATCACGTCCGTCCGGCCAATACCGCCAAGATGCAGGAGAACATGGGATTGAAGGCCGCCAACGATAAGACGGATGCCCGTTTCATCGCCCGGCAACTGGTGAACGGAATTCTTCCCGAAGGCTGCATCTACCCGGAGCAAACGCGCGGTGTGCGTGACCTCATGCGCCGCCGAATGCGCCTGGCACACACCCGAACGGGCGAGTGGTCGAGCCTGGAAAGCCTTGCGACACGTCACACGGGCCGCGCTAGAAGAAGGGCGACGGCAACAGCAAGCGCGGAAATGAATACTTGGGCTGGGCATTCGTGGAAGCGGCCAATCTAACCATTCGTCATTCACCGGAAATGCGCAAATGGTTCCAGCGCAAACTGGCCCGAGCAGGACTTCGCGTGGTGGCGGTCAAGGCGCTGGCAAACAAACTGGCCAAGGCCTGCTATTTCATGATGCGTGAGGGGAAGGAGTTTGACGTCAAGCGATTGGCGGGAGGAGCCTAAACATGGGAACCGCCGGACGAGCCAGGATTGGGGTTGGCAAAACCAACAGGACTGATTGGGCGCCGAGACGCCTCGCGGGCGTGTGCGGATGAACCATAGATCCGCGATCACCCTTAATGGACTTGCCCGTGGTATACCGGCGGTTTTCTGGCTCCGGATTAACGGATTGCCGGGGTGGAGCGCGAGCCAGGGCGAGGGAAGGCTTCGCTTAGAACCAGATGAGTGACTGGACGGAGCGGTTTTACGCCGCAACGATCCT
The DNA here is from genome assembly GCA_046484345.1 of Kiritimatiellia bacterium. Lineage (GTDB taxonomy): Bacteria > Verrucomicrobiota > Kiritimatiellia > CAIKKV01 > CAIKKV01 > CAIKKV01. The sequence continues at coordinate 6,869 of JAWOJA010000002.1, forward strand.
GACAGATTGAAAGAACAACGGATTCGGAACAAGGTTGTTTCAAGGCCCAACCGTACTATCGGAGTAACGTCATGAAAAAAAGAAGGCCCGCCTTAAAAAGGCGGTCGGGTCGAATTTTGTCTGTTGCCTCCGCCTCTGGGATGCGCGACCCCAACCGCCCCTAAGAACCGCCCTATTCGTTACTGTTTGTCGTTTGTCCGGACTTGACCCCTATAGCCACCCCTATAGCCGGCCCCTATAGCCGCCGGACGGCCTAGAACATCAGCAGGCCGAGCCAGGACGCCCCATTCTGGCCAAGCTGCCAGCCCGCGCTTCGGCGCACCACCAGGTGTCGGCCGTTGCGGCCCAGCGCCTCTTCGTCCACCGAAAGGACCGCCGCCTTTGCCCCGCCCAGGCGGGCGGCCTCCTCCGCCGTGGCATTGCGGCCCGCTATGGGCACGCCGCCATTCGTGCAGGTCCACACAATGGCCGCACCGGGCGGCGCCGCATCGGCCCACAGCGCGGGATGGCGCCGGAAATAGTCGGGCATGCCGCCGCGTCCGCGCGCGACGATGGAAAAAGCCGGCGGCAGGCTCTGCAGATGCTTCAACAGACTGAACTCGGGATCGCGCGCGGAATCGGCCAGCACGCCCAAAGGATCCACACCCAGCAGGTTGCGTCCGTTGAAATTGCCGTGCGGATCTTTCAGTCCCGCCTTCACGGCCCACTCCGGAAAGCGGTCGTTCGCCAGCAGGCCGACCTCGAAATGCAGGTGCGCCCTGTCCCGGGGAATGGTGGACGAGGGGGTGTGGCCCAAAACCCCCAACTGCGCGCCCTTTGTAACTTCCCGGCCGGCCACCACGCCCGCCTCCACCGACGCCATATGCGCGTAAAGCGTGTAGATCACGCCCGCGGGGTCCGGATGAAAAAGCACCACGAAAATGCCGTAATTGGAATTGCCCGCAACGCGATTGACGTAGGCCACCCGCCCGTCGGCCACCGCTGTTACCGGATCGGTTGGCTTGCCGCGCGCGTCGCGCGCCACGGCCGCGATATCGACCCCTTCGTGAAAGGAAGCCAGTCCCTTGCTGCCCGTGCGGCTGGAGCCGTATAAACCGGATTCGGGACGGCCCGAAACCGTGGGCTGAACGCCCTTTTCCCAGCCCGGTTCGAACAGATTCTGCTGCGGCGAGGGAAGCGCCATGCCGCGCAACGCGGGGGGCGCCTGCGCGGAAGGAAGCTCGCCCACCGCCCCGACCGCCGCGGGGGCCGGCTCCGCCCCGTCGGGCTCGCGCCTTGGCTTGCAACGGTCCATGCTCAGCAGGACCACTAGGGCGATCAGCAGAAGCAGTATGGTCCCAACCTGTAAAGGAGAGGGCGCAAGGGTGCGTTTTGAGGGGGAATTGAGGGGACGATACCGCACCTTCACGGCTCCCTAAAAACCCTGCTTGGCCAGTTCCTTCTGAAGGGCCAGCTGGAACTCCTGCACATCCGTCTGGCTGGGGCGGTAGCCGGGCTTCACGCCCGCCAAGCCCAGACGGCCGGTCTGGTCGAGCGACCACTGCGCCTTGATGCCGTCGCTGAATGTGACCGTGCCGCTCACCAGCGCGCCGGGCTTCATGATCCGGTCGACCTCCACCGTCACCGCGCCAAGGCCGGCGGGCGCCTCTCCAGGAAGCGGGGGCGCGCCCCCATCGTCCTCTTCCGCCGCTTCTCCGGCGGGTCCGGGGATAGCGGCGGGCTTCTTGTTGAGATCGGTAATGGCCGGCTTCTTTTCCTGGACCGTTGCGCCGAGCTCCAGGATCAACATGCGGACATCCATGTAAGTGGGGCGAAGATCGAACTCCTTGATGAGCCGGTTCTGCACATCCGAAATGCCGGCGCCATCGGCCAGCCATTTTTTAACGGCGTCTTTTTGTATATCGCTTAATTCGAACATAACCCTCTCTCCTCATTTGCGCCAGAATACCCGCCCCCTGCCTTCAGTGTCAAGACGGGGGGTGCAGGCGGGGAGCATCTTTGAGTTTTGGCGCTTTTGTCTTTGTAGTTATATTGTTGGTTGAGCTGGGTGCGGCGCGCGAGTCGGTTTCCGATACAAGCCCGATGAACGGCGGCCGCCAAACTCGGTAAATACAGATCGGGCATTTCTTGGGGACCGGAATCGCGCGCCGCCCGAGGTCCGCGACAGCGGCCGGGCGCGCGAGGTGTTCCGGGTGCGGCGTTTCGTTAAGGCGGACCCTGGCGAGATGATTTTGCGATGATAAGGGTTGAAGGCGATGCGGCGTGGCCTCGTGGGCCCGACGCATCCAGCCTGAAGCCCTTAGCGCGCAAAAGCATCCGTCAGGGAACGCCCGAAACGCCGCACCCAGCCAACCGACAACGCAACCGTCCGCCAGATTCCCCTATGGCGAAGAAAAAGCGCAAAGGCAAAAACGCAAGGGCGCTTGACGGAAAGGCGCACGGGTATCATACTTTCGAAATGAGCCTCGAAATCCAGTCCACCGACTTTTTTGACAATCCGTCCTTCTGGTCCCCTCTGCTGGCCTGGCTGATCGCCCAGGTCCTGAAAGTGGCCCTGAACTACCGCGCGTCCCGCAAGCTGGACTTCCGCTACCTTTCGAGCCTCGGCGGCATGCCCAGCGCCCATTCGGCGACCGTCAGCGCTCTCGCCATGTCCATCGGCCTCAACGCCGGCTTCCATTCGCAAGTGTTTATGAGCACCTTCATCATGGCCCTGATCGTGATGTTCGACGCCTCCACCGTCAGGCGGGCGGCGGGCTTGCAGGCCACCTTGCTCAACGACATCGTTCAGGAAATCTTCAAGGAACACCATTTTTCGGAACGCAAACTGGTGGAACTTCTCGGCCACACGCGCCTGGAAGTCTTCATCGGCCTCATCCTGGGCGTGGCCGTCGCCACCCTCGTCAATCACTTCAGCTAAACGGCCGCCCCCGGAAAATAAAAAGGCCGCAGGTCTGCCTGCGGCCTTTTTTTCCAACTATTCGCGCGCGCTTAAAACGCCTGTTCGGTCATCCACGTGCCATGCACGTTGCAGTTCTGGCAAACCGTGATCAGGCCTTTTTTCGCCTTGATGCTGACGGCCATGGCCGGACGGTTCATTTCCGCCGACAGCCAGATGCGGTTGACGAACTTGTGGTCGAGATAGACATCGATCCACCGGATGAAATGCTCGGCCTTCATCGGGTGTTCCATTTCGCCCACAACGGCCTTGACCATCACGGAGTCGGCGCTGCCGCCGAAAAAGCCGTCCGCCTCAACCTTGATGGCCGGCAGATGCTTCTTGTCCGCTTCGCCGCCGGGCGTCTGCCCGGGCTTCTTGATGGCCGCCTCGTTCTCCTTGTAGGACTGAACGGACCGGCACACCAGGCACTTCGCCGGGCTGTTATCGATTTCGATGTGCCCGCACACGCCGCATTCGCTGATCTTCATAGAACCGGCCTCCTTGAAGAAAGGGCCGGCCTCGCGGCCGGCCCTCCTGATTACCCGATTACGCGAGCTTGATGGCTTCCTGCGGGCAATTGGCCGCGGCTTCCTTGCACGACTTCTGCAGGCTCTCGGGAACATCGGTCATCTTGCACTTGGCCTTGTCCCCGTCCATCTCGAACACTTCGGGGCAGTCCCCTTCGCAAAGACCGCAACCCACGCACGCATCCAAATCAATCGATACTTTCATAATCTTCTCCTTATGCCGACTAAAGCACTCCCATCCATTTACAAGCTTTTCAGTATGCCCCATTTGCCCGGAATAATCAATCTCAAACAAGCCGGAAACGACCCACCCTTTATCCTCAGTCCAGGGACTTGTGCTGAATGGCTCCCTCTTGTAGACTGCAACCGAAACATGAATTCACAAGAAGGGGCCAACCAACCCCAGGCCGTGCGTGAGGTTTCTGCCATGAAAAAAAGAGCCCTCGGAAAAACCGGCGAATCCCTCTCTGTCATTGGATTCGGCGGCATCCTGCTGTCCGGCACCACCCCCGCGGAAGCCGCCCGGCTGGTAGCCTCGGCCGTTGACCACGGAGTCAACTATTTCGATGTCGCCCCCACCTATTCGCAAGCCGAAGAACGGCTCGGTCCGGCCCTCGAACCCTACCGGAACCAGGTCTTCCTGGCCTGCAAGACAACCGCCCGCCTGGCCGGCCCGGCCGAGGCGGAATTGCAGCAATCCCTGAAGCGTCTCAGAACCAACCGGCTCGACCTTTACCAATTCCACGGCGTTACCACGGAGTCGGACGTCGACCAAATCCTCAGCGCCGGCGGTGCCCTGGAAACCTTCCTCAAGGCCCGCGACCAGGGACTCGTCCGCTTCCTCGGCTTTTCCGCCCACACGCAGGAGGCGGCAATTCGGCTTCTGGCGTCGTTCGCTTTCGACACCGTTCTTTTCCCCATCAATTTTGCCTGCTGGACGGCGGGCCATTTCGGACCGCGCGTGATTCAAAAGGCGCAGGAGCGGGGCACGGGAGTGCTGGCACTCAAGGCCATGGCAAGGGGCCCGGTGGGAAAAGGGGGCCCTAAAAAATGGTCCAAATGCTGGTATGAACCCTTGGACACGCCGGCGGAAATCAAAGCCGCCCTCGCCTTCACCCTCTCCAAACCCGTTACCGCCGCCCTCACCCCGGGGCATGCCGAACTCTTCCAAAAAGCCTGCGATGCCGTCGAGGAATTGGAAGCTGACCCCACGGCCATCAACCCGGATGCCGGCTTCACCGGCGCACCGCTGTTCAACGCGCCAACCCCGTGAATGGGGCTCATCCAAACCGATTTATTTCCTTGTTCCTTCTTTGACGCTCTGTCATATTCGGTTCCTTATAGCCGTTCCAACGAAAGGGCCAGGTCCGCACTGTGGAATCCGAGCCGCAAATCGCGAATTTCATCGCCCGCTGGCAAAACTCAGGCGCCGCCGAACGGGCCAATTACCAGCTCTTCCTCTCCGAACTGTGCGACCTGATCGGCGTGCCCCGCCCCGATCCCGCCGGCCCCGATGACTCCGCCAACGCCTACGTCTTCGAGCGCAACGTCACCTTCCAGCACGGCGACGGCACCACCAGCACCGGCCGCATCGACCTCTACAAACGCGCCTGCCTCGTGCTGGAGGCCAAGCAGGGCGCCAATCCCGTCAGCCCCGAAAAGCCCCTCTCCGAGGCCGCCCAGGAGCTGAAGCGCAAACTCAAGCTCGGCTCCGCCAAACGGGGCTCGGGCGCCTGGGACGACGCCATGCTCCGCGCCCGCGGCCAGGCCGAACAATACTGCCGCGCCCTGCCCGCCTCGGAAGGCCGCCCGCCTTTCATCGCCATCGTGGATGTGGGCCACTCCATCGAACTCTTCGCCGAATTCTCCTGCACCGGCGGAACCTACACCCCCTTCCCCGCCGCCGGCAGCCACCGCCTCTTCCTGGCCGATCTCGCCCGCCCCGAAATCCGCGAGCGCCTCCGCCTCGTCTGGACCGCCCCGCACGACCTCGACCCCGCCCGCCGCAGCGCGCGGGTAACGCGCGAAATCGCCGCCAGCCTCGCGCGGCTGGCCGTCTCGCTGGAAAAGGCGGGCCACGACCCCCACACCGCCTCCACCTTCCTCATGCGCGCGCTCTTCACCATGTTCGCGGAGGATGTGGGCCTGCTCATGCGCGGGGGCTTCAGCAACCTGCTCCAAAGCCTGCGCGATACGCCCGAACACTTCACCCCCATGGTGCAGGAACTCTGGCAGCGCATGAACACCGGCGGCTTCTCAACCAGCCTGCGCACCGCCATCCTCCAGTTCAACGGCGGCCTGTTCGAAAACGCCGCCGCCCTCCCGATGACCCAGGACCAGCTTCTCCTCCTCATCGAGGCCTCGCAATCCGATTGGCGCGACGTGGAACCCGCCATCTTCGGCACGCTGCTGGAACGCGCGCTCGATCCCGTGGAGCGCCACAAGCTCGGCGCCCACTACACCCCGCGCGCCTACGTGGAACGGCTCGTCCTGCCGGCCATCGTGCAGCCCGTCCGGGCCGACTGGGAGGCCGTCCACGCCGCCGCCGTCCTGCTAGCCACGACGGGCGACCTGAAAAAAGCCGCCGCCACGGTGAAGACTTTCCACCAGTCGCTCTGCCACCTGCGCATTCTCGATCCGGCCTGCGGCACCGGCAACTTCCTCTACGTGACGCTCGAACACCTCAAACGGATCGAGGGCGAGGTGTTCGATACGCTCGCGCAACTGGGCGAACGCCAGGCGGTGCTGGAATATACCGGCGAAACCGTGGGCCCCCACCAGTTCTTCGGGCTGGAGGTCAATCCCCGCGCCGCCGCCATCGCGGAACTGGTGCTCTGGATCGGCACGCTCCAGTGGCATTTCCGGAACCGGGGCAATGTGGCCCCGCCCCAGCCGATCATCCGCAATTTCCACAATATCCAATGCCGCGACGCGCTGATCGACTACGACGGCATCGAGCCGGTGTTGGACGCCGAGGGCAAGCCGGTCACCCGCTGGGACGGCCGCACCACCAAGCCCCATCCCGTTACCGGACGCGAGGTGCCCGACGATTCTGCCCGCGCCCCCGTGGTCCGCTACCTCAACCCCCGCCCCGCGCAATGGCCGGAGGTGGACTACGTGATCGGCAATCCGCCGTTTATCGGGCCGGCCCTCATGCGCCAGGCGCTGGGCGACGGCTACACCGAAACCGTGCGCGCCGTTCATGCCGACGTGGGCGAATCGAGCGACTTTGTCATGTACTGGTGGAACCACGCGGCCAAGCTGGCGCGCGCGGGAAGCATTCAGCGGTTTGGATTCGTCACCACCAACAGCCTGCGCCAGACGTTTAACAGACGGGTTCTGGAAACGCAGCTTGCGTCCGACCCGCCCCTCTCCATTCTGTTAGCCATACCCGACCATCCCTGGGTGGATGCGGCCGACGGTGCTGCTGTCCGCATCGCCATGACCGTAGCTGCGGCCGGCAAGCAGGATGGCGTGCTGAACCAGGTGCTCACCGAATCGGAAACCGATGGCGACCACTACGCCGTGACATTCGCCACAACCCGCGGACACATTAACGCCGACCTAACAACGGGGGCGGATGTGGCGGGGGCGGTAGAGTTAAAAGCTAACACTGACATCAGCAACCGTGGCTTCGAGCTGGGGAGTGATGGTTTTATCGTAACCCCTGAAGAAGCAGCGACGCTTGGATTAGGGCGCATTGCGGGCCTCGACCGGTTCATTAGGTTATATCGAAACGGCCGCGATCTGACATCACGCCCAAGGGATGTCATGTGCATTTCCTTATTCGACATTTCAGAAGATCAACTTCGCTCAAGGTACCCAGAAGTATACCAGTGGCTCTTTGACCGGGTCCGCCCTGAACGAGCCCAAAACCGCGACAAACGACTTCAATTGAATTGGTGGCTCCATCGTCGCAGCCGAGAAGACTTACGCAACATGCTTGGCGGCCGGCGCCGCTACATCGCCACCGTCGAAACCTCCAAACACCGGTTTTTCGTTTTCCTGGATAAAGCCATCCTGCCCGACAATAAACTGATCTGCATTGCGCTGGAAGATGCCTTTCACCTTGGGGTTCTCAGCAGTCGGATTCATGTTGCCTGGGTTTTAGCAGCAGGAAGCACCTTGGAAGATCGCCCGGTCTATGTAAAAACAACGTGTTTTGAAACCTTCCCCTTCCCCGTGGCCACGGACGCGCAGAAGGCGCGGATACGGGAATTAGCGGAGCAATTGGATGCGCATCGGAAGAGGCAGCAATCGGCGCATGAGGGCCTGACCATCACGGGCATGTATAATGTCCTGGAGAAACTGCGTTCCGGCGAACCGCTGACAGCGGCCGAGAAGAAGATACACGAAGAGGGTTTGGTTTCCGTCCTCAAGCAGCTTCACGACGATCTTGATGCGGCCGTGTTTGAATCCTACGGCTGGCCCCCCAACCTGAACGATGCCCAAATCCTCGAACGCCTTGTCGCCCTGAACGCCACCCGTGCGGCCGAAGAAGCCACTGGCCTCATCCGCTGGCTTCGGCCGGAGTATCAGAACAAGGCCAAACCTGTTCAAACGGAATTATCCGTCGATTCTCCCTCTTCTGGAGGGCGGCGCGCCGTCGCCGCCGCATTACTCCCTTCTGGCAAACTTACATGGCCCAAGGACCTCCCCTCCCAAATCCGCCTTCTCCGCGACATGCTCAAAGACGCCCCGGCCCCTGTGACCGCGGAAGAGATAGCCCGCTCGTTTGGGAGAGTAAGGAAAGAGAAGATCGAAGAATTGTTGCAGACGCTGGTGACATTGGGGCAAGCGAGGGAAGCGGGGGATGGGAGGTTTGGGGGGTGAGTGAGGAAGAAATGGGCATGAACAACCACACTGTCGACTTGACCCCGAAGGGCGTAGCTAGTCACACGGTTCGATTCCCCTCACCCGCTACAAATACCATTCAAAAAGCTCAAGAAATCAGCCCTTTTCAGCAACCAGCATTTGGACTTCCCCTGATTTTCCCCTGTTTTTCTTTCCAATTACCATTGGGGTGTCAGCCTTCAAACGAAGCCGCCTGTGCTATCAATGTGCATCGGAAGCGTTATTTTTCACCTTCAAGCGAGCTGCGTTCGCTTTCAATCTGCGCATTTCGATGTCCCGCAATAATTCGGGCATGCCAAGTAAGCCAGTAGACCCGCTCTTGGTCCTTAAGCCTTCAAGTGACTTCTTTTCCCAACAATCTTTCAAATTGAAAAAGGCTGGTCGTAATGCTTTTGCCAGTTTTACAAATTGATCGCACCGGTTCCTAGCAAATTCATTCGCATATTCTTTTGTTACAATTTCAATAGCGGCATGACCAGTCCACGACGAACTACCACTCCAATGCAGTTTCGCATACTGCACTTGATTTAGTGCAAGTTCGCCAGAATCGTCACAATGCATGGCAAAAAGAGGCCCATCAATTACGATAACCGGAAACACAATGGCCACAAACGGGAATTCATTTTTTATAAAGTTTTCGGCTTTATTGTAAAAATCACGTAATTTTACAGACTTGATCGTGACTGCTGACACAATCTTGTAGAATAAATCTTTGTTATCTTCAGAATCCTCTTTCTTGAAAACAACTTGCCTACCACCAAATCCGCTTTTTTCTAACACGGAAAATAAATCAAGCCCTTGAATTTTCTTATTTCCTGCATTTACCCATAGCATTGCTTGCCCTGCTTTTGATGCGAACTGCTGAGTAATTCTTGCAGAAGCCCAAGGTTGCCGTTTGCCATAAAACACAACCCAAGGTTTATCCTTAGACCACTTGCACTCAACTAAGCTCTCAATACGTATCACAGTTTCTTTGCCGACTGGCAGGTCAACGTGGGCCAAAACATCGATTTCCCTTGGTTCACCACCCTTATCTCCATCAACATAAAATCCTTGAATGGTTTGAAACCCCGCGTTTCGGAAAGCATCGGTGACATAATACTCAAGAGGATAACCCTGAGTTTGGACCCACTTTAATGTTTTGTCTTTTAAGTCCATTCAAATCCATAATGGCGTTCATGTCACGAAGAGCACTGAATAAATGACGCCATCATTCCTGATTTGCGTTATTACGTTTTGCTACCCAATCGGCTATCTCAAAGACCACTGCACACTCACGGGCATTATTCCAGATAGCTTGATCAAGGCCACGGTAAAGAAAGTGCGTTGTTAAGCCATTCTTGTTAGCAACTTGGGACTGTATTCCGCGCTTTGAATAGACCACAACAAGATCGCCAGTCTTCACGCTCAAGTCGGGGAACCAAAATGGCTGATCGATGGCAGTGGAAATGTTGTTGTCATCCATATATATTGATTTGAAAACGAAATAATGTCCGATGTCACAATCCTTCAAAACTTTTAAGACAAGTCTCTCGTGCGTTAGTGACCCTGCGTCTTTAATTGAGCGGATTTCAAGATTCATTTCCGCCCCCCATTGGGAACTTGGACAATATTGGGACGAAGAGCAATAAATTTTGATAAAACTGCAAGAAGCATCAATACAATACCCGTCAACAATGAAATGACTCCATATGGTTGCGATGACCACGCAGACGGTGCCAAGCCTATAAAAATCGCACCCGCAGAAAGAGCTACTCCATATAAAATTTCACCCGCATTCGTCTGCTTAGTTCTTTCAGTCAAAACTGCTACCTGTTGATTCGCTGTATGATATTTGTCTCTAAATTCCTTCAACTCGGCAACCTGCTTCTCGGTTTGATCTAGCCGATCAATTAGAAGTTTGCGTGCGCCCGGAGTTGACAATTCATCATCTGTTAGATCACGCCGAATACTTGCAAGTGCACTATTGGCAGGCTTGGGAAGTGGAGGAGTAAGGCCACCTCCGGAATTCGGTTCTATATCAACAAGGTCTGCCATATTCATCTTTCCCAATGTGTGATCATTGGTCGAACCTGTTAAGGGAATAACCGTTAGTCCAGTTCTCAATAAAATATCTAGCGTTTTTTATCCTGGCATTAGGGAAAAGTCCAGCTCTTAATCCACTTCAAAGTAATCGGTCAGTTATCGGGGGTTGTTTAGCGGCTAACCATTCCAAGGCGGACGCGTCGCCGCAGGCGCAATCTAAGCGTCACTCATCCCAGAGCCGGAGTCAACAGACAAATAACGGCCCGTACGCCTCCTTGAGGCGCTTTTCTTTTTCATGGCTTTTCTCCGTTACACGGATGGTCCTGCGACAAACCTTGTCCTGAATCCGTCGTTATTTCGGTCGGTTAGGGTAGCGGGCGGCCGAAGCCGTTCCGTCCAGTCACTCATCTGGTTCTAAACGCCAGGCCGGAGCCTCGCGCTCCACTCCGGTAATCCGTAAAGCCGGAACCGCAGCGTCAGTCCTAAGAATAATAAATAGACTCGTTTTAGGACGGTTTTACGGAAGTTGGGCAAGCGCGAGTGGCGCGTGGGACACGTTTTTCCGTGTGTCCGTGGTTCGATCTTATTACCCAGACCGTTAAACCCGTTTGCATTGAGGTTCAGCAAAAGCAGAAATGTTCCGGCGCGCAAGGGACTGCGCGCCCTACCATCAACCTCTTGAGCCTAAGCGTCAGTCCTAAGAGTAATAAATAGGCTCATTTTCAACAGCGGACAAAGGGGTCACATCGGACAAACAGGACTCGGTTCAAACCCGGATCTCACGCGGAGAAGCGGAGACGCTGAGATGACAAATCCGTTTTTCTGCTCGCTAATCTCGGCGTTCTCCGCTGCTCCGTGTGAATAAATCTTCTCTTCTGTTCATTCCGAACCGTGAGCCACCGTGTCTTCCGTTTGGCATGCTCCACCGTGCGGGCTCTTTCTTCGAGGGCGCCTCATCCCACGGAAAACATTTGATCAGTGCTCGATAAATACCTATACTGAATCCTTATGACAGTTGCAGTTGCTTCCAACCTCAACGGCCTGCTTCAGCGAACAGCCCTGTTCACGGCCGAACA
>JAWOJA010000064.1:0-27856 GCA_046484345.1 Kiritimatiellia bacterium
AGTTCATGGCAGGGGATCCGATAAATCCGGCAACAAATTTATTGTCCGGGCTGTTGTAAAGATCCAAAGGAGAGCCTATCTGCTGAATAAGACCGTCTTTCATGACAACAATTTTATCGGCCATGGTCATGGCTTCGACCTGATCGTGTGTTAATCTTTTCATCCAATATAGAAAAGCAAATTCGGAGGAAATTGTCTATAAAAAAGTGTTCCGCCTGTAAAAATGGCCTTATTCAACCGGTAAAAGAAAAGACCATGTCCGGAAACCTGACCGATTACACTTTGCTATTGATTTCCATGGACAGGAAAACTACTCTCCTGACCATCTTCTTTCTACCTGTCAAAGACGGAAATTCTATGAAGCAATTCGGACGGCGGGCATTCTTTCTGGCCATGATCCTCACTTCGGGTTTCGCCTTGACCGGCTGCGAGACCAGCGACAACAGCGACGACGATGACAACGACAACCGGGTGGTCCAAACCGCCCCCGCCAACGACCGGGCCAGGATCATCGGCACGTGGAAGGTCGTCACCCCCTGGCGCTGGTCCAAAATGACCTTCAACGCCGACGGCTCCCGCAGCGTCGTGGACCGGCTGACCGGCGAAAAGCTCAGCCGCGGCACCTGGTCCCTCCAGAACGGCAAGCTTGTGGTCGTCTCCGACGTGACCGAGGAATGGGACTACACCGTCACCGCGACAACCCTCACCGCCACCCTCCCCAGCGGCAGCGTTATCGAAATGGTGAAAAAGCAATGAAAGTCGGGCTGACGTACGACCTGCGTGACGAATACCTGGCCCAGGGTTACGGCGAAGAGGAAACCGCCGAGCTCGACAAGCCCGACACGATCGAGGGCATCGAATCCGCCCTCCGCAAGCTGGGCTTCATCGTCGACCGCATCGGCCACGTCAAAAGCCTCATGGCGCGCCTCCTGAAGGGCGACCGCTGGGACATCGTCTTCAACATCGCCGAAGGGATCCAAGGCGTCACCCGCGAATCCCAGGTGCCCGCGCTGCTTGAAGTCTATGGCATCCCTTACACTTTTTCCGACTCGCTCATCCTCGCGCTCTCGCTCAACAAGACTCTCACCAAGCGCGTCCTACAGACCGCCGGGGTCAACACCCCCGCCTTCGCCGAAGTCCGCGCCCCCGCCGACATCGCCCCCATCCGCCTGCCCTACCCCCTTTTCGCCAAGCCCGTCGCCGAAGGCACGGGCAAGGGCATCACGAACGCCTCGCGTATCGCCGATGCGGGCCAGCTGCGCAAGGTCTGCCTCAAACTGCTGCGGACCTTCCGCCAGCCCGTGCTCGTGGAAACCTATTTGCCGGGCGAGGAATACACTGTCGGTATCCTGGGAACAGGCAGGGACGCCCGCGTGGCCGGCGTCATGGCCGTCCGGTACCGCGGGGGCACGGACGCGATCTACTCCTACAAAACCAAAAAGAATTACGAAGATTTGGTGGATTACACGCTGGCCCGGCCGGCGGCGGCCAAAGCCTGCGGCGACCTGGCCCTGAAAGCCTGGAATGCACTCGGCTGCGCCGATGCGGGCCGCGTGGACATCCGCTACGACAACAAGGACAAGCCCTCCTTCATCGAGGTGAACCCGCTGGCCGGCCTCAATCCCGTTCACTCGGACCTGCCGATCCTCTGCCGCCTGAACGGCCTGTCCTTCGATCAACTGATCGGGGCCATCATGAAGTCGGCTCTCAAGCGCAGGCGAATAATCCCGGCGTGCCTATAGGCTCTTTACGTGAATTCCGGATTCGTAATCTCTCACGTCCGGGCGAGCCAACTCCTGCAAAACGCCAGCCCGCCGGCTTCATCGCAAAACTCCCCGTCCAACTGGGCCTGGTAGCAGGCATCGAGGATTTTCTTGAATCGGGGGCCCGGCTTCAACCCCATCGCGATGAGGTGGCGCCCCATGACGAGCGGCTTGGGGGCCCCGTCCTGCACATCCAGCGCCCGGGCCCGCTCCAGCAGCCAGTCCCCCTCGGGATAGTCCGGCGCCGCCATTGGCGGCCGGCCAAAATGATCCGCCCGCGCCACGCGCACCAGCCGGTCAATCCGCCCCACCCGCACCGCCAGCCGCCGCACCGCGCTATCCCCGGCCTGCCCCGTGAACAGCTCGTGCGGGCGCAAATGCTCCGTCACCAGCGGGATCACGGCCTCAATCAGGTCCGGCGGGGCCATCAGGCGCCCCAGGAAGGCCCGCGCCGGCGCCTCGCCCTCCTCGCAATGGCCGCGCGAGCGGATCCGCCCCTCCTCCTCGCGGGTCGTGGCGGGTTTTCCAAAATCGTGACAAAGGACGCCGAACCCCACCGCCAGGTCCTCCCGCTCATCGCCGATCCGTTCGCGGGCAAAAGCGTCCAGGCTGTGCCCCGTATGGGTCCAGACATCCCCCTCGGGATGCCAGTCGGGCTCCTGCGCGCATCCGATCATCGCCTCCAGTTCGGGCGCATAGCGCACCCAGCCGGTCTGCCGTAAAAACTCCAGCCCCGCCCGGATCGCCTTTCCCTTGAGCAGCAGCTTGCGCCATTCCCCGAAGACGCGTTCGCCGGCCAGCCCCTCGGGCGTGATCGTCCGGCACAGGGCCACCGTTTCCGGCGCCGGCCTCAGCCCGAACCGGGCCGTGAACTGCATCCCGCGCAGGACGCGGAGGGGATCCTCCGAAAAATGATCCGACACATGCCGCAACACCCGCGCCTCAAGGTCCGCCCGGCCCCCGCACGGATCGCACAGCGAGCCGCACAACGGGTCGTAGGCCATGGCGTTGATGGTGAAGTCGCGACGCTGCGCCGCCTCTTCGGGCGAGAGGGCCGGGTCCGAACGCACGTCGAACCCCTTGTGGCCCAGGCCGGTCTTGGATTCGCGCCGCGGCAGGGCCACGTCCACCGGCAGCCCGTGCAGCTTGATAACTCCGAAGGCCCGGCCCACCAGGTCCAGCCGGAAGCGCGCGCCCAGCACGGCGGTCAACACCTCGGGCGCCAGGCCGTAAACCTCGAGGTCCACATCCGTGACGGCGTTGCCGAGCAGCGCGTCGCGCACGCAGCCCCCGACCCACACGGCGCGGCCGCCGCTCTCGCGGACCGTCCGGCACACGCCGTCCGCCGCCGACCGAACCGCCGGATCCTGAATCTCAAAATGCATGCTCATCCTTGTTGCGTTTCTCACGGTATCGGTATCAAATCCCGCCCCGCTTGTCTTGATTATTCGTCCGCCGGGACGATCTCCCTCACGCGTGATCGTAAAAAACGAGCGCCAAAACAGGGAGAACCCCGATTGGAACAGGGCCGCCCCTGCTGTATAAATGGACACGTTGAAACCGAAAACCCAAACGAGGAGAAAAGAATGAAGAAGTTGATCTGTGCTCTGTTCACCGTCGCATACATATCGGCCGTCGCCTCCGCGCAGGATGTTGCCGCCCCCAATGGTGGGGCTGGCGAAAAATGGCTGGCCAAGGCAACCGCCGGCGAAGCCGTCTATGTGTGCGACAAGTGCCACATGATGGCCGATAAGGAAGGCAAGTGCGCGATGTGCTCGGGCGAAACGAAAGCCATGCACCTGATCAAGGTCAAGGACGACATCGCCTACGTGTGCACCTGCCCCGCCAAGTGCATCTGCGCCACCACCAAGCTGGACGACCCGACCAAATGCGCCTGCGGCATGGATGTCAAGGAATTCAGCACCAAGGACGGCAAGGCCAGCATGAAGATTGGCGCCAAGATCAAGGAAGCCGGCAAGGATGCCACGGACGCCGTCAAAGACCTCGTCCAATAATTCAACTCACCCTTTTCAGCCCGGGCGAAGCCGATAACTTGCCACACCTTCCCTCAGGGTTCCCTCCCCCTGACGTGGAACACGGACCTGTGCCAAGCGGACGCCTGGGCTGAATTTTTAAAACCCAAAACAAGGAGAAGCCATGAACCCGCGCTCCACCGAGACCGGAACTTCATTGGTCTACACCTGCGAGGAGTGCCACACGCTTGCCCGGGATGCCGGGGGTTGCGGCCTCTGCGGCGCGGAGATGACCGGTATGCGCTTTATGGGCATCGAGGACGGCAAGGCCCAGCTTTGCACCTGCGACCCGGAATGCACCTGCACCTCTGCGGATGCCGACGACCCCTCCCTCTGCTCCTGCGGGGAACCATTGACGGAAGTCGACCTCCAGGGCAAGTACCTGTGCGCCTGCGGCATCACCTGCCCCAACTGCGCCCCGCTCTCCGATGAGCCCGGCGTATGCGAATGCGGCCATGAAATGAAGAGGATTGAATAAAGCAGAAGCCCACAGCCCGTCTGACCGCCTGAGAAGCGCCAGACGGGTTTATTTTTTGACGGCCCTGCCACACGTCGCCCCCGCCGCTAGGCCTCGTGGTGGGAAAACAAAACCCGGCTTCGCGCCTGACGGGGAAACGGCAACGCGGCGGCCCCGGCACCCGCCAGGGCCGCCGTTGTTTCGTCCTCGTCATTGGAATGGGCCAGCAAGTCCGATATCGCCTGAAGCGCCTCAGCCGCATCGGCGCCCTCCGCCTCGATCCGGATCCGCTGCCCACGCCCGACGCCCAGGGACAAAAGACCCAGAATGCTTTTGGCGTTCACCACCAGCCCCTGGCAACCGACGCTGATCTCCGCATCGTAAGCGGAGGCCGTTTTGACCAGACGCGCCGCCGGCCGCGCATGCAGCCCCATCTCGTAATTCAGAATGAACTCCCTGACAATCCGGTTCGCCCTCATTGCCTTACTCTCCCTGCCATTGAAAACACCGGCCGCTGTGCGATTGACTTATTCCCGGTTTAGTTTCTGAGCAATCCGGGTTACATGCTCCCCCTGAAACCGGGCCAGTTCCAGTTCATTCTCGCTCGGCTGGCGCGCGCCGTCGGCCCCGGCCAGGGTGGCGGCCCCGTATGGAGATCCGCCCGTGATTTCCGACATGATCGTCAGTCCCGCCTGGGAGTAGGGCAGCCCGACAATGATCATGCCCTGGTGCAGCAGGGTCGTGTGAAAGCCGAGCACCGTACTCTCCTGCCCGCCATGCTGCGTGCCCGTGCTGGTGAAGACGCTGCCAACCTTGCCGATCAGCGCGCCTTTCATCCACAGGCCGCCGGTCTGATCCAGAAAATTCCTCATCTGCGCGCACATGTTCCCAAAACGGGTCGGAGAGCCGAAAATAATCGCATCGGCCTCCTCCAACTGGGCCGGGGCGGCAAGGGGAATATGCGCGAAGGCCGCCCGCGCCCGCGCCGCGCCGCTTTTTTCAAGCGCCGGTTCGGGCACCAACTCGGGCACCTGGAAGAGCCCGACCCGGGCGCCCTTCACCCTCCGGGCCCCCTCGGCGACCGCCTCCGCCATTTTGTAGACGTGCCCATACATGCTGTAGAAAACTATTTGAATTTTTGGGGACATTCACACATTCCTTTCCGCGACGCTTCATTCGACAATCAAAATGGCACTCACCGGGCAATCGTTCATGGCGTCCATCATGCCGCAAAACGACCTGACCCGAAATCGGGATTAGCCTTGCCAAAGCTGTCAATTAACCTTAATTTTTATTTTTGGTCTGCGGATTTAAGAAGATGCGCCTAAGGATTTCCCTGATGCCCTAACCGCCGCCCAGGCTCCATCATGAAGGCCTCATAACGAAGGGAAGCATATGAATATCAGGCTCCTGATTGCCGACGATCACCAAATGATGCGAGAGGGTCTTAAGGCTCTCATCTCCAAGGAACCGGGCATGTCCGTGGTGGGCGAGGCTCAAAACGGCGAGGAAACCGTGGACCTGACCCGCAAGACAACCCCCCACGTGGCCGTTATCGACGTCACGATGCCGGACCTGAACGGGATCGAAGCCACGCGGAAAATCATCCGCGACAATCCCAGCGTGAAAGTCGTCGGTCTTTCCGGACATCCCGACCGTCACTTCGTCAGGGAAATGCTCAAGGCCGGCGCATCCGCCTACATCCTGAAACAAACCGCGTTCGACGAATTGATCCGCGCCATCCACGAAGTCATGGCCGGCCGCACCTACCTAAGCCCCGAGGTCACCCAGGGCCTCGTGGATTCCTATGTTCGCTCATCCCCCCGCAAGGGCGAAAACCCCGCCTTCGCCACGCTGACGGACCGGGAGCGTGAAGCCCTC
This sequence comes from Kiritimatiellia bacterium, assembly GCA_046484345.1. GTDB lineage: Bacteria > Verrucomicrobiota > Kiritimatiellia > CAIKKV01 > CAIKKV01 > CAIKKV01. The sequence continues at coordinate 6,135 of JAWOJA010000064.1, forward strand.
CAACTGCTGGCCGAGGGGCGCTCTTCCAAGGAAATCGCCAACAAAATGGGCGTCAGCGTGAAGACCATCGAAACGCATCGGCGCAACATCATGGAAAAACTTAATCTCCACAGCGTGGCGGAGCTGACCAAATATGCCATTCGTGAAGGGGTCACCTCGCTGGAGCTCTAAATCCAATGAAATCCCAAAAGACGGGCTCCCGGCTGTCCTGCAAACAGGCTGGCACCCCGCCGCCCGGGCCGGAATTCAAACGCATCCTGCTTGTCGACGATCACGGACCCACCCGCGAGGAAATGTCGGCACTGCTCTCCGGCAGCCATGGCCTGCAGGTCGTGGCCGAATCGGACAGCGGAGAGGATGCCATCGAGAAAGCCCGCCTGCTGAAGCCCGACCTGGTGGTGATGGACATCTTCCTTCCCGGCATCTCGGGGGTCCAGGCCACGGAGGCCATCACCCGGCAACTGCCCGGCACCCGGGTCATCGCCCTTTCCAACCATTGCGGCCGCAGCGTCGTCAAGGCCTTCCTCAAGGCGGGCGGCGTGGGTTATGTGCGCAAATCGTGCGCTTTTGAGGAGCTGGTTCCCGCCATCGAGACCGTCCTGCAGGGAAAATCCTACATGGGCCAGGTCTTGAGCGAATAGCCATTGCCGCTTGACCTTTGCCCCGCCTTTTTGCAGGATGGGAAATCGTGAAAAAATACGGCCTCATTCTCCTCGTCCTGGCCGCCCTCATCGGCTGGCGCCTCTTCGCCCTGGCCCGCGAACGAACCGCAAAAACGGGCGGCGCCCGCTCCGCCTCCGCCGTGGCCGTGGCCGTCGCTCCGGCCGGGCGCGAAACCATCCGCGAAATCCGCGTCCTGTCCGGCTCCATCGTGCCGCGCTCCCAATTCACCGCCGCCCCGAAAATCGCCGGGCGCCTGAAAAAACTGCACGTGGACATCGGCGATACCGTCCGCAAGGGCGACCTGGTCGCCATCCTGGACGACGAGGAATACCGCCAGACGGTGGAACAGTCCCGCGCGGAACTCGAAGTGGCCAAGGCCAACGTGCTCGACTCCAAAAGCGTGCTGGAAATTGCGGCCCGCGAATACGCGCGCACCCAGGAGCTGCTCAAACAGAAGGTCGCCTCCCAGGCCGAAACCGAAAAAGCCCAGGCCGTTCTGCTGGCGGCTGAGGCTCGCCAGGCCGTGGTGCATGCCCAGGTCCGCCAGGCCGAGGCCGCCCTGAAGGCCGACGAGGTTCGGCTGGATTACACCCGGATCCTCGCCACCTGGGATGACAACGACGAGGTGAGGGTCATCGGCGAGCGGTTTGCGGACGAGGGCGCCATGCTCCGGGCCAATGACCCCATCGTTTCGATCCTGGACATCGAACCCGTTCTCGCCATCCTCAACGTGATCGAGCGCGACTACACACTCGTTCAACCCGGCCAGGAGGCCGTTCTTTCCACCGACGCCCGGCCCGCCGAGCGCTTTCCCGGCCGCGTCATCCGAAAGGCGCCTCTCCTGAAAGAGGGCTCGCGCCAGGCCCGGGTCGAGATCGAGGTCCCCAATCCGGATCACCGCCTGGCCCCGGGCATGTTCGTGCGGGCGGAACTGGTTTTCGACACCCACCCCGACGCGCAAACCGTGCCGGCCGGAGCGCTGCTGCGGCGGGATGAACAGACCGGGCTCTTTGTGGCCGATGCCCAAAACCGCCGCGCCCGCTTCGTGCCCGTCAAAACGGGAATCCTCAGCGGCTCAACCGTGGAAATACTCTCGCCCGTGATTTCCGAACCCGTCATCGTTCTCGGCCAGCACCTGCTGCAGGACGGGGCCCCCATCCGCCTGCCCGAGACCCCTCCTGGCGCCCGGCCATGAGCGTCGCCCGCTTTGCCGTCTACCGGCCCATCTTCATCATCATGCTGACGCTGGCCGTCCTGATCCTCGGCGCCGTCGCCCTGGTGCGCATCCCCATCGACCTTATGCCGGACATCACCTACCCCACCCTGTCCGTCTCCACCTCCTACGCCAACGCCAGCCCCGCCGAAATCGAGGAGCTTATCACCCGCCCCATCGAAGAGGCCCTGAACGCCGTGCCCGGCGTCGAGGAGGTATCCTCCTCCTCCGCGGAGGGCGAAAGCCATGTCAGCGTCAGCTTTTCCTGGGGAACCGATCTCGACGCCGCGGCCAATGACGTGCGCGACCGCCTGGACCGGGTGGCCCGCCGCCTGCCCGACGAGGCGGATCGGCCCATTCTCCGCAAATTCGACCTGGCGAGCTTCCCCGTCCTCATTCTGGGCGCCTCCGGAAAAATGGATCCCGTGCAGTTGCGTTTGATCATTGACGACGAGGTCAAATACCGCATCGAGCGGATTCCCGGCGTGGCCTCCCTGGATGTGCGCGGCGGTCTTTCGCGCGAAATCCACGTGCTCCTCGATCCCGATCGGGTCAAGGCCCTCGGCATCCCGCTCGACCAGATCGCCGGCCGGCTGCGCGACGCCAACATCACCCTTCCGGCGGGCAGCCTGGAAAGCGGAAATTACGAACTGACCGTCCGCACCTCCGGGGAGTTCACCGGGCTCGACCAGCTGCGCGACACAACCGTGGCCATGCGCAACGGCGTTCCCGTGCGGCTGGGCGAACTGGCCAAGGTGGCGGACGCCTGGCAGAAGATTGTCCGCATCGTGCGTGTCAATGGCGTCAACGGCGTGCGCCTGGCCGTCAACAAGCAATCCGGCAAAAATACGGTCGAAGTGGCCGAACTCGTGCTGAAGGAAATCGGACGGATCAACGCCGAGCTGCCCCAGATCGCCATCACGCCCATCCGGGACTCATCCGACTACATCCGCCGTTCCATCACCAACGTCGGGCGCGCGGCCCTCTACGGAGGGCTCTACGCGATGATCGTGCTCCTGGTCTTCCTGCGGAGCTTCCGCAGCACGATCATCATCGCGACGGCCATTCCGATCTCGATCTTCGCCACGTTCATGCTGATCTATTTCGGGGGCTTCACGCTCAACCTGATGACGCTGGGCGGCCTCGCCCTGGGCGTGGGCATGCTGGTGGACAACTCCATCGTGGTGCTGGAAAACATCTACCGGCTCCGGGCACATGAACCCGATCTGGGACCCGCCGAACGGGCCGTCAAGGGCGCGGGGGAAGTGACCTCGTCCATCATCGCCAGCACCCTGACAACTCTCGTGGTCTTCCTGCCGCTCATCTTCGTGCGCGGCATGTCGGGCGTCATGTTCCGCCAGCTTTCCTACGTGGTCGGCTTCTCCCTGCTCTGCTCCATGGGCGCCGCCCTTACCCTGCTGCCCATGCTGGCCGCCCTGTTCCTTAAAAATGCCCAACCCCGGCCGCCCGCCGCGCCCTCGTTCAGCCGGGGGATGGCCGCCAAAACGGCCGCCCTGCTGGAGCGCCTCGAGTCGCGCTACCGGAACCTGCTGAAAACGGCGCTGGACCACCGTGGCCGAACGGCCGTCATCGCCCTCCTGCTCCTGCTCGGCAGCCTCGCGCTCATCCCCCTCGTCGGAACGGAACTCATGCCGGCCAGCGATGAAAGCGAGGTGCGGGTCACCGTGGAAATGGAGGCCGGCGCCACCCTGGCCCTGCTCGACAAAACCGTCCGCCCCATCGAGGAGCGGCTGGCCCGGGTGCCCGAAGGCCTCAAACTGATCAGCGGCCTGGGCGGAAGCTTGTCCAGCCAGGGCGACCTCCAGCTCATTCTCAAGCCCGTGCGCGAGCGCAACCGGTCGAGCGACGAGATTGCCGCCGCCCTGCGCCGTGACATCGGGCCCGTTCCGGGGGCTGTCATCCGCACGCGGGCCGGCCAGGGGCTCTTCATCATGCGCATGGTGAGCGGAAGTTCGGACCGCGTGCAGGTGGAAATCCGCGGCTACGATCTGGATGCCGCCGACGCCCTGGCCACGCGCACCCGCGAATTGATCGAAACGGTCGACGGGGTCACGGATGCCAAAGCCAGCCGGGAATCGGGAGTTCCCGAAATGCTCATCACGGTGGACCGGCTGAAAGCGGAGTCGATGAAAGTGTCGGTGGCCCGGGTGGCCGGCGCGCTGCAAACCACGCTGGGCGGCACGAAGTCGGGGTCCTTCCGCGAAAACGGCAAGGAATATGACATCCTGCTCAAGCTCCAGGACGCCGAAACACGGCCGTTGGCGGAAATCCTGGATCTGACCATTTCCAACGACGACGGCGAACCCGTGGTCCTGCGCAATATCGTCGAGGTCAAGCCCCGCACCGGCCCCGCCAACATCGACCGTAAGGACCAGGAACGGGTGGTTTATGTCCGCGCCAACATCCGCGGCCGCGACCTGGGCTCCGTGCTGAAGGATATCCGCGTGAAGCTCGCGACCATCCCCATTCCCCAGGGATTCTCCATCGCCTACGGCGGCGATTTCGAGGAACAGCAGAAAGCGTTCCACGAACTGGCCCTGGGCCTCGTCCTCTCGCTCCTGCTGGTCTACATGGTCATGGCTTGCCAGTTCGAGTCGGTCAAGGATCCGCTGGTCGTCATGTTCTCGGTCCCATTTGCCATCATCGGCGTGGTGCTGACGCTGCTGCTCACCGGCACCACGTTCAACGTGCAGTCCTACATCGGCTGCATCATGCTGGGCGGCATCGTGGTCAACAACGCCATCCTGCTCGTGGACCAGGCCAACAGGTTGCACCGGCGCGAAGGGCTCACCCCGCGGGCGGCGATCGAGGAGGCCGGGCGCCGGCGCCTGCGCCCCATCCTGATGACCGCGCTGAGCACCATTCTCGGCCTCCTGCCCCTCGCCCTCGGCGTCGGCGAGGGCGGCGAAGCCCAGGCCCCCCTGGCCCGGGCCGTGATCGGAGGCCTGGCCAGTTCCACCCTCCTGACCCTGTTCTTCATCCCCGTCGTCTATTCGCTTTTCGAGGAGGGCGTGCGGCGGAAAAAGCTGTTGCTCGCGCTCCTGCTCGCGGGCGGCGGCTGGCTGGCCGGGCCGGCGGAAGCCGCGGAGGCGACGACGAACACGCCCGGCATCCGCCTGGGCGAGGCCGTGCTGATGGCCCTGGAGCACAACCGCTCGCTCGAAATCCAACGGCTCGAACCGCTGATCGCCCATACTTTCGAAGAGGCGGAACGCGCCGCCTTCGACCCGGCTCTGGGGGGCGAAGTGGCCTCCGCACGCACGCGGACATTCCCCCGCAGCACGGAGCAACCCGAAACCGTCGAGGAAAACAGCGCCACGGCATTCGCTTCGCAACAGCTGTCCACCGGCACCCGGGTCGGTCTGGAAGGCCGGGGCCTCCGCGAAAGCCGCGACACCATTGCCGACCGGTACTCCACGGGCCTCGACCTCACCCTCACCCAGGCCCTTCTCCAGGGCCGGCCGGTGGCCGTGAACTTGGCCTCGCTCAGGCAGGCCCGGCTCGATGTCGACATATCGGTTTACGAATTCCGGGGCTTCCTCGAGAGCCTGGTGGCCGAGGTGGAAACCGAATATTGGAACTGCGCCCTGGCCCGGCGGCGCCTTCGCATCTATGAGGAAGCACTCCAGGTCGCCGAGCAGCAGCTCCGGGAAATCGATCACCGGATCCGGGTGGGCAGCCTGCCGGAAACGGAACGCGTTTCCGCCCAGGCCGAGATCGCCCTCCGGCGCGAGGCCCTCATCAACGCCCGCAGCACCCTTTCCCTCGCCGGCCTGCGCCTGCTCCGGCTGATCGATCCCGCCGCTCTCGCCGGCCCCCACGCCGAACCCGTTCCCTCCACCGTCCCTGAATCCCCGGGCATCGAGCCCGCCCCGCTGGCGGACCATGTGGCGCTGGCCCTGCGCCGGCGGCCGGAGCTGAACCAGGTGAAGCTTCAGATCGAAAAGGGGGACCTCGAAATCGTCAAAACCAAAAACGGCTTGCTGCCCCGGTTGGACCTGTTTGCCCGGCTTGGCAGCACCGCCTACGCCGATTCGTTCGGGAAAGCCGCACGGGACCTTGATGCGGGGGAGCCGGACTACGAAATCGGCCTGCGCTTTTCCTTCCCGCCCATCAACCGGGAGGCCAAAGCCGTCCACCGGCGGGCCATGCTGAACCGGGAACAGGCGGACCTGTCGCTGAAGAATCTGTCCGACCTGGTCCGTATCGACGTGGAATCGGCCCACATCGAGGTGCTGCGGGCGCGCGAACAGATTGCCGCCACCGCCATCACCCGTCAATTCCAGGCGGAAAAGCTCCGGGTCGAACAGGCCAAGCTCAGCGTGGGCCGCTCCACCGGCCTGCTCGTGGCCCAGGCCCAGCAAGACCTGATCAACAGCCAGGTGGCCGAGGTGGAATCCGTTGTCGCCAGCCTCCAGGCCCTGGTCCGGCTATTCCGGCTGGACGGCTCGCTGCTCGAAAGGCGCGGACTCGCCGCGCCCGGTTTGCCGCCGCTTTAGAATCCGGCGCGCTTGGCGATCTTGCGGAAATGATAGCCGGTGACGGCCAGGATCATGGCGTCGGGCAGCAGGCGCGGGCGCCGGAACTGGGTCCAGGCGAGCAGTTTCCAGAATTCCAACCGGCCGCCGCCCACGATCCCGAGCCTGAAAAACGCGCGGAACGCGGCCAAAATGTGGTGGACGCGCATCTTGCCTCTCGCCCCCGCGGGTTGGTACTCCCGGAGAAAGGTTCGAACCCGTTCATAATAGGGGCCCGGCGAGTAGATGTGCTCCAGGATGCGCCGGTAGCCGGCCTGCAGGGCGTCTATGCTCATAACGGGCACAACATTGGTGGTGCCGTCCACATTGTCGCCCGAGGAGGCCCCCGTCAGCCGGCCCGCCGCCTTCAGCCGCTCATAAAGCCGGGTTCCGGGCGGCGCCTGCAACAGCCCCACCATGGCCGTCACAATGCCGCTCTTCTGGATGAAATCGATCTGGCGCTGGAATATGGAGGGACGGTCGTGGTCGAACCCCACGATGAAACCGCCCTGCACCTGCAGCCCCGCCCGCTGGATGCGCTTGACGTCCTCCACCAGATTGCGGTTCCGGTTCTGCCCCTTGCCGCACTCGGCCAGACACTCTTCGTCCGGCGTCTCGATGCCGATGAACACCTTGTAAAAGCCGGCCTTCACCATCTGCTCCATCAGGTCCGGATCGTCCGCCAGGTTGATGGAGGCCTCCGTGTAAAACAGGGTCCCGGCATGCCGCTCGCGCCAGGCGGTCAACGCCGGCAACAACCCGTTTTTCAAGAAATGCTTGTTCCCAATAAAGTTATCGTCCACAAAGAACACCTCCCCGCGCCAGCCGGCCCCGTGGAGGCTGTCGAGCTCGGCGACGATCTGGGCGGCCGACTTGATGCGCACACGCTTTCCCAACAGGGCCGTGATGTTGCAGAAATCGCAATCAAAGGGACACCCGCGCGAAAACTGCAGGGCCATGCAGGCATACCGCTTCATCTCCAGCAGGTTCCACAGCGGGGCGGGCGTGAGCGACAAATCCGCATAATCGCCGGTGGCGTAAACGCGCCGGGCGCGGCCCGCCGCCAGGTCGGCCAGGAAAGGGGGCAACGTCAACTCGGCCTCATTCAGGACAAAATGGTCCGCCTCGGGATATTGGTCCTGGGTGTCCGTGAACAGGGGGCCCCCGGCCACGACCGGCAAGCCCGCTTGATGGCAACGGGCCATTGTCCTGCGGGCCGACGCCTGCTGGACGGTCATGGCGCTAACAAAAACACAATCCGCCCAGGCCAGGTCTTTGTCGGTCAGCGTGCGCACATTGAGGTCCACCAGGCGCTTGCTCCATTCCGGCGGCAGAAGGGCCGCCACCGTCAGCAAGCCAAGAGGAGGCAAAGCGGCCTTCTTCCCGACAAATTCCAAGGCGTGTTTGAACCCCCAGAACGTATCGGGGAATTCCGGATAAACAAGCAGAATGTTCATGACCACTTTCGCCTGCCTGTCAGCCCACTTTCGCCTGGCGGCTCCGTTCTTCCCGGACCGCATCCTTGGCGGCTTCCACGGCGGCCGTGATTTCCGTCTTACGGCTGTTCAACATGCTCTTGGCATCCGAGAGCGCCTGCTCGGCCCGATCCTTCAGGTCGTCAGCCCGGCGGGCTATCAGGTCGCGTGTGTCTTTCCCCGACTTGGGCGCCAGTAACAGGGCGATTCCCGCTCCCGCGAGGGCCCCCGCCAAAAATGCCGCCACACTCGTTCCGCTATTGTTTTCGGACATGATCGTTCTCCTTTTTTGCGTTCGTTAATTTGTCGTTTGTTTCAAATTTTTCAGTTCGAACAGGGTCTTGATAAAAGCCCCGAACCCCGCGCGAATCAATCCCGATGTCCGCACCAGCGATTGCACAGGCGGCTCAATGACCGACCCCACGCCGTCCACCACCCGGTCCGCCCTCTCCGTCCATTCCCGGGCCAGATGCAACATCCGATCCACCTCGTCCATCTCCAGATGAACGCGGCCGGAAAGGCCGTTCGCATTTTGAACCAGGATCTTCACTTCCTTGAGCACCCCTTCAACCTGAACGCGGGTCTCCTCCACCGAACGCATGGCCTCGTCAAGTTTCTTGCGCAGGCCGATCAGCAGCTGAATCAACACCCCCGCCACCCCGGCGAAGCTCAAAGCCAAAATGATCAAACTGATCTCTAACGCCGTCGACATGGCCGGATCTCCTTTCGCCGCTCTGTGCGGCCCGCCTTTGAGATTCACCTGGTGGACCTTTTATGCCGTCACATTAAACCGCCCGACTCACCCTTGCCTATGGGGTCTTCACCCAACCCCCGGGGCCACGCGCCGCGAAAACCTCCTACGCCACCGGCTCGGAATGGCACCCCCGCAACCCTCCCCCGCCGCCTGCACGGAGAGGTCGCAGGACCAATCGGTGAACCGGCGGATGCGTTCGTCCGGATCTTCATCCACCAGGCGGGCCGGATCGGCTACGGCGAAGCGCCGGTTGCGGATGGAGGGATGCGCCAGAACGGCATTCAAAATCGAAAGGCTTTGGGGAGTCAGGCGGCGGCCGTAATGAGCGCCCAAAAACTCCGCCGAATACGCCTGGTCGGCATGAGACGCCGGAACCGCCGTCCCGATCGATGCCACATGAACAGCCGGTCTCATTCGCCCCCTTTTTTAACCTCTCCGCCCCTCAGCCCCGGTCATATCGGACGCGGTTCTCAATAACACCCGCCGCAATGGCATGGCGGGCGAGCCCCGCCGTGTCGTGGATGTCCAGCTTTTGCATCAGGCGGCCGCGGTGTTTTTCGACCGTCTTGATGCTGATGCCCAGTTCCGCGGCAATCTGCTTGTTGGCCAGGCTCTCTGCGATCATCTGCAGGACTTCCATTTCGCGCGGACTCAGTCGCTTGCCCCGGCCCGGAGACAACTCGTTGTTGTCGGTCGGCCGTTCCTGGCTCTGCCGAATGAATCGGACCAGGCTGGGACTGTAGAAAACGCCGCCGCGGGCCGCTTCCCGGACCGCCTGCGCGAGCACTTCGGCGGACGTTTGCTTGATCACATAACCGGCAACCCCGATGTCCGCCACCTGGCGCACGTAGACATCTTCCGCATGCGCGGAAAGCATGAGCACCCGGGTCTGGGGATGGTACTTGAGGATGCGCCGGGCCGCCTCAAATCCGTTTAACAGGGGCATCGCAATGTCCATCACCACCACATCGGGCGCCAGGCGATCGGTCAACTCCACGGCCTGGCGGCCGGTGGCGGCTTCGCCGACGACCTCCATGTCGCCGGCGGCCTCCAGAAGGGCGCGCAGACCTTCCCGCACGAGCGTGTGATCATCCGCCAGCACGATTGTAATTTTACCGGACATGCTTGCTTGAAGCCTCCGCAAACGCCACCCCCTCGGCGTTGCGGTCACATACTAACAGGAACCGCGGTCGGCCGAATCGGGGATACCCCTGAATGGGGAAGCGATTTACCTTAGGAGCGGGGGAACCGCTGTCCGCGGGCCGAGTATCTCGCCGTCTCCTCCGGCTTAACGCTCCCAGCCCAGGGGCGACCCGGCCTCCACCACGACTCGGACCCGGATCGCGGGCGGCAGCACCGAGTCGCGATACGCGGGCTCTTGTTCCTCAAAAAGGCTCAAACGTGGCATGGAGTAGCATCGAGCCGTGACCGGCGGAAAGCACGAACCGGTCACGGTTCACCCAGCCGGGATCCGCCGGATTGTGGCTTAAGCAACGGGTCCACAACCCATAAAGCATGGCGGCCGACCCAGGGGACGTCCCGGATGGCCGCTTTTGGCCCGTTCCACGGTGTCCACCGACAGAAAACGCAGCGTGTTGATGGACAACCGATCCAGGGAAACGACGGCCGGCTCCGCCGCTGGCGCGGCCATCATGACACGCCCGCCGAAACCCGCCGGGCTGGCGTTCCGCCATAATGCAGGTGCAACCTCCGGTGGTAATCCTCGGTCACCGGTTTGGACGGATCGTACTCCGGACTCTCCCGGATGGCGCGCCCCGTCAGGCTCACCGAGACCTTCGCCTCTTTCCAGTTCACCGACCGAATCCATTTCGGGCAAATCAGGACTTTCTTGCCCGGCAGCCAGTTGCGGGTGTTCACGACCATATACCGCAGGTCCCAGGTCCGGTCATCCACAATGAAATCCTGCACATGCCCAAGTTCCCCGTCCGAAGCGCGCACGTTATAGCCGGTCACCTGGCTCACACTTCTCAGGTGCGAATCCGCCGGGGTTGCCTTTTTGCGCCTTTTAAGCGGCGGAGGCGGAATTTGCATCGCCACGGGATACCCCATGCCCAGGAGGGGATTGGCCGTCCAGTAAACCGGCCAGCCGTAGTAAGCCGACAGTTCGTCCTCATGGCTCCGGGATACCGGCTTGTGCGTGTCGATGCCGGGGCTGTCCCGGACCTGTTTCCGGGTCAGATCGACCGGAAACGTGCGGGCCTTCCAGACCGGCTTTTTCAAAGCCGCCGTGGAGATCAGCACCTCGCGGCCGGACAGCCAGCCGTCCGTGCCGACCACCATGTAGCGGATCACCCAGGCGTGATCGTCGAAATAGAAATCGTTGACGACCCCGATGGCGCCATCCCGGGCGCGCACGGAGCAACCCATCAACCGACTGATACTGCGTTGCATATTCGACCCCTTTCTTTATTTCATCCCCCCCGAACGCGCCTTCCCGTATCGGGGATGCCGTCGTTATTCAAATCCTGGAACTTCTGTTCGCCAACCGGCTGCGGCGGCGCTGTCCGCCAAGGCCGCCCCGCCGCCGGAGGCGTCGCCACCGGAACCGAATGAGGCGGAATCGTGACCCGCTCGGGCCTTGTAATGCGAACCGGCGGCGGCTCCCGCACGACAGGCGTACGGATGCGGACCTCAGGCTGGGTCGCTTCGACGGGCATCCGCACGGGCTCGCGGCGGATTTCCACCGTTTTCGCCGGGCGCATCTCGGGGGGGCGGGGTTCCACTGCGGGCCGCGATTCAACCGACGGGCGTGACCGCACCGGCGAAGAAGGCGCTACCGGCGGGGGTATCGCAACCGGTGCCGTGGAATCCGCCGGAGTCTTAACCCGGTCGCGGGTCCGTGTGTCCGTCCGCACTTCCGGAATCGTGGCAAGCGGCTCGGCCGGGCGAGGCTCCCTCGGCCGTACCTCGCGCGGAACAATCTCGGGCGTCTTCTGAACGGGCGGAGTCCCGTCGGGCCGGACGGATTCCCACGTGTTCCGCTCACGTTTGAAACGGGTGACCTCCCCGGCCTGCTGCGCGTAGACCCGGCGGGTATCGTCCGAAATCTTCTCCAAGCGACCCGGGCGGGGCTTGCCGGCGGTCATCTCGCTGATCGGAAAAGCGGGCCGGCTCCCTTCCCGTTGCGCCTCGGATTTGCGGTCATTCCTTTCGCGCATCTCGCGATAGGTGCGCGCCGGCCGTTCGTCCCGGTCCCGGACCCGGCGATCGTAATTCGCCTTCTGCCGGTACTCCCACTGCGGATCGCTGTCACGGTGGCGCCACCGGTGGTGGCGGTAAATCGGATCGTACCAGGACCGGTACCGTTCGCACTCGAACCAGGGGTAGATGCCGCCTCGGCGGTACGAATCGTCGTAATAATCCCCGAAATAGTAGTGCCCGTAGCGGGGGTAGACAAAAAGACTGGCGGTCAAGAGGCCCAGATCCAACATCACGCTCGGACTGTACCTATAATAGGACAGTTGAAGACAACCGGGACTGAAGGCCACCGGGGCGAAGAGCACGCCGCGTTGATCGAAGGCGTAATCCCAATGGCCCCGCACAAACACATAACCCCGCGGCGTCCACACATAATGCGAAGGCTGCCACATCCAATCCGGGTAGGCCTCGAGCCAATACCCCGGCCGCGAAATGTATTGGTCCGAAGACCAATACCAGCAGGGCGAAACCCAGAGCATGTTCGGCTCGGGCGGGGGGCCCGGGTCCGGATCCACGAGGGTCGGGGGCGCGGGAAGATATTGCATATCCTTGACGCCGGTCGGCGCCCAGAAGCCCGAAACCCAGGCCCACTGGCTGTTCTGCTCCACCCAGTAGCCGGGCACCCAGTACAGGCCCGGAGGGGACGCCCGCCAGCAGGCGCTGACCCAGATGAAATTGCTCCGGTCCTGGTCCCAGGCCCAATAACCCGGCACCCAGGTGATGTTCTCGCCCCGCGGCTTCTCGGGCGGGGGCGTCTCCTCCATGTCGCGGGGCGGCGGCGACGGGGCCGTCACCGGCTCGTCGTTCTGAAGCGTCACCGGCTCGGCAAAGGCCTCGTGGACCGGCCCGCGGGTCAACACTTCGGGCAGTTCCTGATCCGGGAAAGGAGGAACGGCGGGCGGCGCCCCCGTCTCCTGGGCATAGAGCCCCCCGCAGCAGGCCAGCAAAAGGCCCCCTATCATGACTCCGCCCGCACTTCGTCGTCTGCTTCGCATAACCGGTCTCCCAAACGTGTTGGCCTCTTCAATAATGAGGCCGTATGGCTTATGACGTCTCGGATACGCCGATTATTCTATGGCCCCGCGCCCGCGGAAGCCATGGGGTCAACCCCTACCCCTCCCATCGGGTTTAGCGCCCCCGCTTCTGCGGGATATCCCGAATGGCAACCGTGATCGCTCTTTCCATAATGGAAGCGGTCTCAAAACCACCCACCAAGGGGGACACGTATGAAACCGAATCCGCGCACAAACGACCCGATCGTCATCGTCGGCGGCGGCCCTGTGGGTTTGCTCCTGGCCAGCCGGCTGGGACAGAGGGGCATACCCTGCATCCTGTTCGAAAAACGGCTGGACCCGACTGACTGGTCGCACGCCATCGGCGTGACGCCCGCCTCGCTGGCGATCCTGAAACGCGGAGGATTGGACGCCGTCTTCATCAGCCGGGGCGTGACCGTGGAACGCGCCCGGGTCTACGACGATTGGGGCGAAGTCGGCGTGCTCGACTTCCACGGGCTTCCCTCGGAGTTCCCCTTCCTCCTTTCCATCCCCCAATCCGAAACAGTTTCGCTCCTGACCGAAAACATCCACCGCCTGCCGCTCGTCACGTTTTGCACCGGAGTGGAACTGCAAGCCATGAAGGTGGAAACCGACCGGGTCCGACTCTCCCTGACCGTTTCGGGGGGGCGCCAGGCGGTAGAGCTCGCCGCGCGCTGGGTGATCGGCTGCGATGGCCACGACAGCTCCGTCCGCTCCCTGGGGGGATTTCCCTTCCAACGCCACTCGTACAGCCCCGCCTTTGTGATGGGGGAATACGAAGACAACACGGGCTGGGGCCGGGAGGCCCGCCTGTTCTTCACCCGGTTCGGCTCGCTGGAGTCGTTCCCTCTTCCGGACGGAATGCGCCGCTGGGTGGTGTTGCTGCCGCCCGGTTCCGAGGAACCGGGCGTGCCAAACCTGCTGGAATCGCGGATCCGCCTGATCTGCGGGCAATCCCTGAACGGGCTTGGCCGGGCACAGGAAACGACCTTCGTGCCCGAACGGCTGCTGGCCAGCTCCTTTTTCCGAGGCCGGGTCATCCTCGCGGGCGATGCGGCCCACGTGATGAGTCCCGTCGGCGGCCATGGCATGAATATGGGCCTGGGTGACGCCGAACACCTCGCCGGCCTGTTTCCGGACCTGGACGAACCCGGCCGGGCCGGGCCCTTGCTGGAACTTTATGACAAACGGCGGCGGGCGGCGTTTGAAACGGCAAGCGTGCGGGCCGCGGCGGGCATGTGGCTCGGCACCCGCACCGGCCGCCACGCCTCCTCGGTCCGCGCCCGGCTCTTCAAGTGGGCCCTTCACTCGCGCCCCGTGGCCGGCCGGCTTTCGCGCCATTACGCCATGCTGCCCACGCCAGCCGGAATGGCGTCGGCTAGCTGACGCGGCGTTCCGCTTTGAATTGTTTTCCGCCCGGGGCTTGTGATAAGGTGTTCTGATTCTAATAAAGGACACCATGAAAGCGCCCGCTCCTGTGCCGACCCCCAGCTCTTCTCCCTCAAAGGCAAAGTGGCCCTGGTGACCGGGGGGGCCGGCCTGTTCGGCCGCCAGCTCGTGGCCGGCATGATCAACTTCACCCGTTTCACGGCCAGCTACTACGGGTTGAAAAACGTCCGCTGCAACTGCGTGGCGCCCGGCGGCTACCAGACCGAAAACCACGGCGAAACCTTCCTGAAAAACTTCGCCAAAAAAACCATGCCCGGCCGCATGGCCAACGACAACGACCTCAAGGGCGTCGTCGTCTTTTTAGCTTCCGACGCCGCCTCCTACATCACCGGCGCCACCTTGCCGGTGGATGCCGGCTACACGGCCAAGTAAGAAAGCGCCGTTTGCGGTAGGGATACACACCATGGTTGATGCCCCATTCATCGCGTACTCTGTCTACAATAGACCGTAGAGCTGAGACAACTGGAAACGTTCGGGCCAGTCCATCTGGCTGAACGTCATCCGACGCGACCTGGAGCAAACACCACGAATGATGAACGCTAGCATGTCCAACATCCCCGCAAGGGACTGGCATGACCGTGTGCGGCGATCGGCAGGCGATTCGATTACACCGCGACGGCGCGTGACGTGGCTGGCCGCTATCTATGGGATTCTGCTCATGACGGCCACGGCGCAAGAACCGCCCCGAAAGACCGACGTTTCGCCCGAACCGGCCCCTGCCAATGAAGATATCTCGATCGCCCCCGCGAAGGTGGTCGTCAATCCCGTCGCACGCGATGAAGCCATCCGACTGCGCCTCCAAAACGTCCTGGATGCGACCGATTGGTTCGCCGCGCCGGAAGTCCGGGTCGAGGAAGGAGTCGTCTTCCTCAATGGGCGCGTGGCGTCCGATGAACTCAAGAAGTGGGCGGGCGATCTTTCGCGAAACACCGAGGACGTCGTCGCCGTGGCCAATCGGATGGAAGTGGCGGAACCGTCCATATGGGATTGGGGTCCCTCATGGCAGGGGCTGATGGGGTTGTGGCGCGACTTCCTGCGTTCCGTGCCCGTGCTCTTTGTCGGGGTGCTCATCCTGGCATTATCCGTGAAAGCCGGACTTCTGGGCGCGCGGAAAACGCGCTCCGTTCTTCTTCACCGGATTCAAGCGCGACTGCTGCGCAATGTGATCGCGGGTGGCATTGGCGTGCTGGTGGTTCTTGTCGGCACCTACATCGTGCTCCGAGTCTCCGGCCTGACCCAACTGGCGTTGACCGTGGTGGGGGGCACCGGTCTGATCGGCCTGGCTTTGAGTATCGCTTTCCGGGACATCACGGAGAATTTCCTGGCCAGCATTTTTCTGAGCATCCAGAGGCCGTTCGAGACGGGCGACCTGGTCGAGGTTTCCGGCGTGACCGGATACGTGCAGCAGTTGAACGTGCGCACAACCGTCCTGATGGCCCTGGATGGCAACCTCGTGCAGATTCCCAATGCCCTCGTTTATAAGAGCACGCTTCGCAACTTCACGACCAACTCCAACCGGCGTGAATATTTTGATATTGGCATCGGGTACGACGATTCGATTGATGAAGCGCAGGAAATCGCGCGCCAGGTGCTGAAGGATCATCCGGCGGTGCTGCGCGAGCCCGGGCCTTCGGTGCTGGCCGAGAGCCTGGGAAAGGCGACCGTCAACCTGCGTGTCTATTTTTGGATCAATGGCCGCAAACACAGTTGGTTGAAGGTACGGTCTTCAATAATCCGGCTGGTGAAACGCGCCTTTCAAAAGCACGGCATCTCGATGCCCGACGAGGCTCGCGAGGTGGTATTCCCGCAGGGCGTCCCCATCACCATGCTCGACGCGAAGCGGGTCGGGAAGCCCGACGCTCAGGCGGAAGAACAACTTCCAGCCGATGGTCCGTCCGATGAACCCGATGTCGTGTCCACGAAAGCGGAAGGCGGATTGCAAAGCGAGTCTGGCGTCCTGGAGGAACAGGCACGCCGGGCGCAACCCTTGCGAGAGGGGGAGAATCTCCTGCCCAAGGCTCCAAAGGGTGAATCATGAATAGACTCAAAAACCTCTGGATCAATCTGCGCGAAAGCTTTTGGTTTCTCCCGACGGTGATCGTCGCGTTCAGCACGGTCCTTGCCGTGGGCCTGATCGAGGTGGATTCCTCCGGGAAGCGGGAGTGGATGGACAGCTGGCCTCGCCTTTTCGGGGCCAACGCGGAGGGCGCTCGCGGGATGCTGGCCACCATTGCCGGCTCAATAATGACCGTGGTGGGAGTCACATTCTCCATGACCGTGGTGACTTTGGCGCTCGCTTCGAGCCAATACTCTTCACGCATTCTGCGGAGCTTCATGAGCGACCACGCCACGCAGGTTGTGCTCGGAATCTTCGCGGGCATTTTCACTTATTGTCTCATCGTGTTACGGGCCATCCGCGAGGGCGAGGCGGGCGGATTTGTTCCGAGCCTGTCCGTGGCGTTCGGCGTCGTGCTGGCCATCGGCGGCATTGGGACACTCATTTTCTTCATTCATCACATCGCCTCTTCGATCCAGGCCTCGAGCATTATCGCCTCGGTGACGAAGGAAACCCTGCTGGCCGTTGACCGGATGTTTCCGGAAATGTTGGGACGAGAGCCGATGGATGACGAAGCCGATCTGTCCGGGCTCCCGGTGCCGACGCGGAACTGGCAGGCCGTCATGGCCCCGCGCAATGGCTACCTTCAGGACGTGGATCAGGCGGCGCTCCTGGGCCTGGCGCGGGAGCACAAGACCATCGTGCGGATGGACCGCGGCATCGGCGAGTTTGTGGTCCAAAACACGCCGCTCGCCTCGCTCGCTCTGGAGAACCCGCCGGGCCAGGAGATCCGTGCAACCCTGCACGCGGCCTACAGCATCGACCGCAACCGCACGGTGTATCAAGATTGCGCGTTCGGCATCCGCCAACTCGTGGATATGGCGTTGCGCGCGCTCTCGCCCGGAATCAACGACACCACGACGGCCGTGATGTGCGTGGATTATTTGACGGCGATTCTGGCGCGACTGGCCTCCCGGAAAATCCCTTCATCACGCCGCCATGAGGACGGGGAACTGCGCGTGATCGCCATCGGGCAGACCTTTGCCAGCCTGCTGGCCGAATCGTTCGATGAAATTCGAGGCAGCGCCGGAGGCAACGTCGCCCTCCTGTTGCGGATGTTGGACGCGCTGCAAACCATCGCCAGTCTGACGGACAGCCCCAGTCGGCGCCGGCTGCTCAGGGAACAAGCGGAGTGCATCGCCGAATTGGCCAAACGCAGCATCGAGTCCCCGCACGACCAGGCGCGGTTTGAGGTTCGTCTGGGGCAGGCGCGCGAGGCGCTTCAAACGACGTACCGATCGACGCAGGAGCAACCCAGGCAACCCACAAAGGTGTGAAGATGAATATCAAATCAAAGGCGGCGGCGTTGTTGGGTAGTATGGCGCTGTTTGTGCTGGAGGCGGATTTGTCGGCGGCGACGGTGGAATACGATCTCACCATCACCCGGCAGGCGGTGAACTTTACCGGCCACCCGGCCACGGCGATGACCCTCAATGGCCATCTGCCGGGCCCTACCCTGCGTTTCACCGAGGGCGACCGCGCCGTGATCCGCGTTCACAACCAGATGGACGCGGAGACCTCCACTCACTGGCATGGAATCCTGCTGCCCAATGACATGGACGGCGTCCCCTATTTGACTTATCCGCCAATCGCGCCGGGCCAGACGTTCACTTACGAGTTCGATCTGCGGCAATCCGGCACATATTGGTATCACAGTCACACCCTGCTTCAAGAACAGCGTGGCCTGTTTGGGGCGCTGGTCATCGCGCCGAAGGACACGGGCCCGTTTGACCGACTCCGCGATCACGTTGTGGTGTTATCCGATTGGACGGATGAGGACGCGCGTTCGGTGCTGCACACGCTCAAACGCGGCAGTGAGTGGTATTCCATTCGGAAAGGCAGCGGTCAAAGCGTGTTGGGCGCGGCGCGACTCGGCCTGCTGGGCGCCTATTTCTCCCGGGAACTCCAGCGCATGCCGCCCATGGACCTTGCCGATGTTTACTATGATCGCTTCCTGCTCAACGGCGCGGCACAACAGACCCTCGCCTGCGAGCCGGGCGAAAAGGTCCGGCTCCGGGTCGTCGCGGGTTCGGCCTCCACCTTCTTTTATTTGCAGTTTGCCGGTGGCCCGTTGCGGGTCATCGCGGCGGATGGACTGCCGGTGCAGCCCTTCGACGAAAGGCGACTGCTGATCGGCGTGGCCGAGACTTATGACGTGGTCGTCACGGTGCCGGCAGAGGGAAGCTACGAATTTCGGGCGACGGCTCATGACGGATCGGGGCACACGTCGTTGTGGATTGGCACCGGCCCGCGGCACACCGCGCCCGACATCCCGTTCCCCAATCTTTACGTCACCATGGGGAACCTCACGCTCAAACGCGTGTTGGCGTTAACGCCAGGCGGCTCGATGGGCATGTCCGACAACGCCGTGCGCGCCGGCACCTTTGATCAACCCGGCAACGGCATGGGTGGCATGATGAAGATGGATCATTCCGGCATGACCGGGTCTGCGCCCGATCATACGGGGCACGACATGGGCGGCATGGCACGGGACACCCTGGCCATGCACACGTCCGCCCCGGCGCCGGCCGCGCCCCGGCGCACATGGTTCGGACTGCTGGCCGAGGACGTGAGTTCGCACGACCCGCTGGCCGCCGACGGCATGAGCCCCGAACGCCCCGGGCCTCCTTATGACAAGCTCCGAGCCTTGCAGCCCACCGCCTTCGACTCCTTAAAACCGGTCCGTGAGATCCGACTCACACTCGACGGCGATATGGAGCGTTACGTCTGGTTTCTGAACAACAAACCGCTGTCCGAATCCGATTCTATTGAAATCAAACGCGGCGAGGTGGTGCGGTTCATCCTGATTAACCGAACGATGATGCATCACCCCATGCACCTGCACGGGCATTTCTTCCGGGTTCTCAACGCCCATGGCGAATTCTCCCCGCTCAAACACACGGTGGATGTCGCCCCCATGACGACCACGGTGATCGAGTTTGCGGCGGAGGAGTTCGGGGACTGGTTTTTCCACTGCCACCTCCTCTATCACATGATGAGCGGCATGGCCCGGGTGGTGCATTATCAGGACTTCACGCCCGACCCGGCCACCGCCGCCGTCCGTTCGCAGCTCTACCATGATCCGTTCTACCTGTATGGCCGGGTGGACATGCTCTCGCAGATGACGCAGGGAGAGGTTGTCTACGCCAACACGCGGCACATCTTTTCCACCGGGTGGAGAGCCGGCTGGCAACGAGTGGACGACATGGAGTGGGATGTCACGCCCGCCTATGATTACTACGTGAACCGTTTTGCCAGTGTCTTGGCCGGCGTTGAACTCGAAGGCAGCGGCAATCGCTTCGACAAGCATGAGGGCATTTTCGGCCTGCGTTACCTGCTGCCGCTTAACATCACGTCCAGCATGCGCGTGGACACAGCCGGTGAATTCCAATTCGCCGTCGGCAAGCACTTCGAACTCACGCCGCGACTCGCGGTGTTTTCGGAGGCCGAATATGACACCCAGGACTATTGGGAAATACGCGCGGGCACCAGCTACATGCTTGCCAAACACTTTTCCCTGATCGGCGAATGGCACTCCGATTTCGGCTGGGGCGGCGGGTTGCGCTGTCAGTTCTAAATGCCCGATAATGAAATCGAACCCTTTGCGAAGAAGGTCGGGGTTATCCCCATAGCGCAAACGTCCGCATCAACCTTATGTTGATTTACACGCCATGCCATGAAGGGTTCTGCAAGAGCATCAAGCCTCAGGAGTTAGATCATGACACATACGAAAACATTGCTGACCAACGATGCGCTGGCTGATTTGGAAGCAGGCCGCCCGGCGCCTTGCCTCTCGCTCTACCAGGCAACCCATCGGCGCCATCCCGATAATCAGCAGGACCCGATTCGGTTTCGGAATCAGGTGAAAGAGTTGGAGCGATCGCTCCAGCACGCCTATCCCACAGCCTCGATCCGTTCCCTGTTGGAACCGTTTGAATCGCTTGGCGCCGATGACGCATTTTGGAATCACAGCATGGAGGGGTTGGCCGTGTTGGGCGGGCGCAACCTGTTTCGCGTGTTCCAACTTCAAAGGACGGTGGCCGATCTGTCGATCGTGGCAGACAGCTTTCACACGAACCCCTTGCGGCGTTTTTTGCAATCGACCGATCGCTGTCAGGTGCTCGGACTGAGCTTTCACAAGATTCAACTCTTCGAGGGCAACCGCAACGTGCTCGACGAGATCGATCCGGCGCCGGAGGTCTTGCAAGCGATCGCCGGCGCCTTGGGCAATGCGCTGACCGAACCGCATCAATCGGTCGCCTCCTATGGCAGCGCCGGAGGGGGTGAGACATCCTTCGCACCACAGCCAGGGCGGGCTGAAGGATGTGGCGGCGACAGACGCGGAGCGGTTCTTTCGCGCCATAGACCGAGCGGTGCTCGAACATCATTCGGGCAGCTCGCCACGCTGCTAATCGAGGACGGCCGACAGATTCCAGGGCGAATCTCCGCGGCGACCGGACAGGTTCACCTCGCCGAACTCAGCGATCCAGAAGTGGATGACGTGTTGGATGACCTGGGGCAACTGGTGCTCAGCAAAGGCGGCCAGGTCGCCCTGGTTCCCGCCGACCAAATGCCAACGGACACCGGGATCGCCGCAACGCGTCGCTTCTGAACTGGTGCAATCCAGGAAACGACGCATGAACAGCAAACGACCAGTCAAGTCGCAAAGGTATGAAGATGAATATCGATTCAAAGGACTTCCGCGTGCCATCCGGTAAGATCGTGAACCTGGCGACGTGGCCGACGCATGTGGCCCCGGTGTACAAGTCGAAAAAGAAATACCACACACTGCTCGAATCGCAGGTGAAGGAGTTAAGCTCGTTGCAACGTCTTCACTACGCATCCAACCGCCATGCGTTGCTGTTGATCTTTCAGGGGATGGATTCCGCCGGCAAAGACGGCGCCATCCGGCACGTCATGTCTGGGATCAATCCGCAAGGCTGCCAAGTATTCAGCTTCAAGCAGCCAAGCGCCGAGGAACTGGACCATGATTTTCTCTGGCGCACGACCCGACGTCTTCCCGAGCGCGGACGGATCGGCATCTTCAATCGTTCCTACTACGAGGAGGTGCTCATCGTGCGCGTGCACCCGGAGCTCTTGAACCGCCAAAGGCTGCCGGATCAGTTGCCAATCGCAAAGAACATCTGGAAAGACCGGTATAGGTCCATCGTGGATTTGGAGGAGCATCTCCACCGTAACGGCACCCGGATCGTCAAATTCTTCCTCCATCTCTCGAAGGCCGAACAGCGCAGACGCTTCCT
>JAWOJA010000098.1:0-46656 GCA_046484345.1 Kiritimatiellia bacterium
GGGCGAAAGGCGCTCCCGCCCCGAGGGCAGGGGCGGATAGCGCCGACCGCCAAGACGGACGGTCCCGGCACGGTGTCCGCCGCGGCCTCTCCGCATCACGGACTCTCGCCTGCGGAAGCCTGAAATACGTACCCGTATGCCGCCGGGCCAATTCAAAGCCGCTTATCAACCCCCGATAACTGACCGATTACCTTATTTTTTTGGAGTTTCCCGGGGGTAAGCGTGGGTCCCGGGAAGCCATAATGGGCCTTTCGGGTGTTTAGAGGAACGAAGTAAGGGTTTCCCTTATGGGGGTACGGGGCGCGATTCGGTAACCTCCTCCTTTAGTTGTCACTGGCGTTCTTTAAGGAAAGGAAGCGAATCCGAAGGCAAGAGCAGTTGCCTGTCAGTTGCCAATCGCGAGAATGTTCAGCAAAAGGTCCAAAAACAAAAGAGGGACGGGTCAGATGAGAACAGCGTTGATCGTGGTCGATGTTCAGAACGATTTTTGTCATGGTGGAACCCTGGCTGTGCGGGGTGCGGATGCGGTGGTTGATCCCATCAACCGGCTGATTCAAAAATCGGCGCGGAGGGGCTGGCGGGTGTTTCTGACCCGGGACTGGCATCCGCGAAATCATCTCTCGTTCCGCCGGCAGGGGGGGCAGTGGCCGCCGCATTGCATCGCCGACTCCCAGGGCGCCGCTTTTCATCCGGCCCTGAATGCGCCCAAGGGTGTGACGATTGTGTCCAAGGCCACCGCGCCCCACCAGACGGCCCATTCCGCATTCGAGGACACCAACCTGCGGTCCCTTTTGGCCCTGCAGGGGGTCGATCATGTGATCGTGACGGGGCTGCCGACGGACTATTGCGTGAAGAATACCGTCCTGGACGCTCTTCGCTTTGGGTTTTCCGTGACAGTGGTGGAAGAAACCATTCGCGCCGTGAATGTGAATCCGGGGGACGGCGTGGAAGCCGTGGAGACGATGCGCAAAGCCGGGGCGGAGATTGTTCCGATAGAAAGGATCATTGGGGCCCCTACACACCGCACCACCATCATGAAGCGGGTGGCGTTGGCTCCGATCGCCCGGCAGGTGAAACACGCCAAGCCGGCGAAGACCGGAAAGCCCGCCCGGAAGCGGGAGTTGGTCGGGACGGTTGCCTAATAGCCCAACCTCAGTGACAAACGACACAAAACACGGATTCTTCATGTCGAGCAATTCTTGGTGGTTGCGCTTGTCGCCCTCGTTTCTACACTCTTGCTACTCCGGGTTTAAGGGAAAAACACCTTGTGGCATTGTGTTTGCCGGAGTATATCTTCTTTAGAAAACGAACAGGGCAAGGGCCCTTGACTGTTGATAAACTAAACCGCACACAGAAAGGAAGAGAAGATGAAAATCATGCGCAGTTTGGCAATCGCGGCCCTCGTGGGGTCAATCTTGCCGCTCAGTCCGGCCATTGGCGCCGATGAGCCGGCGGCCTCGGGCGATATTGTTGCCGTCGCGTCCGGCGATGCCAGCTTCAGTACGCTCGTCACCGCAATAAAGGCCGCCGGCCTGGTGGAGACTCTGCAGGGGAAAGGGCCCTTCACGGTTTTCGCGCCCACCGATGAGGCGTTCGCGAAGCTGCCGGCCGGCACGTTGGACGACCTCCTCAAGCCGGAGAACAAGGCCAAGCTTGCCGGCATTCTGAAATGTCACGTCGTGCCCGGGAAGGTCATGGCGGCGGACGTGAAGACGATGAAGGTCAAGACCGTCAACGATCAGGAGCTCAGCCTCAAGGTGGCGGACGGCAATGTGACGGTGGATAACGCCAAGGTGGTCAAGACCGACGTCATGGCCGCCAATGGCGTGATCCACGTGATCGATGCGGTTGTGATGCCCGCCGCCCCCGTGGCGAATCCCGCCGCAGCCAAGCCCAAGGATCACCCCGCGCACTAGGTCTGACATGACGTGTTCACGTTTTCAAACAGGCGCTCTTTTGTCGGCCGCCCTGTTGAGCTGCCTCATTTTGAGCGCCTGTAACACCCGGCCAAAAGCGGGGCCAAACGAAGCGTCCGCCGGCGATTACGTGCCGACCCTTGTGACGGGTGATATTCAGGCCGGCATTGAGAAGCATATCGCCGAGCAGGTGGAGCGGGGAAACGGTTTCTTTAAAGTTCCCTTTGAAGGCCGGGAGTTGAAGCTCAAGCTGGTTCGGGTGCATGTCGAATACCTCGCTTCGCTGGCGCCGCGCCGCCATTTTGCGTGTGTGGACATGGCCAGTTCAGACGGCCAGTTCTATGACATCGATTTCTTCCTCAAAGGCGATCCGGGGGCGATGCGCGTCACCGAGACCACGGTTCACAAACTCAACGGCCAGCCCTACTACGTGTGGAAGCAGAGCGAGAACAGGCGCTGGGTGCGCGCGCCGGTTGACGCGGCGTCACGGGAATTGCTCGGCGTGCTGACCGGGCGGGACGCTTTCGAGTTCCGTTACCAGGCGACGCTGCCCGAAATCACAGGCAAAGGCCGCTGCTGGCTCCCGCTTGCCGGGTCGGACGACTTTCAGAAGGTCGCCGTGAAGGCCATCCGCCTTCCGGCTCCGCACCGGGTCCTCACCGACAGCGTCCATGGCAATCGTGTCCTTTTCCTCGAACTGGGTCCGGAGCACGGCGGCAAGCCGCTGGAAGTCGTCTACGATGTGGAGCGCCTTGAAAAGGGCGCCTATGCCGATGATCCGGAGCGGGCGGCGAAGGACCTGTTGCCCGAGCGCCTGGTTCCGTCCGACGGCACGATCAAAGCGGCCGCCGAAAAAGCCGTTGAAGGGCGGCAGGGGGCGTTGATGCGCGCGCGGGCGCTGTATGACCATGTGATTGACCAGATGCGCTACATGAAGTTCGGCGAGGGTTGGGGTTTGGGGGATGCGGTCTATGCCTGCAATGCGCTTTATGGCAACTGCACCGATTACCACGCTTATTTCATCGGTCTGGCGCGGTCGATCGGCATTCCCGCGCGCTTTGCCATAGGCGTTGCCATACCCTCCGAACGCCATGACGGCGGCACCGACGGCTATCACTGCTGGGCCGAGTTCTATGCGGACGGCAAGTGGTGGCCGGTGGACATCAGCGAGGCCGACAAATTCAGCGCGCTGAGCATGTATTATTTCGGCCACCATCCGGCAAACCGGTTCGAGTTCACACACGGGCGCGATTTGGCGCTGGATCCGGGCCCGGCCTCCGGGCCCCTCAACTTCCTGGCGTACCCTTTTTTGGAAGTCGATGGAAAGCCGCTGAAGGTCAAGACCCTGTTCCTTTTCCAGCGAACCACCTGCGACGCGGATAGAGAATAGCGGATAGCGGACAGTGAAAGTGCTACGTTGCGTTTGAATGCAGCCTTCGGCGGGCGAAGGATGGTCGGGGCGGGGGGATTTGAACCCCCGACTTTCAGCGCCCAAGGCTGACGCGCTACCAGGCTGCGCTACGCCCCGATTTTCGGGCAGGTTGGAAGCCTACACTACGCGCCTTCCAAAAGCAAGCGACGGGGAATATATCCCAGGGCAAACGCATCAAAAAACCGTTCAACCGGCCAAAAACTGGCATGGTTCTTGATCGGGCGGGTCACCCGGTGGCCGCGGAGCAGGCCCTGATCCGGTCGACCCGCCCTTCTCTCGGTCCAGGCTCTGCAGAAAACCTTGCGGCCTTGCGCCGCCTGGCGCTCAACCTGTTGAAACGGGAAACCACCAAAAAACGCGGCATCAAAGGCAAACAGAAGAACGCAGGCTGGGATCATGCCTATCTGTTGCGCCTGCCGGGGCTTTCCGTGTCCCTGGACGGTCCGCGGGAGCCGGGGACGCGGCTACACCCCGCCGGAACCCCGTCAAGCATCTTTTTGCCGCGGGCTCTCCGCTTCCGGCCGGTTCCCCGGCTCAGGCGCTCCTCAAAAGCCATCCCGGCTGGCACTCGGTTTTTCATGCGTTTGCCCTGGAATATATCCTCATGTGCATCGCACAGGGTTATTTTTCTGGATGAAGAGGGGAATGGTCGGTTATGATGGGGATTCGTGAACCACGAAAGAGGAATCATGGATCGACAGCTCACACAATTGCGGGCGGCGCGCCAGGGGATGGCCACACCCGAGATGGAACAGGTCGCGGCGGCGGAAGGCATTCCGCTGGCACGCCTTCAGAAGGACATGGCGGAAGGCCGAACCGTTATTCCGGCCAACCGCTTGCGGACGAACCGGGAAAATCGGGGTATTGGCGCGGGTCTGCGCACCAAGATCAACGTCAACTTGGGCGTTTCGGGCGATTGCGCCAATTGGGATCAGGAACTGGAAAAGGCGGCGATCTCCCATGCGAACGGCGCCGATGCCATCATGGATCTGAGCCTCAGCCCTGTTTCCCGCCGCTTTCGGGCCAAACTGGCTTCGGCCTGCCCCCTCGTTTTGGGCAGCGTGCCCGTGTATGACGCCCCGCACCTCTTCGCCCGCGAGTTCGAAACTCTCACGGTTGACCAGCTTTTCGAAACGGTCGAAACCCACGCGCAGGATGGCGTGGATTTCATGACCATTCATGCGGGGCTGACCCGCACCTGCATGGACCGCCTGGCCGTCTGCGACCGGATTACCCACGTGGTCAGCCGCGGCGGCGCGCTCCTGCTTTCCTGGATGCAGGCCAACGACCGGGAGAATCCTTTCTTCGAGCATTTTGACCGTCTTCTGGAGCTCTGCCTGCGATATGACATCACCATCAGTCTCGGTGACGGTCTCCGGCCCGGATCGCTGCACGATGCCACCGACGGGCCCCAGCTCCAGGAGCTGATCCTGCTGGGGGAATTGACGAAAAGGGCCTGGAAAGCGGATGTGCAGGTTATGATCGAAGGGCCCGGCCATGTGCCGTTGCATGAGGTGGCGGCCAACATCCAGGTTGCAAAAAAACTGACGCACGGCGCGCCTCTTTATGTGCTCGGCCCCTTGGTCACCGACGTGGCCCCGGGTTACGATCACATTACAGCCGCGATCGGCGGCGCGATTGCCGCTTCCGCGGGCGCGGATTTCCTCTGTTATGTCACGCCCGCCGAGCATCTTCGCCTGCCGGATCTCGACGATGTGCGGGAGGGCATCATGGCCTCCCGGATCGCCGCCCATGCCGGGGACATTGCAAAAGGCATTCCCGGGGCCATCGAGTGGGACCATGCGATGAGCAGGGCGAGGGGCGACCTGGACTGGAAAGGCATGATCCGGCAGGCGTTGGATCCCCACAAGGCGCAGCGGTACCGCGATTCGTCCAAGCCGACGGATCCCGATGTGTGCACCATGTGCGGATCGCTGTGCGCCGTGAAGCGCAGCCGGGCGGCCATGAAGGCGTTAACCCGAAAGTAGCGGGGCCGGACATGCCGGGAAAAGCGGCCGTTTTTTTTCGCTGGATCCGGGATGGTCTTGAAATGGCCGCCTTCGGGTGCGTTTTTTTTGCCGTGTCCCGCCTTCCGCGTCGGCTTTTCATGGGCTTCTCCGATTTTCTGGGCCGGTTGGCGTTTCACGTGGCGCGCAACCAGCGGCGGGTTGCCCTGGCCAATCTGGACCTGGCTTTCGGGGAGTCGATGACGGAGGAGAAAAAGAGGGCAGTCGCGCTGGCTTCTTTCCGTTCATGTTTCAGGGCCATTCTGGATTTCGCCTGGTTTTCGCGCCACACGGCGAGCCGGCTGGAGAGGTTGTTCCGGTTTGATGATTCCTTTGAAACATATCGCCAGTTGTCGCCCGTGATCGTTGTGACGGCTCATTTCGGAAACTGGGAGTTGCTGGGTCAGGCGGGGGCTCTGGATGGGCATCCGGCGGTCAGCGTGGCGGCCATGCTTCCCAACGAGCGGATCAACCGGTTTGTGACGAAGCTGCGGGAGCGGAACGGATTGGTGATCGTCCCGCGCGAGGGGGCCATTCGGGTTCTTCTGAAAACGCTGAGGGAAGGGGGCCGCGTGGCTCTGCTGATGGATCAGAATACCCGTCTTTCCGAAGGCGGCGTTTTTGTCCGGTTTTTCGGAAAACCCGTCACCATGTCGTCGGCCGCCGCGCTGCTGTCGGTCCGCACCGGGGCGCCCATCGTCCCTGTTTTTTCTTTGACTCTCCCCGACGGTTCCTACCGGGGTTATGTTGGTCCTGTTTTGCGGCCGGGGGCGGACGGCAACGCGATGGAGCTGAATCAGCGCATCGCTGATTCGTTTGAAGCGGAAATCCGCAAGCATCCCGAACAGTGGCTGTGGATGTACCGGCGGTGGAAGTATGTGCCCCCGTCGGGACGGCCGGAAGATTTTCCTTTTTATGCGCACGAGGCGACGTAACACGGGAGAATGCACCATGATCAAGCTGGGCGTCATTGGCGGAAGCGGGTTGTACGAACTGGCGGGCCTGCAGAACATTTCGACGCGTGTGCTGGACACGCCTTTCGGAAAACCTTCGGATGCGTATGTGTGCGGCACGCTGGACGGGCATGAGCTTTATTTCCTCCCGCGGCACGGGCGCGGCCACCGGCTGCTTCCTTCGGAGATTCCGCATCGCGCCAATATTTTCGGTTTCAAGCTGCTGGGCGTGGATGCCGTGGTGTCGGTCAGCGCCGTGGGCAGCCTGCGCGAGGAAATCCGGCCGCGCGACGTGGTGCTTCCCGACCAGTACTACGACCGCACCAAAAGCCGCGACGAACATACATTTTTCGGGAACGGCATTGTGGCGCATGTCCAGTTCGGCGACCCGTCGTGCGATATGTTCCGGTCGACGGTCGGCGAGGTGGTCTGGGCGCTCCTGAAGGAAGAGCGCAGCGAGAGCCGCCTGTATGACCGCGGCACCTATGTGAACATGGAAGGGCCCGCCTTCTCGACCCGCGCGGAATCGAACACCTACCGGGAAAATGGTTTTGACGTGATTGGCATGACCAGCCTGGCGGAAGCCAAGTTGTGCCGGGAGGCGGAACTCTGCTACCAGTCGATTGCGCTGGTCACGGATTACGATTGCTGGCACGCCACCGCGGAGGCCGTTTCCGTTGAGATGATCATCGGCCACCTGACCGCCAACGTGGAATTGGCGCGGAAGATCCTCGCGCGGCTGTGCCCGGCCATGGCCAAGTCGAAAAAGGCCTGCACCTGCAAAGAGTCGTTGAAATATGCCATCATGACGGCTCCCGACGCGATTTCCGTGGAGACGAAAAAACGGCTGGCCCCCATTATCGGCAAATACGTCAAGGACTAGAACATGGGAGACGGCGGGCAGGGTGGATGGCGGAACGGCGCGGCGGTCTGGGGGCGCACGGCCCTCGACCTCCTGTTCCCGCGTCGGTGCGCGGCCTGTGAAGGGCCGGTGGAGGGGCAGGAGGGGTGCGTCTGCGGAAACTGCCTTCTGGACCTGGTGCCGGTCTCCGATCCGTTCTGCGCCCGGTGCGGCGATCCCATCGACGGGGTGGCGGGAAAGATATTCACCTGTTCGCTCTGCGTGAAGTCGGAACCGGCATTCGACCTGGCGCGATCGGCCCTGCGTTATCGGGGCCCCTTGAAGCGGATCCTGCGCCGGTTCAAATATTCCGACGGGACCTACCTGGCGCGGGATTTGTCTCTTGCTCTGGGTCTCTGCGTGGAAACCCATTATGAGCCCGCGCAGATTGACATGATCGCCTATGTGCCGTTGTATCACCGGCGCGAACGGGAACGCTCCTACAACCAGGCCCGCCTTCTGGCCGAGGGGATGGGGCGCCGGTATGGAAAGCCGGTTTTGCGCGGGCTGAAGCGGGTGCGCGACACAGGCACCCAGACAAGGCTTCACATGGCCGCCCGCGCGGAGAATGTGAAGGGCGCTTTTTTGGTGACCGAACCCGCGTGGGTCAGCGGCAAGACGTTTTTACTGGTTGATGATGTCATGACAACGGGGGCGACGCTGCGGGAGGTGGCCGCCGCGTTGAAAGCCGCCGGCGCCTGGCGGGTGCTGGTGTCCACTGTGGCGCGCGGCTAAAAGGATTAACGGGATGAAAACGGAAAAGAAAGCGCTGGCCGAACGACTGGACCGGCTTTTCGAAAGGCGGTCGTTCGGAATCAAGTTGGGGCTGGAGGTGGAGGAATCCATCCTCGCGGCTCTGGATCATCCCGAGCGGTCGTTTCTTCCCATTCATGTGGCGGGCACCAACGGCAAGGGCTCGGTCTGCACGATGCTGGAGTCCATTTTCCGCGAAGCGGGTTTCCGCACGGGCCTCTACACCTCCCCGCATCTTGTGCGGTTCAATGAGCGGATTCAAGTCAAGGGGCGGCCCATAACGGATGCCGAACTGCTGGCGATCTGGGAGGCCGGTGAAGCGGCGGAAAAGCGGGCGGCCAGCGGGAGCGACTGGACGGAATCCACCTTTTTTGAATTCACCACGGCCCTGGCGTTCGAATTTTTCAAACGACAGGCGGTCCAGTTGGGTGTGGTGGAGGTTGGCATGGGCGGGCGGCTGGACGCCACCAATGTGGTGACGCCCCTGTTGTCCGTAATCACGCCTGTCAGCCTGGATCACATGGAATATCTGGGGCAAGATGTGGCGACCATCGCCGGGGAAAAAGCCGCCATTATCAAACCGGGCCGGCCTGTGGTGTATGTTCAGCCGGACGAGGAGGCGGAGCGGGTGGTGGTCAGTACGGCGGCGCGGCTGGGGAGCCCGTGCGTGAATGCGCTGGAGTCCGTTCGGGTGGAGCGAGTGCGGCAGAATATGGACGGGCAGCAGGTGCGGATCGAGTCGGCGAACCAGGCCTATGGAACGGTTCGGTTGCGGTTGTTGGGGCGGCATCAGTTGACGAACTGCGCCCTGGCCGTGGCGGCGGCGGAGGAGGCGTTTGCGGCCATGAAAATGCCGGTTTCCGGGGAGGCGGTAAAGGCGGGTTTGGAATCGGCGGTGTGGCCGGGTCGGCTGGAGATTCTCGAAAAGGAACCGGTTACCCTGCTGGATGGGGGGCATAATCCGGGTGCGGCCCGCGTGCTGGCGGAGGCATTGCGGGAATTGACCGGCCGCAAGCCGGTGGGCTTGATTTGCGGCATGTGTGGCGACAAGGACATGGCGGGCTTTTTCAAGCCGATGGCGCGGTTGGTGAAACGACTCTGGGCGGTGAGGTTGCGCACCCCGCGGAGTGCGGATCCGGCCCGTATTGTGGAGGCGGCCGCCCGGTTTGGAATTACCGGTGAAGTTGCGGGGTTGGCCGAGGCCCGAACCGCGGCCCGGGCGTGGGCGGGCAAGGCAAACGGAGCTGTCTGCGTGGCGGGCTCCCTGTTCCTGGCGGGCGAGGTTTTGGAAGCGGAGGGGAAGCGGCTATGAAGAAGACCGGGGCGATTGAATTTTTGGGACGCGCGGTCTGCGTCATGAAGGGGCTGCTGTTGGTCTGTCATGCCAAGGGCGCCAAAATCGTCTACCTGCCCGGCGGGCATGTGGAGTTCGGGGAGGGGGCGGAGACGGCCGTCTGCCGGGAGATTGAGGAGGAGATGGGCAAACAGGCGCGCGTGAAACGCTTCCTGGGCTGTGTGGAGCATGGCTTTGTCCAGAAGGGGGAACGGCATGCGGAGCTGAACATCGTGTTTGAAGTGGCCATTTCGGGCCTTTCGCCGGCGCGCCAGCCGGAATCGCGCGAAGATTATATTGAGTTTTTGTGGATTCCCCTGACGGAGTTGAAGTCGTCGCCGCTGGAGCCCGCGAGCCTTAAAACGGTCCTGCCCAAGTGGCTGAAGGGGAAGGGGCCCAATCGCTGGACCGGTTTATAGGCTGGCGAGAAGGGGCTTCAAAAAATGGGCATTTGTGACGGATTGTCGGAAAAAGGTTTGATCTCTTTCGGGGATGTGATAGATAGTAACGATTCTTCTTGCCGGGGTGGCGAAATGGCAGACGCACTAGACTCAAAATCTGGCGCCCGCAAGGGCATGAGGGTTCGACTCCCTCCCCCGGCACCAATCTTTTTTTTAATCTGACGTTGGTTTTACGACGGGTACTTGCCGAACCGCCATCCGGTCCGGACCCGCGAGTCGGGCGCCACCGCCAGGTAAGCGCGGCTGGACACGATATAAATCAGGAACAGGCTGCCGTAGCCCGAGGCGTTGCGCGGCGACAGGCTCCGGAACACGCGCATCGTTTCCCGGGGCTGGCGGGCCAGGGAGCAGGCGATCGACAGGATTCCCGATGCTCCTGAATGGGGAAACGGAATGGCGAGCAGGGGATAGTGGCAGAATTGACGGGAATTGAAAATACCGTTAATGTACTGAGCATGAAAGCCGCCATTATTGAAAAGTTCGGATCGATTGTTGTGCGCGAGATGCCCGATCCCGTGCCCGGTGACTATGAGGCGCTTTGTGAGTTGTTGTACGGCAGCACCTGCACGGGCACGGATCTGCATATTTTGGACGGCGTGTTTCCCTGGACGGGAACACTGCCAACGGTGCTCGGGCACGAATCGGTTGGCCGGGTGAAGGCGGTCGGCCGCAAGGTTCGCCATTATCGGCCGGGTGACCTGGTCACGCGGGTCGGCACTCCGCCCACGCCGGATGGGGCGATCTCGGTGACCTGGGGCGGGTTTGCCGAACTGGGCATCGCCAAGGATCACTGGGCCATGTGCGCCGACGGCCTGCCGGCGCAGGAGTGGCGGGGCAGCCGGTGGAACCAGGTGCTTCCTTTTGGCATGGACGCCTTGGCCGCCCCCATGTTTGTCACGTGGCGGGAAACGGTTTCCTACCTTCTCAAGATGGGTGTTACACCGGGTTGTTCGGTGCTGGTGGCGGGCTCGGGCGGCAACGGGCTGTCGTTTGCCGCGATGGCGAAGCTTTTGGGCGCGGCGAACGTGGCCATGGTCGGCTCGCCGCTTTTCGAAGGACAGGCTCGCCAATTGGGCGTTACCTGCTTTGCCGATTACAAGAGTGAACCACTTGATCCGGCCATTCAGTCAGGGACTTCCGGCGGATTCGATTTTATTATCGATTCGGTTGGCCGCATCGGGAACGCCGACCGCCTGATACCGCTGTTGAAGGAAGGCGGCGTTTACGGTGCCTACGGGCTGGATGACGGGGGCAAGTGGACCGTCAATCCCGCGAAAATCAAAATCCGATTTAGCGTATTTCCCTGTCGTTATAATGAAGCCGAGGTGCACAGCCGCGTGGCCGAGTGGGTGCTTCAAGGCCAGTTGGATCCCGCCGTGTGGTATGACACCGCGCATCCGTGCGACCTTTCGGCCATCGGGGATGCCTTTGAGCATGTCCGGCGGCGCAAAGCCCCGAAAGCCCTGATCCGCCTTAAGGGAAACTGAGGGCTTGGCCTTTACGGTTTATGCCTTGGCGGCTGAACCCAGCGGGAGCGGCGATAGCGGGCGGGCGTGATGCCGGTGCGGTTGCGGAACTGTTTGATGAACGTGCTTTGGTCGCCGAATCCGGTTTCATAGGCGATTTCGGCCCCGCTTTTGGCGGTCGTTTCGAGCAGGTGCTGCGCTTGTTTGACCCGGAGCGCCAGGATTCCCTGCAGCACGCTTTTGCCGGTGTATTCCTTCATCAGGTGGGCGATGCGGAAGGGGCTGACGCCGGAAGCGCGGGCGACATCGCGCAGGGAGATGGCGGCGGTGAAGTGCGCCTGCATGAACTCCAGGGCCTGGTTGACCCGTGGATGGAGTCGGCCGTAACCATGGCGGTAGATGCCCTCGATGAAGTCATCGAGCGCCTGCATGAGCACCCGCGAGAGGCTTTCGCAGTCGGCCGCCTGAATGAGGCGGGCCATCCAGGCGTGATTGGATTCGATGAGGGCCTCCATGGCCGGACTGTCCTCGACGGCGGTGCGCGTGAGTGAGCCCATCAGCTCGATGGCGCGGGCGCGAAGCACCGACAACTGGGGTGAGGTGAGGTACATGGCCGCCAGCATCTCGTTCAGCAGGCGCATGGCGTTTTCGCGGTCTCCGGCCTTGATGAAGGAGAGCAGGATACGCTCCTTCTCGGACGGGCAGACGGGTTTCCCGCCCGCCTTTTCATGGAACGCGTTGGCTTCCGCGATCTGCCGTTGTTGCCGGGTCCGGAGCCGGTTTTCCTCCAGCAGGGGGCGGGACCAGCCGCTTCTTCGGTAGAAAGATTGGGACAGGCTCCCGAGTATGCCGAGAAGCCTGTTGTCTCCAAAAACGGGAAGTCGCCGCGTCAGGCGGGCGGCGTCGCCCGGGGGGAAGCCGGCCTTTTCCAGGCTTTGCAGGGCGATTGATATCGGATCGCCGGTCCCGTCGGTGAGCGTTTCGCCGACCAGCAGACCGCCCTGGATGTGGCGGTCGGATTCCAGCGGGATCAGCCCGCCGCGCAGTCCCGGCAGGGGTGAGAACAGTTCCGGCTCGCCCCGCGTCACGCACTCATGAAGGGCAAACGTGCGGGCTCGGCGCACGCTTTCCAGCGCGGCCAGGGGATCGGAGGAGGTCCTGCATTCGCCGGTCATGGTGAGAAAAGTCACCCGCAGTCCGCGGTATTCGCGGGCTTCGCGTACCAGCATTTTCAACAGTGAATTCGACAAACGAACCGTCATGGGGTTAAATTACAGCAAGAAATGACAATCAATCAACTGGAATTAACTATTTTATGTCGCAATGCTTCAGTACAGTAATACGCAACTTAAGGGAAACGGTTCCCCGTAACGCATCGCGAATGCATCAGGAGGTTGGATGAGCACGGTTGCGGAAATTAAGACGATGTTGATGAAGGGCAAGGCGAAGGACGTCGAGGCTCTGGTGACCAAGGCCTTGGAAGAGGGCGTGGGCGCCGCGGTGATTTTGAATGAAGGGCTCCTGGCCGGTATGGGCGAAATCGGCGATAAGTTCAAAAAGAACGAAGTTTATGTTCCGGAAGTGCTGATCGCGGCCCGTGCCATGAAGGCTGGCATGAGCATCCTGAAGCCCAAGCTTCTCGAAGCCAAGGTCAAGACCCGCGGCGTCGTCGTGATCGGCACCGTCAAGGGCGACTTGCATGACATCGGCAAAAACCTCGTCGGCATGATGCTCGAAGGCGGCGGCTTCCAGGTCGTTGACGCCGGCATCGACGTGGCAGCCGAGAAGTTCGTCGAACTCGCCAAGACTCACAACGCGCAACTCGTCGGCTGCTCGGCCCTGCTGACCACCACCATGACGAACATGAAGGCCGTTGTGGACGCGGTGAAGAATTCCGAGCTCAAGGGCAAGCTGAAGGTCATGATCGGCGGCGCGCCGGTGACTCAGGCGTTCTGCGACGAGATTGGCGCCGACGGCTACGCGCTGGACGCGGCCTCCGCTTCCGACCTGGCCAAGAAGCTCATTCCCTAAGCGCTGTCATGATGCGACACAGGCGGGAACCGGAACCGGTTCCCGCCTTTTTTTGATCGGCCACCTGTCACGGCGGGGGCTCGTGCCTGCGAAATAGGGTTGCTCACGAGGCGTAAACGTGGATAATGACCGTGAGAAGGCCGTGAATTCCATCACCGAGTTCCGGCGCAAGAACGCCGATTGCTCCGCCGCCACCCTGGCCGATGAGGTCAAAGGGGACATGGCGGCGGCGACAGCGGCCTGCGCCTGACCCGGGCCGCGCCGGTGGGGTTGCGCCTGGCGGCCTTTGACGCGGTGGCGGAATCGGTGGCATCCGCTATGAAATGGCCGGCTGAGCCGTGTGCGGCCGGAATCAAGCACGACCAGGTGGTGTGGGTGACGACGCCCGTGCGGATCGACGGTTTATCGGCGAAGTTGAAACGTTTTGGACTTTGAAAAAGGGGATCGATCCGGGGTCGCCCAATGCGGGCATAGAGGCGATTCTGGAGCGAACCGCGCGCTGGAACCGGGCTCGTGTGCTTCCGGGCGCTGGCGGGTTCATCCTGTTCGTGACGGAGAACGAGCGGAACGCCCGGCGCATCCGGAATGAACTGGAGGCAAGGCCCGCCACGCCACAGTCCCGTTTTTTCGGTTTCGAGCTGGATCCATACGGGCTCAAGGTGGCGGTGATGTGACGTCCGGGACGGGCGAGAGCAGGGGAACGCATCATGTTTTATGCGGATTTGCATGTGCATTCGCGCTATTCGCGCGCCACGAGTCCCGACGGCACCCTGGACTCCTTTGCCCGATGGGCGCAGCTCAAGGGGCTGGGCGTGGTCGGAACGGGTGATTTTACCCATCCGGCCTGGCGGCAGGCCATTGGCGATCAGCTGATTCCCGCCGAGCCGGGCCTGTTCCGGTTGAAGCCCGATCGGGAGCGGGAGCTGGCGGCGGCGCTTCCGGAGGCCTGCCGGGAAGGGGTTACGCCTTTTTCAGGGGCCACCCGGTTTTTGCTTCAGGTGGAAATTTCCACGATATACAAGCGCGACGGAGCCACCCGCAAAGTGCATCATCTGATCCTGGTTCCGGGACTCAAGGAAGCGGATGCGCTGACGGCCCGACTGGCGCGCATGGGGAATTTGAAATCGGACGGACGTCCCATCCTGGGCCTGGATTCACGCAACCTCATGGAGATGGTGCTGGAATCGGGCGAAGGCTGCATGCTGATTCCGGCGCACATCTGGACGCCCTGGTTTTCGGCGCTGGGTTCGAAGTCGGGGTTCGACACGATCGCCGACTGCTATGCCGATTTGGCTCCGCACGTCTTTGCCGCCGAAACGGGCCTTTCCTCCGATCCGCCCATGAACTGGCGGGTTTCGAGTCTTGACCGGTACCGTTTGATCTCGAACTCCGATTGTCATTCTCCCGACAAACTGGGGCGCGAGGCGACCGCTTTCGATACGGCGGTTGATTACTTTGCGATGCGCCGAGCCCTGGAGACGGGGGCGGGCTACGGGGGCACGGTTGAGTTTTTCCCTGAAATGGGAAAGTATCATCTCGACGGACACCGAAACTGCGGCGTGTGCTGGGAGCCCGGGGAGACGGAGGGGCATCGCGGGCTGTGTTCCGTTTGTGGCAAGCCGGTGACCGTGGGGGTCCTGGCGCGTGTGGCAGAGCTGGCCGATCGACCGGGAGGCGTCCACGCTCCCGCATCGGGCGGGGCCTTTCGCCGTTTCATTCCCCTGGCCGAGGTGCTGGGGGAGATGCTGGATTGCGGAGCCGCCACCGGCAAGGTGGAAAAGGCCTGGAACGCGCTTGAAACTGCCGTTGGGCCGGAACTTTACCTGCTGGGGCACGCGCCCCTGGAAGCGATTGAGAAGGCCGGCCCCGCTCCCTTGGCGGAGGCGATCAGGCGCATGCGGGAAAGCCGGGTTATTTGCGAGGCGGGTTTTGACGGGCAGTACGGCATTGTGCGCCTTTTCAAGCCCGAAGAACTGGGCCGCAAGGCGAAGCCGAGGAAGATACTGCCGCCCAAGCCGCCGAAGGCGGAGACGCCCCGTCAGGCGGCAGCACGTGTGAAAAAAGAGGGCGGCAAGTCGCAGTTAAATCTGTTTTAGCGTCTCGAACCCGTTTCGATGGTTCTAAAGAAGAAGGCGGGGCCGATGTGGGCGGTCAGGCCGGTTCGTTGCGTTTGTCGGCGCCGCCCCGTTTTAGAAGTTGTCGGACGATCGGTAATTGGGAGCTTCCTTGAGGATTTTGACCGTATGGGGATGGGCTTCCCGCAGGCCGGCCATGGAGACACGGATAAAGCGGCCGCGTGTCTGGAGTTCGGAAACGGAACGGCAACCGCTGTAGCCCATGGCGGCCCGCAGTCCGCCCATGTACTGCACGATCACCTGTTTGACGGTGCCGGCGTAAGGGACCACGCCTTCGATGCCCTGGGGGACCAGTTCGTCCTCGGCGATCTGCGATTGCCCGTAGCGTTCCCGGGAAGCCTGTCCCTCTTTCATGGCCGCGAGCGAGCCCATGCCGCGGTAGATGACGTATTGACGGCCCTGGTGGATGATCTTTTCGCCCGGGCTTTCGGCGCTTCCGGCCAGAACGGAACCCATCATAACGGCTTCGGCGCCGGCCACGAGGGCTTTGGGAATATCCCCGGAGTGGCGGATGCCGCCGTCCGCGATGACGGGGATGCTGCCTTCGAGCGCCTGGGCGCATTCGTAAACGGCGGTGATCTGGGGCACGCCGACGCCGGCGACCACGCGGGTCGTGCAGATGGAGCCGGGCCCGATGCCGACTTTAACCCCGTCCGCGCCCGCATCCCGCAAGGCGATGGCCGCCTCGGCGGTGGCGATATTCCCGGCCACCACATCAATGTCGGGATAGTGGGCCTTGACCCATTTGATCATTTCGATCACGCCCTTGCTGTGGCCGTGGGCCGTATCGATCACCACCACGTCCACCGACTGTTTGGCCAGGATGTCGACGCGTTCCTGGTCGCTGGGCCCGATGGCGGCGCCGACCCGGAGGCGGTAGCGGGAGTCGCGGTTGAAGAGAGGTTCCACGTTGTCCACGAGGGTGCGGACGTCGTGATAGCTGTAGAGGCCGACCAGTTTACCGTCCGTGACCAGGGGCAGCTTGCCGATCCGGTTTTTCAGCATGATTTCGAAGGCCTGTTTCAGGCTGGTCTCCGCGGGGCCGGTGATGACGGTGGTGGTCATCACGTCGGCGACGGTCAGGTGGCTTTTCCGCGGCGCGAACTTGATGTCCGTGGCCGTCAGGATGCCGACCACCCGGTTGTCGGAATCAACGATGGGAAAGCCGCTGAAGCCGTAACCTTTTTGTTCTTTCGTTTTGAGAACGGATTCGAGGGTGTCGGAGGCCTTGAAAACGATGGGATTCTGGATGAGGCCGTTGAGATGGTGTTTGACGGCGGCGACATGCTTGGCCTGTTCGCGGGCCGTGAGGTTCTTGTGAATAATGCCGATGCCTCCCTGAAGGGCCATGGCGATGGCCATGCGGGACTCGGTGACCGTGTCCATGGCCGCGCTGACGGCGGGGATGTTGAGGGTGATGCGGGAGGTGAGGCGGGATCGGATGTCGGCCTGATCGGGGAGAAAGTCGGCGTACTGGGTGATCAGGGAGACATCGTCAAACGTCAGTCCCTCTCGCGGGGAGAGGGACATGAACTGGGATAGATCCTTGTTACGATGCATAGAATGAGGCTCCGGGTTCTACCATGGGCTGTTGCCACTGGATTATGATTCCCGAACCGGAATCAAGTCAAGTTCGAAACGCGATTTAATGTTGCAGGGAGGGGTAGATTGGTGTTTGATAGGCGTTCTGCCCCTTTCCAGTAAAACGGGGCCGGGAGAGGTCGTCATGCGTTTGTTTGAAGAAGTTTTGTCCGATTGGCTAAGGGCGCGTCTTGAGGTTGTGTTGCCCGGTTCGCCCGTTCCCCTGGCCAAGATGGCGGTGGTGGTTCCGTCCGGCAACGACGCTTTTGGCGATTATCAGTGCAATGGAGCCATGGGGGCGGCGAAGGCGATGAAGCGCAATCCCCGCGAGGTGGCCTCCCTGATTTTGGACGGGCAGGTGCTGCCCGCGTGCGTGGAGAAGGCCGAAGTGGCGGGTGCGGGATTCATCAACTTTTATTTGAAAAACGAAGCATTGGCGGCGGCGGTCGAAGAGATCGCGCGCGATCCGTTCTTTGGCGTTCCCCGTGTCGGGGCCGACAAGACGGTGGTGCTGGATTATTCGAGTCCGAACGTGGCGAAGCCCATGCACATCGGTCACATCCGCTCCACGGTCATCGGCCATGCTTTGGATCGCCTGCACCGGTTCCTGGGCTACCGGGTGCTAGCCGACAATCACCTGGGCGACTGGGGCACGCAGTTTGGCATCATCATCATGGGGTTTCGGCACTATGTCGACCAGACGGCGTTGCGCGAGACGCCGGTGGAGGAGTTGGAGCGGATATACGTCAGGAGCTACGAACAGTCCAAGGCTGATCCGGGCTGGCTGGCGGCGGCCAAGCAGGAGCTGGTGAAGTTGCAGAACGGCGATGCGGACAACCTGGCGCTCTGGAAGCAGTTCATCGCGCTCAGCATGGCGGAGTTCGAGCGCCTCTACAAGCGGTTGGGCGTCCAGTTCGATCTGGTCCGTGGGGAGAGTTTTTATCGCGATCAGCTGGCCGGCCTGGTGGAGCGGTTGACGGTGCAGGGGCTGGCGGTGGAGAGCGAAGGGGCCCGGGTGGTTTTTCTGGAGGATGAGAAGTTGCCGCCCTGCCTGGTGCGCAAAAGCGACGGGGGCTTCAACTATGCGACCACGGACATTGCGACAGTGCTCAACCGGGTGGAGGAGTTCAAGCCCGACCGCATCGTCTATGTCACGGACGAGCGGCAGCAGCTGCACTTTCGGCAGTTTTTTGCCGTGGCGCGGCGCC
The DNA here is from genome assembly GCA_046484345.1 of Kiritimatiellia bacterium. Classification (GTDB taxonomy): domain Bacteria; phylum Verrucomicrobiota; class Kiritimatiellia; order CAIKKV01; family CAIKKV01; genus CAIKKV01. Next base: position 18,177 of record JAWOJA010000098.1, read on the forward strand.
TGGGGGTGAAAACGGAACTGGTGCATGTCTGGTTTGGCCTGATGCGGCTTCCGGAAGGCACTTTTTCCACCCGGCAGGGCAACGTCATCAAGCTGGAGCGCCTGCTGGACGAGGCGGAGCAGAGGGCTCTGGCGCTGGTGCAGTCGGCCAGTCCTGACATGTTGCCCGAAACGCAGCGGGACGTGGCCAGGGCGGTGGGCATTGGCGCGGTGCGATATGCCGACCTGAGCCAGAATCCCCAGACGTTGATTACCTTCACGTGGGACAAGGCGCTGGCCCTGAACGGCAATTCGGCACCCTATTTGCAATACGCCTGCGCGCGAATCGCCAGCGTGCGGGACAAGTATAAGGAGCGGTTTCCCGGGGGTGATTTCGACAAGGCGCCGATTCGGGTGGAGGAGGCGGCCGGCCGGGCGCTGGCTCTTCGGCTGGCGCGTTTTCCCGAGGCGGCTGTGCGTGCGACCGAGACTTATCGGCCGAATGTTCTGGCGGATTATCTGTATGACCTTTCCCAGGCCTACAGTTCCTATTATCAGAATGTGCCTTTTCTCCAGGCTCCGGAAGGGGTTCGCGAGAGTCGCATCCGGCTGTCGGCGGTTACGGAACGGGTCCTGCGGCGGGGGTTGAACCTCCTCGGCATCGAAACGCCCGACCGAATTTAAGCGGCTCGTTCTGGCGCTTGCGATTTGCGGAAGGGATGTGGTATAAGGAAGCATGATCATACGGACACACGCATACGCGCGGGCGGGACTGGTGGGCAATCCTTCGGACGGCTATTTTGGAAAGACTATTTCCATCACGGTCCGCAATTATGCCGCGCAGGTGGTGTTGTATGAATCGCCGGAGCTGACCATCGAAGCGTGCGCCGAGGACTTGTGCCGGTTCAGCTCGATCGACGAACTGGCCCGCGATGTGCGGTTGCACGGCTACTACGGGGGCATGAGGCTCGTCAAGGCCACGATCCGCCGGTTCGGCGACTATTGCCGCGCGCATTCCATCCCGTTGGAGCCGAAAAACTTCACCATCCGTTATTCCTCCACCATTCCGCGGCTGGTGGGCATGGCCGGTTCCAGCGCGATCGTGACGGCGACGTTGCGGGCGCTGATGACTTTTTACGGGGTCCCCATCGCCAAGACCATCCAGCCCAGCCTGATCCTTTCGGTCGAAAAGGAGGAACTCGGGATTGAGGCGGGGTTGCAGGACCGGGTGATCCAGGTTTATGAAGGCGTTGTTTTTATGGACTTCAACCTGGGTCTGATACGGAAACAGGGGCACGGGGAATACCGCAATCTCGAGCCCGCGTTGCTGCCGCCCCTTTACATGGCCTTTGACCGTCTCAGCGCGGAAAGTTCGGAACGGGTACACAACCCGATCCGGGTCCGTTTTGAGCAGGGGGACCCGGCTGTGGTGAACGCGATGAAGCAGTTCGCCTCGCTCGCCGAGCAGGTGCGTGATGCCATCGCCTCCGGCAAGGGCCGTGAAATAGGCCCCTTGCTCAACGCGAACTACGATTTGCGGACGACCATCATGGATATCAGCTCTCGCAATCGCACGATGGTGCAGGTCGCCCGCGCAACGGGGGCGTCGGCGAAATTTGCCGGCTCGGGCGGCGCCATCATCGGCACCTATCCCGATGAATCCGTTTTCGGGGTGCTTTGCGAAAAACTTGGAGCGCTGGGTTGTGAAGTGTTCAAACCGGAGATCGTATAAATGGGTTCGATCACCAAGGCTGTCATTCCCGCCGCGGGCCGCGGCACCCGCTTCCTTCCCGCCACCAAGGCGCAGCCCAAGGAGATGTTGCCGATCGTGGACACACCGACCATTCAATATGTGGTCGAGGAGGCGGTGGCGTGCGGCATCACCGATATTCTGATCATTACGGGCCGGGACAAGCGATCCATTGAGGATCATTTTGACCGGAACCTGGACCTCGAGATGTGCCTGGAGAAGGGCAATCGCCAGCAGGTGGCCCGCGACCTGCGTCGCATTTCCGAAATGGCGCACATTCATTATGTCCGCCAGGCGGAGCAGAAGGGGCTGGGCGATGCCATTCTACATGCGCGTCACCATGTGGACAATGAGCCGTTCGTGGTGCTGTTAGGGGATTCGGTGGTCCATTCGGAGACGCGCCCCTGCGTCGGTCAGCTGGTGGACTGTTATGAAAAGGTCGGCGGACCCGTGATCGGGCTGGAAAAGGTGCCTCGGGAAAAGGTCAGCCGCTACGGCATCATGGACGGCCAGAGAATCGGCCCCCGGACCTTTGTGCTGAACGACCTTGTCGAGAAGCCGGCTGTCGAGGAAGCGCCCAGCACCTATGCCGTCGGCGGGCGCTACCTGTTGACGCCCGATATTTTCAAATACCTGGAAACCACCAAGCCGGGGAAGAACGGTGAAATTCAGCTTACCGACGCGCTGCGGCGCCAATTGGGCGAACGTCCGGTTTTCGGCTATCAATACGAAGGCATGCGCTATGATATCGGCAACCGGCTCGATTACCTGATCACGCAGGTGGAGTTCGGCCTGAGGCGGGACGATTTGAAAGGTCCCTTTTTGTCCTATTTGAAACGTAAACTCAAAACCGGGTGAGCGATCGGATCAAAGGAGGTCTCGCATGAGCGAAGGCAAGAAGTCTGTGCGATGGTACGAGGCCGCATACGTCATCGTGCTGGTGGGCGTGCTGGCTCTCAGCATGACCTATCTCCGCCCGAGCCGGGTGGGCGTGGTCAATATGGACAGGGCTTTCAAGCAACTGGGTGTGGCGGACCGCCTGGCCTCGGCCATGCGGGAAAAGGAAGCGCTCGCCAGAACCCGGTTTGCCGCTCTGCAACGCTCGCTGGCGCCGGAGGAACAGGCGCTGGTAGCGGCGGCCAAGGCCGCCCAGACGGAGGAGCAAAAGAGCAAGGTGCAGGCGGATTATTCGGCATTCCAGGCCCGAGTTCAAAAAGGGAACAGCGAAATCATGGGCGAATTGCAGCGTTTCCAGCGGGCCACCGTGCTGACCTTTCGCGAGCGGCTTCGCCCGCGCGTTCTGCAGGTCGCTTCCCGCAAGAGGACGGATGTCGTGCTGGAGCCCGAGCAGGTTTTCGAAATCCTGAACAAGTCCATCGACCTGACGGATCCCGTCATCGAGGCGGCCCAGAACGACTTTACCCCGGAAGCAAGCCTCATCGACGTGGAGTTGCTCAAATCGCGCGGCCTATGGCTGGATGAGTCCAAGCCGCTTCCCCCGCCCCCGGCTTCTTGATATGGTGGAGCGATACAGGCGGGGCAAGGGCAAAAAAAATTGGCTCGGCAGTCATCAGAAATGTTGGATCTGGGGGCGCAATCTGGTTCTTGAAACGCTGACGGCGGGCCGATGGCCCATTGTGGAGCTCTTTCTTTCCGAGGCGCTCCCGGACGAGGCCCGTTTGGTCGCCGGAAACCGCGCCGCCGATTTGGGCGTTCCAGCGGCCATTGTTCCATCCGCCACCTTGGAAAACCTGGGGCATACGGGGGAGCATCAGGGGTACCTGGCCCGGATGAGCCTTTTCCCCTACGTCCCCTTGGAAACGTTGCTTGCCGGGCCGAAGCCCGGGGGGGATTCGCCATTTCTAGTCATGGCCGATGGCCTTCAGGATCCCTTCAATTTAGGAGCCGTTATTCGGTCGGCTGAAGTGTTCGGCGCCGGCGGCGTGATCATCCGGGAATCGGGGCAGACCGGTGTGACCAGCATGGTGGCGCGGAGTTCTGCCGGAGCCGTGAATCGCATTCCCATCGCTCGGGTCGAATCGCTGGAGGCTGCCGCCGACATTCTGGCCGCGCGCGGGATTGCGCTGGTCGGGGCGAGCGAGAAGGCGGAGGCGGAGCTTGACGCCTTTGATTTCCGGGGCCCGGTCTGCATTGCGGTCGGCAACGAGGGGTTCGGCTTGAGCCCGGTTGTTCAGGACAAGTGCGCCGCACGGGTTCGCATTCCCCAGCAAGGCTGTGTGGGCTCCCTGAACGCGGCGGTGGCGGCCGGAATTTTCTTTTATGAACTGCGGCGTCAGCGCGCCTGATTTTTCTTCCGGCGGGCAAGCGCTTTGACGGCGCCTTGCATGAAATAGTTTGACCGGATTTCGGCGCCAAGGGTGGTTTCGTCGCCATGTCCGGCCACGATTCGGACGGATTCAGGAAGCTCCGCAAGTTTCACCAATGAATCGGCCAATACCCGGCTGTCGCCCCCGGGCAGATCGGTCCGTCCGGCGGATCCCTGGAACAGGGTGTCACCGGTGATCAGCAGGCCGTCCTTCTCGAAATAATAGCAGACGCAACCTGGCGAATGCCCCGGCGTGGCGATGATGCGGAAGGAGAGGTCGCCAAAAGAGAACACGGAGCCGTCTTCGACCTTCGGAAAGGGGCCGCCGGGCCGGCGGGGCGCCGGGTAGTAGGGAAGCAATTCGTTGGCCTTGGAGAAGGCCCATTCGGCATCGGCGGGATGAATGAGGATGGGCGCCGGCCGTTTCTGCCAGAGGTCGTGAAGAGCGCCGATGTGGTCCGCATGTCCGTGGGTGATCAGGTAGGCGGCCACGTCGAGACGGTTGCGGACGAGTTCGTTTTCGAGTTGTTCCGCGTCCGCCCCGGGATCGGTTACAAGCGTGGAGCCCTTTTCGTCCGTAACGAAAAGGCAATTGGCCTCGAAGGGCCCCGATGGAATGATGCGAAGAATCATGGCAGGAGGGGCATTTCGCGTTCGGAGCGGTCGGCCATATTTTTGACGCGCACGTTTCCCCGGGCCACATCATCGGGGCCGATATAGGCGGCCTCGCCGACCCCGGATTTTCCGGCGCGGGCGAAGAAAGCCTTGGGTTTTTCGCGGGAGAGGCCCAGGTTGACGCAACGGCCCTGAGCGCGCAGGGCGGCGGCCAGGCGGATGGCGGTGCCGCGCTGGCTCTCGTCCATGTAGCCGATGTGGAGGAGGCCCTCCTCGTGACCGGAGGGAAGTCGGCCTTTTTCGGCCAGCACCTCCGCCACCACCACGTCGCCGAATCCGATGCCCACGGCGCCCATGGGTTTTCCGCCGAGAATGCCCAGCAGATTGTTGTAGCGGCCGCCCCCGAAGATGGCCCGGAACTGACGCGCGGTGTCGAAGCATTCGAAGACGATCCCGGTGTAGTAGCCGAGTCCCCGGATGATGGAGATGTCGAACAGCACGCTATCCCGGATGCCGTGATCGGCGGCGAGCGCGAAGAACTGGGCAAGTTCGATGGAGGCGGGGGTGGGTTCGCCGAGCGCGGCCTGGACCTGCTCGAACGACTCCAGGGCGAGGATCCGGAAGGCGGCATCGATAGCGGCGGGGTTCAGCCCCTCCAGGCGGAGAATATCGGCGATGGCGTTGTCATCGATCTTGCCACGCTTGTCGAGCGCCAGGAAAACGGCCGCATGATGGGCGGGCTCGATTCCGGAGCGGGCGAGAAGATCGCCGAGCAGGGCGCGGCTGTTGACCCGGACCTGGGCATCGGCGGGGCCGAGCCCCAGCCGGGCCATGGCCCGGACGGCCGTGGCCACGACTTCGGCCTCGGCGGAAACGGACTCCTCGCCGATGATGTCGAGGTTCCACTGGTAATGTTCGCGTTTGCGGCCGCGCGACATACGCTCGTAGCGGAAGCACTGGGCGATGGCGAACCACTTAAGGGGCAGGGGGAGTTGGTTTTGCCTGGCCGCCACCATGCGCGCGAGAGTCGGGGTCATTTCGGCGCGGAGGGCGAGGTCGCGCCCGCTTTTGTCCTGGAACGTGTAGAGCTGCTCCGCGATTTCCTCGCCGCCTTTGCGTTTGAGAAGGGCGAGGTTTTCCACCACGCAGGAGTCATACTGGACGAAACCCGACTGCCGGGCGGCGCCTGCCCAGGCGGCAAAGATGGCGTTGCGAACCGCCATTTCCTCGGGGTAGAAATCGCGCATGCCCCGCGGCGCGGACAAGATATTTTCGGAAGGTTCAGTCATGGGATTTTCATCACCTTGTCTTTCATCGCCTTGCCCGGCTTGAATTTGACGATGCGGCGGGGGGGGATGGAAACGGTGTTTTCGGGTTTGTTGGGATTCCGTCCAAGCCGGGCCTTGCGGGTTTTGACTTCGAAGACGCCGAAATCGCGAAATTCGATGGTGGTTCCCCGCACCAGGCTGTCCGTGATGGCGTCCAATGTTTTCTGGATGACGCCATGCACCTGCTGCTGGGTGAGGCCAGTTTGTTCGGCTATTTGGATGACCAGTTCACGTTTCGTCATGGAATGCTCCTCGGCGCTGGACGCCTTATGAAACAAGGGCCTTGACACGGGGCACCGCCTCGGCGAGAGGGATCAGTTGCGCGGTTTTCTCGTTGCGCATTTTGATTTCGACTTTGCCTTCCGCCAGCGAGCGGTCGCTCACCACGATGCGGACCGGAACGCCGAGCAGGTCGGCATCTTTGAATTTGACGCCGGGTCGCTCGTCGCGGTCGTCCACCAGCGTCTCGATGCCGGCCTGGAAGAGTTCGCCCTCCAGTTTCACGGCGGCGGCGAAGCAGGTCTCGTTGGGGGACAGCGGCAGGATGGCGGCGCGGAAGGGCGCCACGCCGAGGGGCCAGAGGATGCCGTTTTCGTCATGGCTCTGCTCAATGATGGCCTGCACGGTCCGGGTCACCCCGATGCCGTAGCAGCCCATGATCATGGTCTTTTTTTCCTTGTTCGCGTCCAGGTAGGAGGCGTTGAAGGCCTCGCTGTATTTTGTTCCTAATTTAAATACATGGCCGACTTCGATGCCCCGCATTTCGCGGAGTTTGCCGCCTGCGCAACGCGGGCAGGCATCGCCGGTCTTGGCGTTGACCAGATCGTGGAAGGCGGCGACCTTCACGTCGCGCTCCATGCTGACATGCACGAGGTGGGTGTCGGCCTTGTTGGCCCCGGCGGCGAGGGAAGCCCGGCCCTGGAGCCCGCCGTCGGCGATAACGGGAATGGTGAGGCCTACCGGTCCGGAGAATCCCGTCGGCGCGCCAGTGGCGGCCTCGATTTGGGCGGGGTCGGCCATGACCAGTTCGGTGCAGCCCAGCGCCTTGCGCAGCTTGATTTCGTTCAGCTCGCGGTCGCCGTGCAGGATGGCGGCGACGGGCTTGCCGTCGGCGAGGTAGATCAGGGTTTTGATGAGCCGCCGGGCGGGAAGTTTGAGAAACTTGGAAACCTCCTCGATCGTGCGCACGCCGGGGGTTGGCACATCGACAATGGCGGATCCGGCCGGTTCGTCGGAGACGGGCGGGCGGGCCCGTTCGCCGCGTTCCACGTTGGCGGCGTAGGCGCAGGCTTCGCACTCGACGATGCCGTCCTCGCCGGAATCGGCAAGCACCATGAATTCATGGGAGGCGTTGCCGCCCATGGCGCCGGTGTCGGCCTCCACGATTTTAACCCGCAAGCCGCAGCGTTCGAAAATCCGCTGGTAGGCGGCGTACATGGCCTGGTAGCTGCGGTCGAGGCATTCCCAGTCGAGGTCGAAGCTGTAGGCGTCCTTCATGATGAACTCGCGCGCCCGCATCAGCCCGAAGCGGGGGCGGATTTCGTCCCGGAATTTGGTTTGGATTTGGTAGAAGGTGCGCGGCAGGTGGCGGTAGGAGTTCAGTTCATGGGAGGCGAGTTCGGTGATGACTTCCTCATGGGTGGGGCCAAGGACCATTTCGCGGTCCTGGCGGTCTCGGAAGCGGAACATGCTTTTCTTGAGCGTTTCGTATCGGCCCGTGGTTTCCCATATTTCGCGGGGCTGCAGGCAGGGCATAAGCACCTCGATGGCCCCGGCGCGGTCCATTTCCTCTCGGATGATGCGTTCGACGTTGCGGAGGGCGCGCAGGCCCATGGGCAGAAAGGTGTAAAGGCCGGCGCCGAGTTTGCGGATCAGTCCGGCCCGCATCATGAGTTTGTGACTTTCGATCTCGGCGTCCTGCGGGGCGTCCCGGAGGGTCGGGATCAGGGTGTTGGACAGGCGCATCAGTCACTCCTTTGAATGTGAAGCAAAGCTGTAACTATCCCTGAAATAAAGGCGTTAAGCAAGGCCGTTTTTCAGGCGTCCTGCAGCACTTTCAGCGAAACGCCCGCCACGAGGTCTTTGACTTTTCCCCGGTAGGCGGCCATGTGGGGCGCGGCCAGGTGGGTGCGCAAGTCCTCGAGGGACTCCCATTTTTCGATGATCACCACTTCGTCGGGATCCAGGCGCTGGGGGGGAAGTCCGGTTTCGACGTCCACCGTGGGACGATACTCGACGCAACCGTTTTCGGCTTTCACGGCGGGCACGTTGGACTTGAAAATGTCGAGGAATTTCGATTTGCAGCCCGGTTTGACCTGGATGGAGGCGAGAACATGAATCATGATGGATCTCCTGATGATCGCCGAAAAGGATAAAAGAATGCCCGGCGAAGCGCAAGCTGTTCTTCTTACCCTTACGGCTTGAGCTTCAAGGGGGGATGCCCTAGAATGGACGGATGAAGACAGGGTTTCGTTTGTTCCTTTTTTTGTTGATGTTTTTGCCGCCGGCCGCCTGGTGCCTGGGGCCGCATGAAATACTTATTCTGATCAACACGAATTCCTCCGATTCTGTCCGGATCGGCGAGACATATGTCCGCCTCCGCCGTGTTCCCGAAGCCAATGTGGTGCGGCTTGGCGTGGCCACGAATGCGGCCATGTCCGCGGAGTCTTTTCACACGAGCATTTATAAGCCGGCGCTGGAGCAATCCCGCCGTCGCGGGGTGGCCCCCCACATTTTAGCCTGGGTGTATGCGCCCGGGTTTCCCTGGCGCATCAACAGCCGACCGCCGCTTTCGCTGACGGGTTTGACTTTTCTGCGCGGGGTGCTGTCGGACACCAATTCGGTCGCGCAAGGATCATGGCGGTCTCCCTATTTTGCAGGCCCTCAATATCCGGGCGAGTACGGTTACGGTTCGCGGTCTCTCGACGTTTTGTCCCAATGGCTGGGGGACGAGCGTCCGCTGGCGGCCTGGGCCTTGGCGCATGTGGGCGGATCGGGGCTGACGGTTGAAGAAACCGGAGCGATGCTGATCCGGGGGATGGATTCGGATTCCACAAAACCGGAAGGGGCCTTTTATTTCGTGACCAATTCGGACGTCCGTTCCACGGCGCGCGAATGGCAGTTTGCGGGGACGGTGCAGGAGTTGGGCGAACTGGGCCGGCGGGCCATTTTGACCAACGCGATGCCCCGCGGGGTGGTTCCGGTGGTGGGCATTATGATGGGAGCAGCCGTGCTGGACCCCGCGGGGCTGCGGTTCGAAGCCGGCGCCTTGGCTGATCACATGACGAGTTTCGGGGCGGCATTCGACAGCGCGGGCCAAACCAAGTGCACGGTCTGGCTGGCGGCGGGGGCGGGGGCGGCGGGCGGCACGGTGTCGGAGCCGTATGCCTATTGGACCAAGTTTCCCCATGCGCGGCTGTTCGCGCATTATGCGTCGGGTTGCACGGCCCTGGAGAGTTATTATCAAAGCCTGCGCCAGCCTCTGCAATATCTTCCCATGGGCGATCCGTTGGCGGCGCCCTGGAAGCCGAAGGCGGAAGTCATCGTGGATGGGGTGGAGGATTCGCTTCCGGGCCATTCTTTGTTGTTGCGGATTCGCGTGAAGAGCGCCGACGCCACGCTGTGGAGCCGGTTCACGGTTTTTGTCGATGGCCGGCAACGGGGCGAGGGCGCATTGCCCGGCACCTTTTCCCTGGCGGCGGAAGGCCTGGAGCCAGGCTTGCATGAATTGCGTGTGGTGGTCAGAAGCGGCGGATTGTTGCGGCACCAGGCGTTTGCGATCCGTCCCTGGATGATTAAGCGGCAGGAGCTTCCATGAAACGCTGTGTTTTTTTCGACCGCGATGGCATTGTGAATGTTTCGCCGGGACCGGGCCGTTATGTGGAGCGGTGGGAGGATTTTCATCTGCAGGCCGGTTTTCCCGATGTCCTCGGGCGCGTGACACGGCTGGGCTTTGTCTCGGTGATTGTCACCAATCAGCGGTGCGTGGCATTGGGCCGCATTACCGTTGATGCGCTGGAGCGCATGCACGAGCGGCTTCGCGTTCTGCTAATGGCCGCCCATGGTCTCGAGGTGGCGGATGTCCTTTACTGCCCGCATGACCGGGGCAGTTGCGAGTGCCGGAAACCCAAGCCGGGTCTTTTGTTGGAAGCGGCGCGTCGGCATGCCCTGGATTTGGCCGCCTCGTGGATGGTGGGCGATTCGGCGACGGACGTGGAGGCGGGGCGGGCGGCCGGATGCCGGACCATCCGGGTGCGGGCGGGGGGAGGCGGCGAGGCGGATGCGACTGTTTCCGTTGCTTCCCTGGATGAACTGGATTCCCTGATTGCGAACGGTCGCCTGGTGTTATAGGATACGTCATTATCAAGCAGGGAATAAGGCGGGCTAATGAAACTGTTTGCGCCGGGGCGAATTTGTTTGTTTGGCGAGCACAGCGACTGGGCGGCCGGTTATCGCCGCATCAATGGCGAACTGGAGTGCGGCCATACAATCATCACCGGCACGAACCAGGGGGCGTATGCCGAGGTCAAGGCGCACCCCAACAAGCTCATTCTACGGTCCAGGCTCGGGGACGGCACACGGGGGGAGTTTCAGCTGACGTCCCGCCTCGATCATGTACGGCAGGAGGATGGATTCGTCGGATACGTGGTGCGGGGAAGGCGGTACGACATCGGCAATCCCGAGGCGTATCGCCAGACGCTGACCGACTTCAAGAATGCCTGAGGAGGAAACGCGATGCTGTTGCGATACATCAATACCGAGGGGCGCCAGGTTGAAATCGAACTGGGCCCGGACACCGTTACAATCGGCCGCTCTCCGGACGCCACGGTTGTGGTTCAGGGGGAGAAAATATCCCGGTTTCATTGCGGGATCCGTGCGTGGGACACGGATTATATTCTCAAGGATTACGGTTCAACGAATGGAACGTCCGTCAACGAGATTCGCGTCCAGGTGGCGGTCGTCAAACCGGGCGATGTGATCCGTGTCGGGGATGTGCGACTCATGGTGGATCTCAAATCCACCAAGGGAACGAAGACGATTCTGAAGGAACTCACCGAGGAGATGGGCGAAGGCAAAAAAGGGTACCGCACCATGTTGCGCGAGATTGTGCAGAGCACGGACCCCGCCGCAGTGAAAAACGGGGACATTCCCAAGCCCGTCCCCGCCGCGGGCGCCGAGCCGGGCGCCGAACCCGGGGGGGACAAATCCGCGGTTTAATCCCCGGGTTCTTTTTGTTGCTATGCCCCGGCCGGGCCGGGTTCGGTTGTTTCCATGGGTTCAATTGCCGTGGCGGCCGTCGTCGCCTCGGCGGCTTCCTGGTCGATTCGGGAATCATCCCCTTCTTCGACCGTGGTGACTGACACGAGCGAGTCGCCCTCGTCCAGATTGATGAGGCGAACGCCCTGGGTGTTGCGTCCGATGATCCGGACATCGCGCACGGGGGAGCGGATCAGCATGCCGTTTGCGGTAACCAGCATGATGGAATCCCCCTCGCGCACGGTCAGGGAGGCGACGACCGGGCCGTTGCGGTCGGAGGTCTGGATGCCGATGATGCCCTTGCCGCCCCGCGATTGGCTTCGGTACTCGGAGAATTCGGTGCGTTTCCCGTACCCGTTTTTTGTCACGGTCAGGTAGGTGGCGGCCTCGGCCACCAGGTCCATGCTTTCGACGGCGTCATCCGCCTCGAGGTTGATGCCTTTCACGCCCGTCGTGTCGCGGCCGATGGCGCGGACGTCCTCCTCGGGGAACCGGATGGCGGTTCCCGACCGGGTGGACAGCATGATCTCGTCCTTGCCGCCGGTCAGGCGGACCTGGATCAGCTTGTCGGCCTCCTCGAGATTAATGGCAATGAGGCCGCCTTTGCGGATGTTTTTGAATTCGGAAAGCGCGGTTTTCTTGACGACGCCCCGCTCGGTGGCGAAAAAGACATTGTCGTTATCCGAAAATTCGCGAATCCGGAGCATGGCGGCAACGCCTTCATTCTCGCGCAGTTCGAGCATGTTCACGATGGCCTTGCCCTGGGATTGGCGGGATGCGTCGGGTATCTCGTAAACCCGTTCCGCGTAAACGCGGCCCTGGTTGGTGAAGAACAGCATGGTGTCATGGGTGGAGGCCACGAAGAGGTGTTCGACAAAATCCTCCTCGCGCGTGGTGACGCCGGTGACGCCTTTGCCCCCGCGGTGCTGGTCCTTGTAGGTGTTAACGGGGACCCGCTTGATATAACCGCGGTGGCTGATCGTGATCACGCAGGGGCGGTTCACGATCAGGTCCTCCATGTTCACCTCGCCTTCATCGGGAATGATGTCCGTCAGGCGTCCGTCGGCGTAGATTTTTTTGAGGTCCAGCAGGTCGTCGCGGATCACGCCGTAGATTTTGCGGGGATTGTCCAGCAGGTCGCGCAGGTAGGAAATGAATTTGATGAGGCCCAGGTATTCCTCCTCGAGCTTGTCGCGTTCGAGGGAGGTCAGGTGGTAGAGGCGCATATCGAGGATGGCATTGACCTGGGCCTCCGAGAAAGCGAACCGCTCGATGAGGCGGCCTTTGGCTTCGTCGCGGTTTTTGGAAGCCCGGATAAGACGGACGACCTCGTCGAGGTTGTCGATGGCGATCTTGAGGCCTTCCAGAATGTGGGCGCGGGCCTCGGCCTTGGCGAGTTCGAACTGGGTGCGGCGGGTGATGACTTCGAAGCGATGGGCGACGAAGCACTGAAGCAATTCCTTCAGGTTCATGACCTTTGGCTGGCCGTGATCAAGGGCCAGGAGGATGGCTCCAAAAGTCACCTGCAATTGCGTGTGTTTGAACAGGTTGTTGAGGACAACCTTGGCCACGGCGCCGCGCTTCAGTTCGATCACCACGCGGATGCCGTCTCTGGAGGACGATTCGTCCCGGATGTCGGAGATGCCTTCGAGCATCTTGTTGTTGACGAGGTCGGCGATCTGCGAGACCAGGTTGGCCTTGTTGACGGCGTAGGGAATTTCGGTGATGATAATGGCTTCGCGGCCGGGTTTTATCTCCTCGACGTCGGCTTTTCCGCGGACGCGCATCTGACCGCGGCCGGTTTTATACATCTCGGCGATGGGCCGCAAACCGCAGATGGTGCCTCCTGTGGGGAAATCGGGGCCCTTCACGATGCGGGCCAACTCATCCACCGAAGCGGCCGGTTTGTCGATCAGAACGACGAGGGCATCGATCAATTCGCCAAGGTTGTGGGGCGGGATGTTGGTCGCCATGCCGACGGCGATGCCGGTGCTGCCATTGAGGAGGAGGTTGGGAAGACGGGCCGGCAGGACGGAGGGTTCGTCGAGTTCGCCGTTGTAGTTCTTGACCATGTTGACGGTGTTTTTTTCGATGTCCGCCAGCAGTTCCTCGGCGGGCAACCGAAGCCTTGATTCGGTATACCGGTAGGCGGCCGCGCTGTCACCGTCGATGCTGCCGAAGTTGCCCTGTCCGTCCACGAGGGGGTAGCGCATGGCGAAGGGCTGGGCCATGCGGACAAGGGTTTCGTAGACGGCGGAGTCGCCATGGGGATGATATTTCCCGAGCACGTCGCCGACGACGTAGGCGCATTTCTTGTAGGGCCGGCCGGGGTGCAGTCCCATTTGATGCATCGAAAAAAGAATGCGCCGGGCGCCCGGCTTCATGCCGTCGCGCGCGTCGGGCAGGGCGCGCCCCACGATGACGCTCATCGAGTAATCGATATAGGAATGCTGCATTTCCTCCGTGATGCTGATCGTGGAGGAGGAAGCGCTGGTCGGCGGGGGCGTCGGGGCGGCGGGCGTGGCGGGGGCGTCAGGGGTTTCCATGCGAATCTCCGAAAAAGGGGTTAGATGTCCAAGTTCCGAACGTCCTGGGCGTGCGTCTGGATGAAGTCGCGCCGCGGCTCAACCTCATCGCCCATGAGGATGGTGAAGATGCGGTCGGCGTCGGCCGCGTCCTCGAGCACCACTTTCAGCAGTTTGCGCTTGTCCGGATTCATCGTTGTTTCGTAAAGCTCATCGGGGTTCATTTCGCCGAGACCTTTATAGCGCTGGATGGCCAGTCCCTTCCGCCCGTTTTCCCGAATCCGGTCAAGGAGTTCGAGAAGGGAGAAAATGGGAACGCGGTCGCCGCCCGAGTCGACGATGTAATAGAACGGAGTTTCCGAGGGAAGGAAGCTCTGGACGGGGAAGCCCTTGCGTTCCAGCAAGGCGGCCAGGCGGGCCAGCGGGCCCGATTGGTAAATTTCGATCCAGCGGAGGCCGTTTTCGTCCTTGGCCTCCTCGCCGACGATTTCGATCTCGTGCCCAACCTGTTGTTCCATTTCCTCGCGGATTTTTTTCAGTTCCTCGTCGGAGTAGGCGTACCGTAGCGTTTCGCCCTTGATCAAGTCGCTTTGGGTCACGAGATATTTGGGGAAGAAGCCTGTTTCCGGATGGCGTCGGGTGAGGTAATCCTTGAAGGGGATGCCTTTGCGGTCGAGCGTGCGGCCGATTGATTCCATTTCGGTCAGGGCCTGCAGGGCGTCCAGCACCTGGTTGGCCTTGAAGGATCGGGATTCGTCCTGAGCCGAAACGAGAGTGGCATCCTCGACCCCCAGCTCCAGGAGGCGCCGCACGAGAATATCGTCGGTTTGGATGTATTCCTCTTTTTTCTTGCGGGTGATCTTGTAGAGCGGGGGCTGGGCCAAGTAGATATAGCCGCGATCGATCAGGTGGGGCATCTGGCGGTAGAAGAAGGTGAGCAGCAGCGTCCGGATATGCGAGCCATCGACATCGGCGTCGGTCATGATGATGATCTTGTGGTAGCGGGCCTTGCTGACGTCAAACTCGTCTTTCCCGATGCCGGCGCCGATGGCGGTGACCAGCGTGCGAATTTCGTTGTTATTGAGAATCTTGTCCAGACGGGCTTTTTCCACATTGAGAACTTTGCCGCGTAACGGCAGGATGGCCTGGAATTCGCGGTTGCGCCCCTGCTTGGCGGAGCCGCCGGCGCTGTCACCTTCCACCAGGTAAATCTCGCAGAGGGCCGGATCGCGTTCCGAGCAATCGGCCAGTTTGCCGGGCAGGGCGGCGCTGTCCAACGCGCCTTTGCGTCGGGTCAGGTCGCGCGCTTTTCGGGCCGCGTCGCGCGCGCGGGCGGCCAGGACCCCCTTTTCAACGATCTTGCGGGCAACGGCCGGTGTTTCCTCAAAGAATCGGGACAGGGATTCGTTCACGATGGAGGCGACAATGCCCTCCACTTCGCTGTTTCCCAGCTTGGTTTTGGTCTGCCCCTCGAACTGGGGTTGGGGGATCTTGATGCTGATGACGGCGGTGAGCCCTTCGCGGACATCGTCGCCGGACATGGACTCCTTGTCTTCCTTCAACAGTTTGGCCGACCGGGCATAGGCGTTGATCGTGCGGGTGAGGGCGGAGCGGAATCCGCTGAGGTGGGTGCCGCCTTCGATGGTATTGATGTTGTTGGCGAAGCAGAGGACGGTTTCGCTGAAGGCGTCGGTGTATTGGATGGCGATTTCGGCGACGATCTCGTCCTTGGTATCCGACATGAATATCGGTTTGTGAAGAGACACTTTGCTCTTGTTCAGCTGTTCCACAAATTCCTGAATGCCGCCCTCGTACTTGAAGGTTTCGTTGCGCGCGGGTTCTTCCTGGGCGAATTGGATCTCGATGCCGCGGTTCAGGAAAGCCAGCTCGCGCAGGCGGACCGCCAGGATGTCCCATTCGAATTTGGTGGTGGAAAAGATTTCGGCGTCGGGCAGGAACGTTACTTTCGTGCCGGTATGCTTGGTGGAGCCGATGACTTCCAGGGGGGTGGAGGCGTGGCCGCGCTCGTACCGCTGGCGGTGGACCTTGCCGTCGCGCCGCACCTCCACCTCCAGCCATTCGCTTAAAGCGTTGACGCACGAGACGCCGACGCCGTGCAGGCCGCCGGAGACCTTGTAGCTGGATTTGTCGAATTTGCCGCCGGCGTGCAGCGTGGTGAGAACAACTTCGAGGGCGGGTTTGCCCTCCGTGGGATGAATGTCAACCGGGATGCCGCGACCGTTGTCGGTTACCGAGCAGGAGCCGTCGCCGTTGATCGTGACCAGGACCTGGGTGCAGTGGCCGGCCAGGGCTTCATCAACGCTATTGTCCACCACCTCGTAAACGCAATGGTGAAGACCGCGGACGGCGGTGTCGCCGATGTACATGGCCGGACGCTTTCGGACGGCCTCCATTCCTTCTAAAACCACGATGTTACTGGCGTCGTAAGAAGCTGCCGAATGCGCGTCTGCCATAAGCTTGAAAATCCCCCCTTGATGGTTACGCTCTTTTTACCAAAAACAGGGGTTCGAAACAATAAAAAAGGGCTATTCATTTGATGTATTTCGGGCGCGAGCCCATCCGCGATGCATAAGGGATTGGCCGGTTTTTTGGGGGCTTTTCTGGAGACTGGACAAAGGGGCCTGTTTTGCCTATTCTTTTTGGCATGCAACGATTTCTTTTTCCTCTCGTGGCTGCGGCCTCGATCGCCGCAGGGGCGGGGTGCCGCCAGCAGGATATGCGGACCCATACCATTCTCCTTTCCGGTATTACCGGAGAGGCCGATGTGCGGTCTGTGTCGAACACCCTCGCCCAATTGGATGGGGTTTTCGACAATTCCATCGCCTTTCAAGGCCTGTCGGTGACGGTCCGGTACGACAGCATGAAATTGGCCCGGAAAAACCTGGAATACGCGATTGCCGGGGCGGGTTTCGGAGCGAACGATATTCCGCCCAAACGCGCCGAGCCGGCCGGGCCGCGCGCCGTCAGTCCGTAGGGATGTAAAGAGGCCCCGGGATGCAGGCGTTGTTTGAGCAATCCGTGGAGACCCTGGCCCTGGAAGAGGGGTTGAGCGGCAACACGCTTAAGGCGTATCGATCCGATTTGCATCTGTTCGGTGTGTACGTGACCGCGCGCCGCTCCGGGGTGAACGCGATTACCCGCCGGGATGTGTTGGACTTCCTTCACCGCGAAAAGGATCGGGGCGCATCGACCGCCACCTTGTCCCGGCGACTGGTGGCGATCAAGGTCTTGTTCCGATTTCTTGTCCGCGAGGGATTGCTGGCTCGCAATGTCACGGACGTCATGGAGACGCCCCGGCTGTGGAAGGTGCTGCCCGATACGTTGTCGATGCGGGAGGTGGACCGGCTGCTGGCGGCACCCCGGGGGGAGGATTGTTTCAGCCTGAGGGACAAGGCGTTTCTGGAGCTGCTGTATGCGACCGGTATGCGGGTTTCGGAGCTGGCGGGGCTGACGCTGGAGCAGTTGCGGCTGGAGGAGGGTTTTGTGCGCTGCATGGGCAAGGGGAGCAAGATGCGGGTGGTGCCTTTTGGCGGCCAGGCGAAGGAGCATCTGGAACGTTACCTGGCTCGGGGACGGGCCCAATTCCCGGTTGTCCCCGAAGTCAGGGAGTTGTTCCTGAACAGGCGGGGGCGGAGGTTTACACGCCAGGGTTTGTGGAAGTTGGTCCGGGATGCCGCCCGCCAGGCGGGGCTTGAAAAGCCGCTGCATCCGCACACCCTGCGCCATTCTTTTGCGACCCATCTGCTGGCCAACGGAGCGCCCATTCGGGTGATTCAGGAGATGCTGGGGCATTCGGACATTGCCACCACTCAGATTTACACGCACGTGGACGCCAACCGGCTCAAGTCCGTCCACGCGCGGTTCCATCCCCGGGCTTGAGAAAGGGCGGTTTGATGATCGGCCTGTTCAAAACCAACCCTTATCGCGACCTGGAAAAGGCGCTGGGTTACACGTTCCGTTCCAAGGATCGTCTGGCCCAGGCGTTCCTTCACCGATCTTTTCGATTTGAAAAAGGCGGCGATGCCGGGGACGACAATCAGCGACTGGAGTTTCTGGGAGATGCCGTTCTGGGGCTCGTGGCGGCCGCCACCCTTTTCGCCCAATTTCCCGACAAGGACGAGGGCCTGTTAACGGCCATGCGAAGTCGCCTGACGAGCGGGGCCGCCCTGGCCGAGCTGGCCCGCAAAATCGACCTGGGATCACGCCTCAAATTGGGCAAAGGCGAGGAGCAAACGGGCGGGCGGCAGCGCTCGTCCAACCTGGCCGACACCTTGGAAGCCATTTTGGGGGCCGCCTACCTGGACGGCGGATTGAAGGCGCCGGAAGCGATTTTTCATCATCTCTTCGTTCCGCACCTGGAGTTGGGAGACGAGGCCGAGGCGGGGGCGAACCCCAAGGGCCGGTTGCAACAAATTTGCCAGCAACGATGGAAGATATCCCCCTTTTATGTTATTTTGTCGGAAGAAGGACCCCGTCATGCCCGGGAATACCTGGTGCAAGTCCGGGCCGGCGAACAGGAATTGGGAAGGGGCTCGGGCTCCAGCAAACGGGCTGCCGAGACGGCGGCGGCGCTGGAAGCGCTCGCAAAAATCCCTTTGGAAATGAATGACGAAACGTTGTAAGGAAGCATCATGTCGTTTTTAGGGCGTATCGGCGGGAATGCCCGCGCAGGGCTGAAGGAACACATGCGGATATTTCCGTATGTGACCGGCCTCATCTGCGGCGTCCTGTTGCTCGCCTGTCGGCGATCGGTCTGGAACCGGTCGCTTTTGCGCGTGCTTTCCAGGCAAATCTATTTCACCGCCATTCAGGGCATTCCGTTCATCGCCATCATTGCCGTTCTGGCCGGTGCGCTGGTGGTGGTGCAGGTCCAAAAGCTCTCCGGCATGGCCGGCCAGGCGTCCCTGACCGGAACCGTGTTGGTTATCGTGCTGATGCGTGAGGTGGCGCCGCTGCTGATTAATTTTGTGGTCATCGGGCGAAGCGGCGCGGCCATCGCCTCGGAATTGGCGAGTATGACCGTTAATGGGGACGTCAAAGTGCTGGATGCCCAAGGCCTGGATCCCACGGTGTATTTGGTCATGCCGCGTGTTCTTGCCGTGGCGGTTTCCGTTTTCTGTCTGTCGGTTGTTTTTGTCCTCGTGGCGTTTTCGGCCGGCTATTTAAGCGGCGCCATGCTGGGGCTGACTCCCGCGCCCGATATTTTCATGCACGGCGTGATGATGGCGTTTGCGAAGGCCGACGCGCCCAGCTTTCTTGCGAAGACCCTGCTTCCCGGATTGGCCACCGCCGCCATTGCCTGTTCGGAAGGACTGGGTATCCAGGGGAATTTGACGGAGATTCCCCAGGCCACGACCCGTGCGGTTGTCCGGTCCACTTTCGCCCTGGTCATCATCTCCGCGCTGATATCGGCGGTGACATATGGCTGAACCGATCCTTCAATTCGAGCATGCGGAATTGCGGCCGGTCGGCAAGCCCGCAAGCATCCTGCTGGATGTGACGTTAATGCTGAACGCGGGCGAATCCGCGGTTGTGGACGCGAGCTTTTCGTCCGACCCGGCCCTGGAGTTGAGCGATTATTTCCCCCTTGCGGACGCCGCTCAAGGGCTTCTTCCCTGCGACAAGGGCAAAATTCTTTTCCGCGGCCGCGAGTGGTCGTCCATGCCCCCGTTGGAGCAAGCCCGTTGCAGGGGGCGCATTGGCAGGCTTTTCGACTTTCATGGCTGGATTTTCAATCTGGAAATCCTTGAAAACATTCTTTTGGCCTGTCGTATATATCCGGAACGGGCGGTCCCGAACGTGGAAGCCGAAGCGTTGCGGCTGGCCCGTCGATTCGGACTGGACGAAATTCCGCCGGGCCGGCCGGCTTTGGTCGGGCGGCGTGAACTGAGGCGGCTTGAATGGGTTCGGGCCTTTCTGGGCGGGCCGGACTTGGTGATTCTGGAGCACCCGGAAATGGACATGGTGAGCGCATCGTTGGATGCCTTGTTGGAAACGGCACGGGAAGCCCAGAGGCGCGGCACCGCCCTTTTGTGGATCACGCACGACCGGGAAATGCAAGAACGGGTTTTGCGTTTGGGTGGCGCTTCTTACGAAATTCGAAATCGCACTTGGTGGCGGCGAGGGGAGACGGGAAGATGAGCGGACCTTCACGATTGCGTTTTGTGGATGAATTGGTTGGCGCCCTGGTGCTGGGGTGTGTGATGCTTTTCCTGACGGTCTTGTTTCTGGCTGGACGGGCACAAGGGTGGTTCGAAAAAGATTACGAATTGCGAACGGTGTTCCCTCCGCAGGGGGCGTTGGATCTCCAGCAGGGCGCGGAAGTCCGTATTCAGGGAGCCATCGCGGGACGCGTGGGGGATATTGTGCCGAATGAAGCCGGCGATCTGGAAACCCGCTATATTCTGCGGGGCCGGTTCCGGGATCTGGTGCGGACCAATTCCGTGGCGGTGGTGAAGAAGAAATTCAAGGTGGCCGGCGACTCCTTTGTCGAAATTACGATGGGGGACCGGCGTTTCCCCCAACTGCCGAATGACGCCATGATTCCGTCCATCGAGGATGTCCAGGTTATCGAAAAAATGTCGGAAATCCTGGAGGATGTCCGGCGCACGCTGATTCCGATGCTCGAGGAGGTCGAGGGCATCCTGGTCAATGTGAATGGGATCCTTTCAACCGTGCATGAAGGCAAAGGCGTTGTGGGCTCTCTGTTGAGCGACGAGGCGTTGACGGCGAAGCTGCATACGATTTCGGGGGATATTGAAAAGACCACGGCGCAGGTGCCGGCCATGATGGAGGAAATTAAAGGCGTGGCGGTTCATGCGGGGGAGTTGACGGAAAAACTGAAATTGGCGGTCGACTCGACGACGCAGAAGGTGGATCAGATCGACATTCGTCCCTTGCTGGCCGAATCCGAAGCCACGCTGCGAGAATCGCGGCGGTTGATTGACGCGGCTACCCGAAAAATCGAGGATACGGAATTGAAACCCGTTTTACGGGAAACGGAGAGCATGTTGAGGGAGACCCGACAAACCCTTGAAAATCTCCAGCATCGTTGGCCGTTCAGCCAATCGGGCGGATCGGCGGTCCCCGCGGGGGAGGGATTGACGGATCCCATGGCCCTTCCGTCAGGGGAGGCGGCGCCATGAAAAGAGTTATGCTGGCGATTGGAATGATGGCCATGGCGGGTGTGTTCAGTGGTTGTGTGGGCGGGGGAAAGGGCAGGGGCGTTGTCGATGAGCCGATGCGGTTGGCCCAGGAATCGGGTGAAAACGGGTTGCGCGTCGGTGATTTTGAATTGGCAGCGGAAAGGTTCGAGGAGGCTCTCAAGCGGGCTTCCCTGTTGGACCATGGAACGGCTGTTGCCCGTTATCGCTATCAACTGGCCGTCTGTCGTTTGGGGCAGGGGCGGACAGCGGAAGCGGAGTCTCTTTTGAAACAAGCCAGGCAGGAGGCTCTTGTGGCGGGGGATGTCGCACTGGCGGCGCGGGCGGATACGGCGGCGGCGCGGCTTGTTTTGGAGCAGGACAAGCTGGCGGAGAGCGAAGGGATGGCCCGTGTTGCGCTGGAGCGGCTTGGAGATGAGACTCCGATCCGGTTGTTGGCCGACATCCGGCTTTTGTTGGCGGAGATCGCGTTGCGTCGCAACGATGCCGAACTTGCCCGGAAGGAATTGGCGGCGGCGGTAAAGGCGTGGGGAGGGAGCGACAAGACCCCCATTTTCAATGCCCTTGTTGAGGGCATTCAAGGCCGACTGTTGCGGTTGGATGGAGATTGGGCCGGGGCGGCCCGGACTTTTGACAGGGAAAGCGGGCGCTGGCAGGCGGCGAACCGCTTTACAGAGCATGCTTTCAGCTTGGAACGTGCCGGCCAGGCCTGGTTTAAAAGCGGTGATATGGCAGGCGCCGCCCATCGGTTATACCGGGCTGCACGGATACGGACAGCTCTTGGGCAGGGTGAAACAGCCCGGGTGCTGGCCGGCCAAGCAGAAAAATGGGCCAATGACGCAGGTATGCCGGAGTTGTCGGAATTATGTCACGATTTGGCCTCTCCCTCCGATCCAGCGGCTGTCAAACCCGAAGCGGTCAAATAAACCACTTGCAACCCGGGGTCATACTCGTGTAGATTAAGCTCTTTACAAAGCCGCTATAATAGGATTTTATTGTCCTACAGTGACATTATTTTTTGAGGTGATGATGGACAAGTCGCGCAAATCCGACCGAATTTCAAGTAAAGCCAATAAAACGGCTTCTTTGGCGAAGAACGAGAAGAGCAAAGCCCGGATTCCGACCGAAAAGAAATCACCGAAGTCCATCCCAACGCCGCCGGCCCGCAACTCCGGGAAAACCATTGCCGCCAAGAAGGAACAACCTCCGGCGGTGGTGGCTGTCGAAAAAGGGAAAAAAAAGGGTGTCCTGCCCGCTCCCGCCACCAAGCTTTCCCCCGTTACCGGCGCCGGGCGCGAGGAGCGGCAGATCAAGATCAAGGAATTGATCCGTCTGGCTGAAGAGCAGGGTTATTTAACTTTTGAAGACATCAACGAGATCATTCCTGAAACGGTCATTAATCCTGATGATCTGGAAGGTTATCTCGAACTGCTTCGCGCGATGGAAATTGACGTGATCGAAGCGGCCGATGTGGAAAAGACCCGCAAGGAGGGCGAGAAAGCCGCGCAGGCCGCCAAGGGTGAAAAGCTTGATATTTTTGATGATCCCATCCGGATGTATCTCCACCAGATGGGGCAGGTTCCGCTTCTGAGCCGGGAACAGGAAGTGGAGATTTGCAAGCGGATCGAGGAAGCCGAAGTCCGCACAAAGACCTACTTCAACGAATTTGGTTTTGCCGCGGTGGAATACCTGAGGCTTGTGGAACGGTTGAAGAACGGCAAGGAACGTTTCGACCGCGTGATCCAGGACAAGTTCGTGGACAACCGGGAGTCCTATTTCAAAAACCTGGAACGGGTCGAACGGGAAATCCAGAAGCTTCACAAGCTGCTCGTCAAGGAGTTCAAAGATGCCCGCCGTTCTACGCGGCCCAGCGAAAAAGAGCGGGTACGGCGCGAGAAGGAATCGGGGCGGCTTCAAAAAAAGCTGGCCGCCCAGTTTGATCGCCTTTCGCTGAAGCAAAAAGAAATTGAGAACATGGCGGGCCGGATTGACGGCGAAAAATCGCGCAACGATGACGAGCGCCGATATTACCGCGAATGCGTGGATGTGCTGGACGAAATCGGCCGGCTCAAGACGAAAAAGACCGGAAAGCACCGGGACGAAAAACTGGCCGCCGCCCAGGAGCTGGTTCGTCGGCTGGAAGACGATGTTTGCATGAATGTGGAAGCGTTTGTGGCAAAAAGCCGCGAGCTGAAGGATGCGATGAAGAAGGGCATGACGGCCCGCACGGAAATGGTGGAAGCCAACCTGCGCCTCGTCATCAGCATCGTGAAGAAATACATGAACCGGGGGCTGTCCTTCCTCGATCTCATTCAGGAAGGCAACACGGGTCTGATGAAAGCGGTTGAGAAGTTCGAATACCGCCGCGGGTATAAGTTCAGCACCTATGCGACGTGGTGGATCCGCCAGGCGGCCACCCGGGCTATTGCCGATCAGGCCCGGACGATCCGCATTCCGGTTCACATGATTGAGACCATCAACAAACTGATGCGGGTTCAGAAAAAGTTGGTGCAGGAGCTTGGGCGGGAACCCACACCGGAGGAAGTGGCCGAGGACATGTCTCTGCCGGTTGAACGGGTTCGGGCCGTTTACAAGATGGCCCAGCAGCCGATTTCGCTGCAAAGTCCCGTTGGCGACGGCGATGACGCTCATTTCGGCGATTTCATTGAGGACAAGAGCGCGGAAAATCCGTCGGAGATGACGGCGTACAGTTTGCTGAAGGAGAGGCTCAAAGATGTGCTCGACACGCTGACCGAGCGTGAGAGGCAGGTCTTGAACCTTCGATTCGGCCTGGCAGACGGTTATCCGCGCACGCTGGAGGAGGTCGGAAAGCAGTTTTCGGTTACCCGGGAACGAATCCGTCAAATCGAAGCCAAGGCCCTTCGCAAATTGCGCCATCCTACCCGCCTGCGCAAGCTCGAAGGGTTCCTGGAAATGCGGTGATAACCGCGGAACGCAAAAAGGGAGATGATTCGGAATGAGCGTCGTAGAGTGGAATATTGTGTATTGGTGCAGTATCAGTGGTGCCCTGTTTTTCTTCATCGGCTTGCTTCTCGGACGGCGTTGGAAGCCTTCTCAGGCGCGGCCTGTTTTTCGGCCGCCGGCATTCAGGAAACCGACTTTCCAGGGGCGCCCTCCGCCTCCGCGTAAGGATGGCCCGGTGGAAATCTATGTGGGTAATTTGTCCACGGATGTCACCCGGGAGGAATTGGAGAGCGAGTTTGGCCGGTTCGGAAAGGTCATCAACATCCGTTTGATCACGAAACACGGCGAAAGCAAGAGCTTTGGTTTTGTTGAAATGGCTGTTCCGTCCGATGCGGAGGCGGCGATCGCGGCCTTGGCTGGCAAGGATTACAAAGGCAACCCCCTTGAAGTGAACATTGCAAAATCACCGCGGGGAAATCGCCGCCACCGACGGCATTAGGCTTTGCGCATGTGGGCGCGAAAGGCTTCCCTTTCGCGCCTTTTTTATTGCCTCTTATGACTCCGGGAACAGCATGGCCTGGCTGAATTCCGCCATAAAGTCGGGATCCAGCGACAAATCCACGTGCCGGGTTTTGCCGCTGATGACTTGGGCGTAATCCTGCTCCTCTCGGGCGAGAAGGGCGCGTTTGGCTCCAAGGGAGGCGGCATTGCCGACAAACAGGATGCGCTCAGGCGGCAGGCCCGGCAACATGCCAATGCGAAGGGCGTTTTCCTTCCGGATGTAATTGCCGAAAGCGCCCGCCAGCAAAACCGTTTGCAGGTCGGATTCCGAAAGGCCCGCCTGTTTGAGCAGAATGCGTATCCCGGCGCGGATGGCGCCGTTGGCGAGTTGGAGTTCGCGAATATCCTTTTGGTACAGAAGGATGGGTTCGCCGGTAGCGGACTCCCCTGGGGTGGCCAGCATGAAATGATTCTCGGCGCCCCGGCTGACGATCCGGGCCCGCAGGGCGTCCGGCAAATCGGCGGGTGCTTCAGAGGGGGCGACCAGTCGCCCGGTAAAATCGAGCAACCCCGTTCGGAGCAGTTCCGCCGCGGCGTCGATCAGTCCTGTTCCGCAAACGCCGGCCGCCTTTCCGCCGCCGATGACCTTGATACGAACGGCATCCCGCAGGATGACTCCTTCGATGGCCCCGGTGGTGGCCCGCATGCCGTTGATGATGCGGGCGCCTTCGAAGGCCGGTCCGGCGGCAACTGAAGTGGCGGTCAGTTTACCATCGTTGGCCAAAGCGATTTCGCCATTGGTCCCGATGTCCACAAACAACGCGGGTAGGCCAAGCCGATCGAGACGGGTGGCCAATATTCCAGAAACGGTGTCGCCGCCGACGAATCCGCCGATTTGAGGAAAGATATATACACCGGCTTCCGTGTGGAGGGCCAGATCCAGATCGGCGGCGCGCCACCGCAAAGGGGAGGAGAAGGCCGGGACAAAGGGGATTTCGCCCAGCGCGGAGGGGTTGAAGCCGCAGAAAATCTGCTGCATGGCGCTATTTCCGGCGAAACACGCTTCGTAGATGGAGTTGTTCTCGATTCCGGCCTGCTCGCACACGTCGTCGATGATGGCATTAACGGCCGTCACCACAGCATGTCGAAGGATGGAAACCCCCTCCGCTTCTTCCCGGCATTTCAGGATGCGTGTCAAGACATCGTCGCCGAACGAGGTTTGTGGATTGATACGGGCGGATACGGCCATTTCACGGCCGGTGGCGAGGTCGATTAGCGTTCCAACCAGCGTGGTGCTTCCGACATCGAAGGCGATGCCATAAGCGCTTCCGGAAGTGTCTCCGGCTTCGACATCCAGCAACCGGTCGCCGGCCCGCACGGCTGTAACCGAAAAGGCGTTCCGGCGCAGAGCCAACGGCAGATGTTGCAGGGCGGTCAGAGTGGGGGACAAAGGACCGATGGCCGCCTGCAGGCGGTCCATATCGGAGGCGGCGTCGCCGCGGGACGGGGGCGTGAGCGTGAGGGCTGTTTTTCGGACACAGGGCCGCACGAGGAGGGCTTCCCCGGCATCCTGAATCAGTATTTTCTGGCTGACCTGGAGAAGCGAGGAATCGGGAATTTCAACCACGAGCGGTTCGGTGATCCGCGCCTCGCAGGCCAAACGGAATCCGGCACGGATGCGGGTTTCACCCAGTTTTTTCAGTTCGACAGCCGTTGGAAGGCAATTTCCTGAATGGATCCTGACCACGCATTTGCCGCATGTTCCGCCGCCGCCGCAGGGGGTGTTCAGGGCGAATCCCGCCCGTGCGGCGGCGTGGGCGATGGGCGTTCCCGTGACCGCCTGAACGGTTCGTCCCGAGGGTTCGAAGGTGACGGCGAACGCGTTCTTCATGCGTACAGGTGCTTGCCGCTCTTTTTAGTGGTCTTGGGCGAGAGCTTTTTGACCCGGTTGTCCCGGATGATCTGATCGAAGGCGCCGAGTTTTTCCTTCGCGTGCTCGGCAATCGCGAACACATCGGCGGCGAAGTTGAAAAAGCGATAACCCATGTCCAGCATTTCGGTATTGGGCATGCCCACGGTTCCGGCGAACTTGCCGTGTTTGATGGCGGCGGCCGCGACCTTGCGCCGCGCGTCGATGAGGCGCGGATCGTCCCATTTTCCGGGAGCGCCGATCGCATGCGAAAAGTCGCCCGGCCCGAAAAAAATCATATCGATTCCGGGAACGGCGGCGATGGCGTCCAATTCCGCAAGGGGTTCGGGGTCTTCGATCTGAATGATGACGAACCGCTGTTCGTTGGCTTCTTTCAGGTACTGCTGGAAATCGACCAAACAGTAGGAGCCGTCGGCATTGCCGCCGTCGACCGGGCGCCGGCCGAGAGGATGAAAGCGGGAGGTTCGCGCGATCTGGCGGGCATCGGCCGCGCTCATGCAGTGGGGCACCATGATTCCGGACGCATCGAGTTCCAGGGGTTGAACCAAATCGCTGTAACTGCCACGGGGAACGCGAACGAGGGTGTCCACGTCATGCATTTTTGCGGCGTTGATCTGCCGTTCGATCAGTTGGAGGTCGCTGGCGGTGTGCTCCCGGCAAAGCCAGACGCAGTCGTAGCCGAGCATGGCCACGATTTCGACGGCCCGGGGGCACGAGAGGTTGAATTTGAACGAACTGACAACTTTACCCTCGCGCAACTTCGACAGGACTTTGCTCGGACGCATATGCATGAACGGACTCCTTTTTATGGACGGGTTGTGAAAATCAGGATTCCGCGATCTCGCGGATTGTGTAGATGGGTTTTTTCTGGGATTCGTGATAGGTCCGGGTCTGAAGCTCGGCCAGCAGTCCCATGCTGATGAACTGGATCCCGAAAAAGATGAGCATGAACGGCGTTGTGACCCAGAAGGGGCGCTTGGCCAGTTTGACGAGCTCGCCGAGGATTTCGATGTGCCAAATCGGGTACAAAAAGTGGGGCAGGACCATGACCGCCATGAGGCCGAGGCCGGCCAAGATGGCGTAAAGCCCGATACGGCCGAAAATCTGGATGGGGCGCGTGCTGTACCGAAGGAGAAAGTTGACGGTGATGAGATCCAGAACGACCCGGATGGTCCGCGAGATGCCGTACTTGGATTTTCCGAACCGCCTCGGGTGGTGTCGCACCGGAACCTCGCCGATGGTGCCGCCCACCCAACTGGCCAAAGCGGGGATGAACCGGTGCATTTCGCCGTACAGCGACAGGTTTTGAACGACTTCCCGGCGGTAGGCCTTGAGGGTGCAACCGTAGTCATGCAACCGGACGCCGGTAAACCGGCTGATGACGAAGTTGGCCAGCATGGAAGGCAGCCGCCTGTTGATGAACGTATCCTGGCGGTTTTTCCGCCAGCCGCTGACCACGTCGAAGTCGTTTTTTTCAAGGGTATCGATTAAAAGAGGGATATCGTCAGGATCATTCTGCAGATCCGCATCCAGCGTGACGATGATACGGCCGCGGGCCAGGTCGAACCCGGCGCTCATGGCGGCGGTCTGTCCGAAATTTCGACGAAACCGGACGGCGCGGAATCCCTTGGTTTGACCGGCAAGAATCTTCAGCCGTTCCCAGGTGCCGTCGTTGCTGCCGTCGTCCACCAGGACGACTTCCCACGTGCGGTTCAGGCGCGGAAGCGCATCGGACAGCTTGCCAACCAGGAGGTCGATATTTTCGACTTCGTTAAACACAGGGATTACGATGGACACATCGATCATGGGGACTCCGTAATGGCGGACCCGCGGGCGACGAGCCGCGGGCCGCGGAATAGGGGCGTCAATTCGGGGACGCGTTGGTTGTAATGACCTTGTAGTAGTAGGCGGGGTTATTTGTGGGGATGGGGAAGCTCAGCGTGTAGGTCCAGTCGTCGGTGTCAAGGACCGGCGGGTTGGGCAAGTAGGCGGAAACGTTGATCCAGGAAGCCGGGACCATGAGGTTGGTGGTGAACCAGGGGCTGGGCAACCAGTTGTTGGTGCCGGTCACCGTCAGCCAGATTTTCTGACTGTCGAACCAGAAGTCGATGATGGCCACTTCGCTGGGAGGGGCGTTCTGGTTTATACTGGATCCGATTAAT
>JAWOJA010000062.1:0-6819 GCA_046484345.1 Kiritimatiellia bacterium
TCCCTTGCATGCGGGATAGGCGGAGCAACCCCAGAAAGGGTTGCCGGCGTTGGGGCCGTTATGGGCGGTACGGCGGCGCATGGGTTTTTCGCACAGGGGGCAGGCGGGAGCGGGTGGGGTGTTGGGCGCGGGCAGAGACGAGGCGCTCACTGTAGCCCCATTCTTGATTACGATTACGATTAGGACTAAGATGGGCCGGAAAAAGGGAGGGGCCGGTGGATTGGACCGCATGGATTATTCCGGATGTGATTACGGTTTCGCCGGCGCTTTACCTGGCCGCCGTGGTGACGGCCGTCCTGCTGACCGGTTTCAGCAAGGGCGGCTTCGGCGGCGGCCTGGGCGTGCTGGCCACGCCGCTGCTGATGCTCGTGCTGCCCGCCAATGTGGCGCTGGCCATGATGCTGCCCCTTCTCATCGTCTGCGACATATTCACGCTGCGCCACTTTTCCGGCGACTGGGATCGGCGCAGTTTCCGGAACATTGCCGGGGGCACCACGATCGGCCTGTTGATTGGCACGGCCCTGCTTGTCTTCTTCGGCCGCCCCGATGTCAACGGCGACCGCTGGCTCAAGCTCATCGTGGGCTGCGTGGCCATCGCGTTCTGCCTGCTGAAAGCCTGGCGCGCCTGGCGGCCCACAGCCGGGGTTTCGCATCCGCCCGGCGTCGCGGCCAGCGGCGTGATCGGGATCGCCTGCGGCATCTCGACCATGCTGGCCCATGCGGCCGGGCAGATGGTGAGCATCTACTTTCTTTCCCAGCGGCTGGACCGCCGCGTTTTCGTGGGCACCACGGCGCGGTATTACCTGACCTTCAACAGCGCCAAAATCCCGCTCTTTTTCCTGGCCGGCTTCCTGAGCCAGAAAAGCTACATCACCTTCGAAACGTTGAAGTGGGAGCTGTGGCTGATTCCCGTCTGCGCGCTGGGCGTCGCCGCCGGCGCCTGGCTGAACCGCCGCATGAGCGGAACGGTATTCACGGTCATTGTTTACGCCCTGCTTTTTGTAACGGGCGTCCAGATGCTGGTTAAGGTCTGGCGGGGATGACCGACCTCACTCCTCCCGCTTGTCCTCTTCTTCTTCCTCTTCCCGGGAGGACAGCATGCGTTCGTGCTCGGCTTCCCGGATGCCCTCCAGGACTTCCTTTTCCGAGAGCGTCTGCTCATCGTCCGTGAGAAGGGGTTGCACCTGGTGCCCGATTTCGACCGTGGGGTCGGCGGGATTGCGGGTCGCCACCAGGTCCGAGTGGGCGTCGTCGGACGAAAGGATAAGGGCATCGTCGCGGAGCTCCAGCCGGGCGCGGTCGCGGTCATTTTCCGAAACCTGCTTGGCGGTGCGCCCCTCGATGCGGGCGATCTCGCGGGCGCGCTCCTCGATCATGTCCGAGGTGAGGGTGCCGGATTCTTCGCCATGCCATTCGATCCGGGCATCCGACGGGCGGTCCAATTCGACAGGTCTCATTTTCATGGGGTTCGCTCCTTTATGAAAAGAATAGGACCCTGACGGCGCGCGGCAAAGTCCGGTGCTCTAGTCTTTTTGACTCAGTCCTTCAGGGAATGCCCGATTACGCGGCCCGGCGGCTCCGCATAAATTGCGGGAAAGGAGTTTCGCCATGTTCGGCAAAGGCCTGCGGCTGGTGACGCTATTGGGATTCGAGGTACGGATTAACGCGAGCTGGCTGCTGCTGGCGTTGCTGATCATCCTCAGCCTCGCCCGCGGCTATTTCCCCGCCCATTACCCGGACCTCGGTCCGGGCGTCTACTGGCTGCTGGGGGCGCTCGGCGCGGGGGGGCTGTTCGTCTCCATCATCATCCATGAGCTGTGCCATTCACTGGTGGCCCGGCTGTTTGGAATTTCGATCAAGGGTATTTCGCTCTTCATGTTCGGCGGGATCGCGCAGATGGAGGAGGACCCCCGCACGCCGCAGGCCGAGTTTCTGATGGCCCTGGCGGGGCCGGCGGCGAGCTTGGCGCTCTCCTTTCTTTTCTACGGGCTCCAGGCGGGGCTGCAATGGGCCGCTGTTCCTGTTCCCGTCCTGGCCATCCTGGGCTACCTGGCCTGGATGAACCTGATGCTGGGCGTCTTCAACCTGATCCCCGCCTTCCCGCTCGACGGCGGGCGGGTGTTGCGGGCCATGCTCTGGGCGTGGCAGAAAAACCTGCGCCGGGCCACGCGGATCTCTTCCGACATCGGGTCGGGGTTCGGCCTGCTTCTAGTTTTGCTGGGCGTGTTCAGCATCCTGGGGCGCAACGTGGTGGCGGGGATCTGGTGGTGTCTGATTGGGATGTTCCTGCGCGGCATTTCGGCCAGTTCCTATCAGCAGGTCCTGATTAAGGAGACGCTCACGGGCGAGCCGGTTTCGCGGGTCATGGAGGAGCATCCGGTGACGGTGCCGCCGGGGCTGACGGTGGAAGCGCTGGTCAACGATTACATTTACCGGTACCACTACAAGATGTTCCCGGTGGTGGACGAGGGGCGCCTGGCCGGCAGCGTCAGCACGTGGGGGGTGAAGAGCGTGCCCCGCGAGGCGTGGGGGGCGCGGCGCGTGGGGGAGATTTGCGTTCCGTGTTCCGCCGAGAACACCATCTCCGTTACGGCGGACGCCGCGGCGGCGCTCACTGCGATGAACAAGGCGGGCGCCACCCTCCTGATGGTGGCGCAGGACGAGCGGCTGGCGGGCATCGTCTCGCTGCCGGTTTTGTCCCGATTTCTTTCATTGAAGCTGGACTTGGAGGGGGGCGGCCGGCGCGAGCCGCCGCTGATGCCGGAAGACGGCCGTCCTTGAGAGGCGCTAGGGGTTGCGCACGGCGCGGATGGCGGCCCGCACGTCGGCGGGCTTGAGGATATTCAGGAGGGCCAGCAGGCCCAGGTAGAGGGCAAGGGCGCCCGCGCCGAGGGCGGCCATGGCCGGAAGTTCCCAATTCAAGAGCGAGGCGGGAACGGTGAGCAGCAGGCCCAGGCCCGTGACCAGCACGAAATCGCGCAGCATGGTCAGGAACGGCCCGCGGAAGATGGCCGCGTAGACGAGGGCCACGGCGGTGTGGCCGGCGACCGTGGCCCAGGCCGCGCCCACGGCCTGCAAGCGCGGAATCAGCAGGAACGAGAAGCCCACCATGGCCGCGACCCCGAAGACCGTGGAGGCGCCGTAGGCGGAGGGCTTCTTGCGGACCACGGCGAAGTTCATGCCCATCTGTGAAACCAGCATGGGGCTGAAGGCCAGGCCGGTCACAACGGCCACGCCGTAGGTGTCGGAGAATTCGGCGCCCAGCAGGAGCCGGACGAGCGGCCGGCCCAGGTACACCAGCGCGCCGTAGACCAGGAACGCGGCGGCGCCGCACCAGGCGAGGGCCGTGCGGTTCCAGGCCAGCACCTCCGCCTTGCGGTCGGCGGCGTGCAGCTTGGAGAGCGCGGGCACGAGCGTGGTGAAGATCAGCCCGAGGAACATGCCC
The DNA here is from genome assembly GCA_046484345.1 of Kiritimatiellia bacterium. Taxonomy (GTDB): domain Bacteria; phylum Verrucomicrobiota; class Kiritimatiellia; order CAIKKV01; family CAIKKV01; genus CAIKKV01. The sequence goes on from JAWOJA010000062.1 coordinate 3,446, forward strand.
GTGGTCATGAGGAACTGGTTGGCCAGGTCGAAGGGCGCCACATCCTCGTAGCGGTCCGTGAGGCCCCGGATGAAAAGGGGGGCCGAGCGCTGCAGGAAAAACAGCAGCACCGTGGGAATGTAGAACGTGGCCCCGAACAGGAAGTAGGGCATGAACTCCTTCAGGGGAAGTCGTCCCCATGGACGGAACAGCGCCTCCCGGCCCCAGCGGAACGACAGGAGCATGAGCCCCACCTGAGTGATCGCCAGGGCCCAGAGGGCGGCGTCGAGGCTGCCGGTCAGGGCGTAGAGCCCCACGATCAGCGCCAAGGTGAGGGCGCTGCGGATCAGCTCCCGGGCCGAGAAGCGGCCGATTTCGTTGCGGCCGTAGAGGAAGGCGAAGGTGGTGCCCTGGATCTTGCCCGCCACCATGATGCAGATGAGGATGGGCAGCCAGCGCAGCGGGAAGCCCGCGGGCCGGACGAGCAGAAAGAAGAGCGATACGAGCAGGGCGAAGCCGGCGACCAGCAGGTTGCTCCAGTACATGATCCCGTGCAGCAGGCGCGCCTCGCGCGCCTTGTCGTTTCCCATTTCCGGGATGAACCGGCCGAAGATCTGCAGGTTGCCCAGGCCCGTGAAGGCTTCACAGATCGTCAGGACGGTGGTAAAGTAGGCGAACTGGCCGTAGAGGGCTTTCCCCATTAAACGGGGAATGACGATGAGGCTCAAAAAAAGGATCGGGTAGCGCAGCAGGCGCCAGAAGGCGCCGATCGTGACGGTCCGCAGGGTCTGACCCCTATCGTAGCTCATGCAGCGCCCCGCGCGTTTCCCCGGCGCACCGCCGCCACGTGAAGAGGCCCGCCCGCTCCAGCCCCTTGCGCCGCATCTCCGCGCGCCGGAAGTCGTCGCCCAGCACGCGTTCCAGGCCGGAGGCGATGGAGCCGGGATCGAAGGGGTCCACGAGCTCCCCGGCGTCGCCGGCGATTTCGGGAAGAGCGCCTGTTTTGGAAACAACCACGGGGCAGCCGCAGGCCATGGCCTCGCAGGTGGGAATGCCGAACTCCTCGTAGACGGAGGGGAAGAGCATGCAGTCGGCCAGGTTGTAAAGAAGCGGCAGCTCGGCCTGGTCCACCCAGCCGAGGAAACGCATGTCGGCCAGCGTGCCGTCCGCGGCTAGGTTGTATTCGGGGATGTATTTCTCGCAGCCGATGCCGGCCACGACCAGCTTGCAGGGCAGGCGCTGGCGCAGGAGGCGGAACCCGGCGATGAGGTTCTTGAAGTTCTTGCGCGGGTCGTACTTGATGACCGACAGGATGAAGCGCTCGGGCAGCTTGTATTTGGCGCGCACGGTCTCCCGGGCGGCGGCGTCCGCCACGACCTTGAAATGGCGGTTGGTGCCGAGGCGGATGGTGCGGATTTTCTCCGGCGGCACCTTGAGCAGGCGGATGAAGTCCTGCCGGGTCAGCTCGGAGTTGGCGATGATGAGGTCGGCCTTGCGGCAGTAGAGCGGCATCACGGCGCGGATGTAGGCGATGTCGGCGCGGGTGTAGAGCTCGGGATGGACGAACCAGCTGGCGCCGTGGACAGTCATGACCGTCTTGCGGCCGCAGAGGAAGGGAACGGTGAACTTGGTGTGGAAAAGAACGTCCACCCCGGCCTTGCGGGCTTCGAGTGGCATGTGGAGCTGGTCCCAGGCGAATTTGCCGGGCGCGGCGACGAGTTTTTCGGTGACGTTCGGGAAGGCGGCGTAGCGTCCGACGAAGGCCGGGTTTTTGTAGAAGAGCACGTATTCGGTTTGCGGGTCGAGGGGCAGCAGTTCGTCCATCAGGTTGAGGCTGTAGATGCCGATTCCCTGTTTTTCCTCGAGCGCGCGCAACATGACGCCGATTCGCATGACGGTTCCTGACGGGTTTTTGATGTTGCGGTTTATTGTGCATAAAGCGCCCCGGCAAGTCGAGCGTCATCCGTTGTTTTATCGTGATTCCCCGCCGCGCGTTTGCTAGTATCCAGCCCTTTCAGGACAGAAGGAAAATCCATGACACAGACACAGAGCGAGACGATTCGGGTGGCCATTGCGGGGCAGGGCAGAAGCGGGTACAACATCCACGCGAACTGCCTGAGGAAAATGCCCGACCAGTACCGGATCGTGGCGGTGGCCGACCAGCTGGAAGAGCGGCGGGAAGAGGCGAAGCGCGAATTTGGCGCGCGCGCTTATGCGGATTGGACGGAACTCCTGGCGGACGGCCAGTTCGACCTGTTCGTTAACGCCCTGCCCACGCCTCTTCACCTGCCCGCGACCCTGGCCGCCCTGGCGGCGGGCAAGCATGTGCTGTGCGAGAAGCCCATGTCGGCATCGGTCGCGGAGTTCGACCGGATGGTGGAAGCCGCGGCGCGGCACAAGCGCGTGCTGGCCCCTTTTCAGAACAACCGCCATCAGCCCTTCTTTGAGAAGATCCAGGAAGTCGTCGCCTCCGGCGTGCTGGGCAAACTGGTCTACATCCGGTCATGCTGGAGCGCGTTCTCCCGGCGGTGGGATTGGCAGACCTGGCAGAAAAACATGGGCGGCTCGTTGTTGAACACGGGACCCCACGCGCTCGACCAGGCGCTTGTTCTTTTTGGGGACAAGTGCAAGCCCCACGTCTTCTGCCGCATGGACAGCAACAATCCCTTTGGTGCGGATGCGGAGGATCATTGCACGGTGACGCTTTACGATCCCGGGCGCCAGGCCCCGCAGATCGACATTTTCATCGGCGCCTACATGGCCTATCCCCAGGGCGAGCGGTATAACATCGGAGGCACGTTCGGCGGCCTGTCGGGCAACGAGACGCAGTTGAAGTGGCGGTATTTCGATCCCGCCAAGGCGCCCGCGCAGGCGATGTGGAACTGGTCGGTGGGCCGGAAGTACCCGCACGAAACGCTGCCCTGGGTCGAGGAAACCTGGAACCTGGATCCCGAACTGGCCGACGGTACCGTGGGTTATACCCTGCGGTCGCTGCCCACGGGGCCGTTCCGGATTTATGGAAATCTTTACGACGTGCTGCGGAAGGGCGAGCCCCTGCTGATCGGAACGGACCAGGTCCGGCGCCAGATCGAGATCCTGGAGGAATGCCATCGCCAGAATCCGCTGCCGCGCCGCGCCTAGCCGCCTGTTGGATGAACGGGTGAGGCGGGCGATGCGGTGGTTGAACGTCAGTTACGGCATGTGGCATAACCGGCGGTGGAAGGAAAGCGGGCCGGTGGTTCAGGGGCGGTATCACGCGGTGCCGGTTGACGGCGAAGGGGCCGGGCGCTGGAAGCGAGCCGGTATATTCACCTGAACCCGGTCCGGTTGACGCGGCCGGGGTTCGAGGATATCCGGCGCGCGGTGGAGGAGGTCAAGGGCGAGAAATGGGAGGC
>JAWOJA010000100.1:0-25473 GCA_046484345.1 Kiritimatiellia bacterium
CATGTTGGCCAAAGCCACGCTAAGGGCGTATCCGCCCGCGCCGCCAACCACGATCCCCGCGAACACCCCGACGATCAAACTGATCGTTTCCATGTATTCACCCTTTCCCCATTTTTCGTTTGCATAATTCCATCATTTTCAAAAATCTGTTTTTCGGTGATCACCATATCCATCGCCACATCATGCGATTCCCGGGGGATGCACTCGGCCAGTTGCCATTCGAAGGCCAGTCCGGCCTTAAACGCCCGGCCCGCCTCCGCCAGCAGGCGGTCGTAATAGCCCTTCCCATGCCCAAGGCGCCCCCCGTTCCGATCGAACGCCACTCCGGGCACAACGATCAGGTCCAGGGCATCGGGCTCGACCCATTCCGGATCAGAGGGCTCGGGAATGCCCAGCGGCCCCGGCCGCATCGCCGTATCGGGCCCCAGGCGGCCCCAGGCATAGGCCCTCAAATGGGGACGCATCACCGGCACGGCCATCGCCTTGCCGGCGGCAAAACAGGCCTGGAAGAGGCGGGCGGTATCCACCTCGCCGGGAAGGGCGCGGTAGCACGCCACCCAGCGGGCTTCGCGGAAAACAGCCAGGGCGCAGAGGCGCTCCTGGATGAGGAGCGACGCGGCGGCCGCCGCCACCAAGTCCAGTCCGGCGCGGCGGCGTTTCATATCCATCCGAAGGGCGGCTTTCATGAATCGCCTCCCGCGGCGGCCTGCGGCACACGGCGCGCCTTCCAGGCCTCCATGCGCTGGCGGATGACGGCCTCGTAGCCCTGGTCGGTGGGCTCGTAGTAGACGGCATCGGACGGGATGTACTCCTGGTCCACGAAGTGCCCTTCAAAGCTGTGGGCGTATTGATACCCCTTGTGCCCCAGCTTCTCGGAGGAGGCGTAATGGGTGTCGCGCAGGTGCTTCGGAACAGGCAGCACCCGGCCGGCCTTCACATCCCCGAGCGCCTTGTCCACCGCCAGAATGGCGGCGTTGCTCTTGGGCGCGGTGGCCAGGTAGGCCGTGGCCTGGGACAGGACGATGCGCGCCTCGGGCATCCCGAGGAACTCCACGGCATGCAGGGCCGAGACGGCCAGCGAAAGCCCGCGCGGATCGGCGTTGCCGATGTCCTCGGCCGCCAGCACGATCAGCCGGCGCACGATGAACCGCGGATCCTCGCCCGCATACAGCATCTTGGCCAGCCAGTAAACGGCGGCCTGGGGATCCGAGCCCCGGACGCTTTTAATGAAGGCGGAAATGGTGTCGTAGTGGCCGTCCTCGTCGTGATCGTACACCACGGCCTTTTTCTGGATCGATTCCGCCGCCACATCGCGGGTGATGCGGACGATCCCGTCCGTGCCGGGCGGCGTCGTCAGGGCCGCCACCTCGAGCGCGCCCAGCGCGCGGCGGGCATCGCCTTCGCACACCTTGGCCAGATGGGCCAAGGCCTCCTCCGCCGCCTCCACGCGCCAGTCGCCCAGGCCCCGGTTGTCGGTCAGGGCGCGGCGCAGAAGCGTTTGGATGGAGGCCTCCGTGAGGGGCTCAAGCTCAAAGACCAGCGACCGGGAGGTGAGCGGGCTGTTGATGAAGAAAAAGGGATTGTGGGTGGTGGCCCCGATCAGCGTGATCGTGCCGTCCTCGACATAGGGCAGGAGAATATCCTGCTGGGACTTGTTGAAGTGGTGGATTTCGTCGATGAACAGGATGGTGGATACGGCTTCGCGCATGCGCCGGTGACGGGCGGCCTCGAGCAACCCGCGGAGCGTGGCCACGTTGGCCAGCACGCCGCTGGTGCGCTCGAAGCGGCGGCGGGTGACCCGCGCGATCACTTCGGCGATCGAGGTTTTTCCGCTTCCCGGCGGACCATACAAGATCAGGCTGCTCAGCCGGTCGGCCACAATGGCGCGACGCAGCAGGCCATGCTCGCCTAATATGGCATCCTGCCCCACGATCTCGTCCAGCGTGTGTGGACGCATCCGGGCCGCCAGCGGCTCCCGGGTCGGGGCATTTGCCGTCTTGTTTTCTTCGTCGAACAGGTCCATGAAAAAAGAAACCCCACCTTGTCGTAAAGGCTGGTGAGCTCGTTACCTCACCTTATCCAGGTGGGGACCTTAACGGCGATTTCCAAATCCCGTCAAGCGGGCTTGTGGTTCTCGCCGTATCGCAGCCCCCTATTATTCATAAAGGGTAAGAGCATCTGGCCTATACACGGTCAAGGCAGGGAAAATGTCAGTACCAGGAAGTTTTGCCTGTCAAAGAACAGCCGGGGCCGGTTTGCGGAGTATCCCCATGGGCGGGATGCCAACCCTCGCCCGCCAAAGCCCGGAACGAAGCCACTCGGCTTCCCCTGTAAGCCTTGCGGCGAGGAAAGGTTTCAACTGCCAAACGAATCAACACGGGCGCCGCGGTCCTGCCCGCCTTCTCAAAAAGGCAAAACAGAAAAAATCCCGCGACAATCTCCAAACCACATGCCACAGCTTGCATAGGTCCTGTTATCATACATATCCCTGGGCTTTCGCCCGTCAGGAATCACTCCCGAATCTCCGCTTGGAGGTCGTTTGCAATCCCCGCCTTGATCTTATTATGATAGCCGTTTGCCTCTTCGTCTGTCAAGGTTTTACCGTCGGATTGGTAGGTCAGCGTGTAGGCCATGCTCTTGCGGCCGACCGTCACATGCTCGCCCCGATAGATGTCGAACAGCCGCACCTGGCGCAACTCGGCCGGCGCATGGCGGACCATGACATTCAGGATATCCTCATGCCGCACCCCTTCGGCGACAATCAGGGCCACATCCCGGTCCACCGAGGGGTAGGCCGGCACCGGGCGATAACGGGGCACGTCAAACACATGGGCCGAAAGCACCCCGGCATCCAGCTCCGCCAGCGCCACGGGCTCCCCAATGCGCCATTCGCGGGCAAGGGCCGTTTTCAACAGCCCGGCCGTGCCGCAGGCGACGCCATTCACCAGAACAGCCGCCCCCGTGCCCGGCTCGGCCCAGGAAAGCTCCCGCGGTTCGAAGACGGGATTGGACAGCCGCATGCCGCCCACACAACGGGCGGGCACGCGAAGGGAAGAGCACAAACTCTCCAGTATCCCCTTCAGCCAGACGAAGGACTCCTCCTCGCGCGGAGCGCCCTTCTGCCCCGGAACATCGGGTCCGCAGCGGCCCATCAGGCCAAGGGCCACCTGGTCGCGCTCCTCGAAAGCGCCGCCGGCGCCCAGGGTGAAAACGCGGCCCGACTCGAACAGGGCGGCATTCGCCCTCTGGCGGGAGCGATTCCGGCCCAGGGTCTCCATCAATTGGGGAATCAGGGACGGACGCAGGATGACCTGGTCGGAGCTGATCGGATTGGGCAGCTTCACCCGCGAGGCCGCCCCGTCAGGATCGAACAGGTTCAGCAACTTGTCGCTCGTGAGGGTGTAGTTCATGATCTCGGAGAGGCCCAGCCCGGCCAGTTGCCGGCTGATTTCCAGCCGCGCCCGCACCGGCTGGTCGCTCACATCCGGGACCCGCCGCGCCGACGGCGCCACCGCCGGAATCCGGTCCAGCCCGTGAATCCGCACCACTTCCTCGATCAAATCGGCTTCCTGCGTCAAATCCACCCGGAACGGCGGCACCTCGACGGTCACCGTCTCCGCATCCTCGCGGGCAATGCCCAGCTCGAGGGCGCGGAAAATACCGGTCATGACCGAGGCCTCCAGCGGCATGCCCAACAGGGCCCGGGCCCGGGCAAAACGCAGGCTGACCGACTTCTTCGGCAACGGGGCCGGGAAGGCGTCGATTTCACCGCGCGCAATAACGGCCCCGGCATGGGCCGCCATGAGGGCGGCCGCCCGGCGGCCGGCCCATTCGGCGCCGACCACATCGGCGCCGCGCTCGAAACGGTAGGCCGATTCGCTCGACAGGCCGAGCGTCTTGGAGGTGCGGCGGATGCCTTCAGGCTTGAAATAGGCGCTTTCCAGCAGCACGGCCGCCGTGTCGGCCGCAATCCCGCTCTCCTCGCCGCCCATGATGCCGGCCAGGGCCAGGGGCCGCTCGGCATCGCAAATGACCAGCATGCGGGTCGTCAGCTTGCGCTCGATGCCGTCGAGCGTCTTCATGACCTCGCCCTCGCGCGCGGTGCGCACGACGATCCGCTCGCCGCGCACGTGGCGAAGATCAAAGGCATGCAGCGGATGGCCGCACTCCAGCATGACATAGTTCGTGATGTCGACCACGTTGCTGATGGCCCGCAGGCCGGCCAGCTGCAGCCGCTTTTTCATCCATTCGGGGGAATCGCCCACCTTCACGTCCGTCAGCAGCCGGGCGATGTACCGGGGGCAGAGTTCGGCGTCTTCAATTGCCACACCGATTCGGCCGGCGGCCGACGCCCCCGTTTCAGGCGTTTCCAGGGAGGGCCGCTTCACGGGCCGCCCGAGCAGTGCGCCCAATTCGCGGGCAATGCCGAGCAGGCTCAGGCAGTCGGGCCGGTTGGGGGTAACCTCCGCGACCAGCACGGTCTCCGGCGGGCCCAGAATGGCGGACAGCGGCGTGCCGGCAACGGCCTCCGCGGGCAGCGTCATCAGGCCGTCATGGTTGTCGGACAGGCCCAGCTCGTCCTCGGCGCAGAGCATCCCGACGCTGGCGACGCCCCGGATCTTCGCGGGCTTGATCTCCATGCCGTTGGGCAGCTTGGCGCCCACGGTGGCCAGGGCCACCTTCATGCCCACGGCGACATTGGGCGCGCCGCAGACGACTTCCAGAGGGCCGCCCTCGCCGCGGGCCACGGTGACGAGGCGCAACTTTTCGGCGTTCGGATGGGGCCGCACCGACAGAACCTCGGCCGCCACGACGCCCTTGTAATCGGACCCGACGGTCTCGATGCCCTCGATCTCGAGGCCCGAGAAGGTCAGGCGGTCGGCCAGTTCCCTGGGGGTCAGGTCGTCCAGCTTGATATAGTCCTGCAACCAGCTCAGGGGGATTCTCATGAGAATTGCTCCAGGAAACGGACATCATTTTCGTAGAGGTGACGGATGTCCTCGATGCCAAACTTGATCATGGCGATTCGCTCGACGCCCATGCCGAAGGCGTAGCCCATGAAGGCCTCGGGATCGTAGCCGACATTGGTGAAGACGCGGGGATTGACCATGCCAGCGCCGGAAATCTCGATCCAGCCGCTCTGCTTGCAGACGCGGCAGCCCGCGCCCTTGCACATGTGGCAGGAGAAATCGTATTCCACGCTCGGCTCCGTGAAAGGGAAGAAATGGGGACGGAACCGCACCTTGACCCCGGGGCCCATCATTTCGCGGGCGAAGTGGGTGATGTCCCCCTTGAGATCGGCCATCGAGACCTGGCGATCCACGTAAAGCCCCTCGACCTGATGGAAATTGGCGCTGTGGGTCGCGTCCGTGGTGTCGCGGCGGTAGCAGCGGCCCGGGGCGATGATGCGCACGGGCGGCTGGCGGCCTTCCATGATCCGGATCTGCACGGGCGAAGTCTGGGTGCGCAACAGGGTCTTGTCGTTCAGCCAGAAGGTGTCCTGCACGTCGCGGGAGGGATGGTCGGCGGGCGTGTTAAGGGCGTCGAAGTTGTGCCATTCGGTTTCGAGATCGGGCCCGTCGGCCACGGTGAAGCCGAGGCCGTGGAAAATGCGGATGACTTCCCCGATGACCTGGGAGACGGGATGGCGCGAGCCGAGGCCGCGCCAATTGCCCGGCAGCGTGCCGTCGAAGGGGGGGCGGTTGGCGGCGGCCGCGGCGGAGTCGAGGGCGTCCTTGCGGGCGGCCAGGGTGGCGCCCAGCTCCTGCTTGAGCTCGTTGGCGTAGCGGCCCGCCAGGGGGCGCTCGGCGGGATCCATGTCCTTGAGCCCCGTCATGATCTCGGGCAGAAGCCCCTTGCGGCCGAGATATTTCACGCGCACGGCTTCAAGGGCGTCGGCGGAAGTGGCGGCAGCCGCCTCTTCCAGCGCCTGGCGCTTCAATTCCTGGATATCGTTCGCCTTCATGATTGCCTTTCGGTAAAAACAAAAAACACGGCCAACCGCGCGGTTGGCCGTGTCTGCTCGTCGGATTCCGGACCGTCGGTCAGGCCAGCGCGCTTTTCGCCTGCGCGACGATCTGGCTAAAGCTTTCGGGATCGCGGACGGCGATCTCGGAAAGCATCTTGCGGTTAAGCCCGATGTTGGCCTTGGTCAGTCCCTGCACGAAACGGCTGTAGGTCATGCCGGCCGCGCGGCACGCGGCGGAAAGACGGACGATCCAAAGACCCCGGTAGTCCCGCTTCTTCATCTTGCGGTGCTCGGTGGCCATCCGCATGGCGCGATCAACGGCTTCGGTGGCCTGGCGGAACAGCTTGCTCCGTTTGCCGCGGAATCCGCTGGCCTGCTTCAGTATTCTTTTCCGGCGTTTGCGTGACGCCGGCGCATTAGTTGCCCTGGGCATGGATGACCTCTTTCAACCTTGTAACATCTTGCGGATGTTCATTTCAAAGGAATGACTCAGCACACCGGTTTTGCGCAAGTGCCGCTTCTGTTTCCGGGTTTTGCCTGTATTCAAATGGCTTTTGCACGGCCGGCCGAACTTGACCCGGCCATTGGCTGTAACCTTGAACCGCTTGGCTACGGCTTTTCTCGTCTTTTGCTTCCCCATAAACTTATCCTTGCTTGAAAAATAAAGGCCGTAGGTTACCGGATCGCCGGCCGGTTGTCCAGTGTTTTTCTTCCAGCCGCCCGGGGCGGCTACCGTTTGCCCGACTTCGGGCCCAGGATCATCACGATCTGATTGCCGATCAGCCGCGGCGGCTGATCCACCACGCAGGTCTCGCCGCAGGCCTTGATGACGCGCTCCATCACCTGCATGCCCAGCTCCCGATGGGCGTTTTCACGTCCGCGGAAGTAGAGCGAAGCCTTGACCTTGTGCCCCTTTTCGAAGAAGCCCTTGATATGGTTGACCTTGGTCTCGAAGTCGTGCTCGGCCACGTTCGAGTGGAACTTGCATTCCTTCAGGGCGGAGGAGGCCTGGTGCTTCTTCGCGTCCTTTTCCTTCCGCTTCTGCTCGTACATGAACTTGCCGAAGTCCATGATCTTGCAGACCGGCGGATCCACGTTGGGAGAAATTTCGACCAGATCAAGGCCCTGCTCGCGGGCGGCAGTTCGGGCCTGGTTCGTGGGAATGATCCCGATCATGTTCCCGTCGGCGGCGATACATCGGATGCGGGGGACCCTGATCTTCTCATTGACTCGAATCAGTTGCGGACGAATAACCTACCTCCTCATGCTGCGGGACGCCGGCGGCGCCCCTTCCAATTTCCCACTCTTCAAGCGCCGCCCCGACCCGCTGCCTCATCCCTCAGCTTCGTCAGGAAGGCCTCCACCTCCATCGCGCCCTGGTCGCCCAGCGACCGGCTGCGCACCGCCACGCGGTTCTGCTCGACCTCGCGGCCGCCCAGCACCGCCATATACGGAATCTTGTCCACCTGCGCTTCGCGGATCTTGGCGCCCAGCTTGTTGGAGCTGGCGTCCACGGTCACCCGGAAGCCGGCCTCGCGGATCTTCCCGGCCAGCGCCTCGGCGGCCTCGATCTGCTTGTCGGTCAGGGGCAGCACGCGCACCTGCTCGGGGGCCAGCCACAGGGGGAAGGCGCCGGCATAGTGCTCGATCAGCACGCCGAAGAACCGCTCCAGGCTGCCTAGCAGCGCCCGGTGCACCATGTAGGGGCGGTGCTCCTGCCCGTCCGACCCGGTATAAACCAGGTCGAAGCGCTCGGGCAGGTTGAAGTCGAACTGGATCGTGCTCATCTGCCACTCGCGGCCAATGGCATCCTTGACCTTGAGATCGATTTTCGGCCCGTAGAAAGCCCCGCCGCCGGCATCGACCTTGTAGGCCAGCCCTTCGGCCTTGAGCGCTTTTTCGAGCGACTCGGTGGCCTTGTCCCAGCGGGCGGTTTCGCCGACCGACTTGGCGGGCTGGGTCGACAAATAGGCGGTAATGGCGGAAAACCCAAAGGCTTTCCACATGTTCAGGGCAAAACGGACCGTGCGGGCGATTTCCGCCTCCACCTGCTCCGGGGTGCAGAAGATGTGGGCGTCGTCCTGCGTGAAACCGCGCACGCGCAGCAGCCCGTGCAGGGCCCCGCTGTCCTCGTAGCGGTAAACGGTGCCCAGTTCCGCCCAGCGCAGGGGCAGGTCGCGGTAAGAACGCTTGCGGCTCTTGAAAATCTGGATCTGGAACGGGCAGTTCATCGGTTTGACGTAATAGGCCGTCTCGTCGATGATCATGGGGGCGTACATGTTCGCCTTGTAGAACTCCAGATGCCCGGAGGTCTGCCACAGGTTCGCCTGGCCGATGTGCGGGGTGTAAAGCAGGTCGTACCCGCCCTTGAAATGCTCCTGCCGCCAGAAATCCTCGATCACGGAGCGGATCCGCGCGCCCTTGGGGTGCCAGTGGATCAGGCCGGGGCCCACGTCGTCCTGCACGCTGAACAGGTCGAGCTCCTTGCCGAGCTTGCGGTGGTCCCGCTTCTGCGCCTCCTCGAGCTGGTGCAGGAAATCGGCCAGCGCCTCGCTCGATTCGCGGGCAATGCCGGTCAGCCGTTGCAGCATGGGGTTCTTCTCGGTGCCGCGGAAATAGGAGCCCGCCACGGACATCAGCTTGAAGGCCTTGACGCTGCCCGTGCTCTTCAGATGGGGGCCGCGGCAGAGATCGATAAAATCGCCGCATTTGTAAACGCTGATCGCCTCGCCCTCGGGAATATCCGCCAGGCGTTCGAGCTTGAACCGGGTCTGGCCGGCGGCCGTGAGCATGGCTTCGGCCTGGGCGCGGGTGACTTCGACGCGCTCAAAGGGCAGGTCGGCGGCCACGATCCGGGCCATTTCGGCCTCGATTTCGGGGAAATCCTCGGGCGTCAGCTTCCGGGGCATGTCGATATCGTAGTAAAAGCCGGTGTCGGTGGCGGGTCCGATGTCGAGCTGAATGCCCTTGTAGAGCCGGCAAAGGGCGGCCGCCAGCACGTGCGCGGCGCTATGCCGCAATATTTCCTGATCCTGTTCCAACGGGTCGTTCTCCTCGCGGCGCCGCCTCATATAAAAGCAAAGCCGCTATCGTCCTGTTCATTAGGACTGACTTTTAATAATGACACGGCAAAAGCCCCCCTGTCAACGTGCAAAAATGGAGAAAACGGCGGGCAAAAAACGAAGTTGCATCGCGCGGCCCGCCTGAGCTATAAATCGTTCTGACATTCCCGGACGTTCCCCGCGCTTGCACGGGGTATTTTATGTCAGCCAATGAGAATACTGGGAATACTGGGATTCCTGCCGATCGTCGTACCCAGAATGCCACCCACTCACCCGAACGGCTCCTTCCTCCTCGGGGCGACTACCAGACACTGCTCTCCTTTCAAAAGTCCGAAGTCGTCTACGACCTCACCTTTCGCTTTGCGCACAAATTCCTGTCTCGGGGCGACCGCACCATTGACCAGATGATCCAGGCCGCCCGGTCCGGCAAAAAGAATATTCTGGAGGGCAGCAAGGCGGCGCAGACCTCCAAGGAAACCGAGATCAAGCTCACCAATGTGGGCCGCGCGAGCCTGGAAGAACTGCTGGACGACTACAAAGATTACCTGCGCGCCCGAGACCGCAAAATTTGGGACAAGGATTCCAAGGAGGCGCAATACGTCCGCCAACTGGGCCGTAAACTGCCGCAAACCTACGAAATCTATCGCGAGTTTGTGGAGACCCGCCCCCCGGAAATCGTCGCCAATATCGCCATCTGCCTCATCCACCAAGCGAACTTCCTGATCGACCAGCAACTCCTCCGCCTGGAGAACGATTTTCTCAAACAAGGCGGCCTGCGCGAACGCATGACCCGCTTGCGGGTCCACTATCGGAGTAACCCATCCCCCTCACATGAATCCCATTAGTCCCCTCCCGCCTTGGAGCAAAGGCGTAATGGCGGACTCATAGGGACTCAGGGTTCGTTATGCGCGAGGATGCCCGCCGGGCAGGTCACAACATCGCCAACCTCGGCGGGAAAGGCGAAGTCCACGTTGCCGTCACGGCATTTCGGAATTGAACCGCCCTTGATGTAGGACAGGATATCGGGATCTCCAGGCGTAATAGCGTTGCCTTGCGCCGCGCCGCTGGTCAAGATCCATTGGTCGATGGCGGCGCTGACATTGCGTTGGGCGTTTTTGCAGACGGATTTCCTCGATTCCGCCCGGATTCTCGTGAAAGAGGGTACGGCGATGGCCGCTAATAACCCGATGGTGGCCACCACGATCATGATCTCCACCAGCGTGAAACCGTGTTTTTTCATGTAAGCCATCCCTCCTTCTTGATCATCCTCGATAGGACCTGTTCGTCTGGCAAAATCGTAGACGAAACAAGGGCTTTGCGGAGCACTGGAAAACCCTATAAAAGGCTTCTATTTCCCCGAATACTGGGAATGCTGGGATTCCTATCTCCATCTGTCTCGCCGCACTCCAAATCGGCACGGCGCCGAGAATGAGCGGGATGTAATTGAGTACGCATTTGGCAATTCCAATATCGGGAATACCCTGATGGTAGGTTGTTCCCCCATGGGGTATTTTATCTGATACAAAACGAAAAGTAAAATCAGGAAAGGGGGTGCGAGAAATAAGAAACTAATCTGTATGTCTGCACTGTTTATCTGAGGAATTTCGAATAACGATAACAATCATTCGGAGGGCAAGCTGATGATAAGCAATCCAACACAAGAATCACCGCAAGAAAAACCGCATTTGAAACGTTCCAACTGGCTGTTCCGTTCCTTTTCCAGGCCCATTCTTCTTCTTTTTACGCTTCTGGCTATGGCCTCAACAGCCCAGGCAAACCGCATCGTCAGCGTTCAGGATAACGGCACCAACCTGATCATCAAATTGAAGGCTTTTCCTCCTGGTCCGCTGGTTGTAAAACTAGGCCCCGTAGTCCTGTCGGGAGTCTACAATTATGCAACACAGACATTCATCGCGATTCGGCCGCCGGGACTTCCGTCGGGCACTTACTTGCTGACCTTTCGGAAGAACTATGTCCTTCTCGCTTCGATGATTGTCACCCTTAATAACTGTAACCCCTGTATAGGCCCGCCTGGACCCATGGGACCGCAAGGCCCGGCAGGCGAAACCGGTGCGACCGGACCACAAGGGCCGACAGGTGAAACCGGTGCGGTCGGTCCACAAGGACCAGCGGGGATTAATGGTTTGAATGGCGCACCCGGTGCAATCGGACCGCAGGGTCCGCAAGGGCTCCAAGGCCCAGCAGGTACTAACGGCTTAAACGGGACCAATGGTCTTGACGGCGCAATGGGTCCGCAAGGACCGGCGGGCGCTACTGGTGCTACGGGTCCGCAAGGACCCACGGGTGCCACGGGAGCGACGGGGCCGCAAGGACCGGCGGGATCAAATGGCGTGTGTTCGTGCCTATACGAATACGGGTACGTCTATAATGTAGCCGCTCAAGTGGTGCCGCTGGAGGCGGATGTCACCTTTAGCGACAATGGCATTGCCACCCCTGGCATTACACACGGGCTCGGAAGTTCAAGCATCCTCTTTGCCACTGAGGGTGTCTATAAGATTACGTTTTCCGTATCGGGTACGGAGCCCAACCAATTTGCGCTATTCATTAATGGCATCTTGGTGTCGGAAAGCGTTTACGGGTCAGGCGCCGGCACTCAGCAAAACAGCGGACAGGCGATCTTACTTATCGGCGCCAACGATGTTCTGACGCTTCGGAATCATACCTCCGCGGCGGCGGTCACGCTCGCGGCCGCGCCTCCCATCGGAGGCACGGTGACAGCCGTGAACGCGTCCATTCTCATCCAGCAACTCGATTAGCCCAAACTGAAACAGTGAAAAGCAGGGGATTTCATAAGAAATCCCCTGCTTTTTTATGCGGGTGGCAGCAGGGGCCCCTCACGGCGGCTATACTTTTTCACGCATGGTTGCGGAGCTTGAGCTCCGGGGGATGTGGATTCAGGTACGTCTGCCGGGCCAGGTACCGGATGCCGTACCGGCTGATGAAATGCTTGAAGAGGGTGATCGGCGCAATCAGGGGAACCAGCTCCTTCTGGTAGTCCCGGATAATTCCCTCCATCTCCTTGCGCTCGGCGGCTGTCAGGTGCTCCTTGAAATAGCCCTGCATGTGCTGGAGCACATTCACCTGCCGCGGCACCGTGGCCGTTTCGGCCAGGGCCGCCAGCAGCCGGATTTCATAAATCCGCGCCGTTTCAACGGGATCCACCTTGGCGCCCGCCACCAGCCGGCCCAGCTCCGCAACCGCCGCCGGGCTATGGGCCATGATCAGCAGCTTGTTGCGGGTCTGGAAACGGACCAGCGCCGCCGCCGACGGCGCCTGCCCCGCCTCGTCCCGAAACCGCTTGAGGGCAAACACGCGTTCGATGAAATTCTCGCGGATGGCCGGATTGTGCAGCCGCCCATCCTCCTCCACCGGCAAACCCGCAAATGCCTCCGTGAAGGCCCTCGCCCAGATGCCCGCCGTATGGCGGCCCTGGCACTCTTTTTCGCCATACAACTTGACCCGGAACTGGCCGCAGCTCGGGGAGTCGTATTTAAAGATAAAAGCGCAAAGCCCTTCGCTCCGCAACTGTTCAAGCCGCCGGACCGCCCAGGCCTTCATCTGCTCCGTGCAGTCAACCCCCGTCTTGAGGGTGACCAGCCGGGGCGCCTCGGCGCTGCCCCTCAGCCGCATGGACTCGCGGGGAACGGAAAGGCCGCATTCCACCTCCGGACAGACCGGCACATAGGTGAAAAACCGGCCCAACACTTCGGACAGAAAGGGGTCCCGCCGATGCCCGCCGTTATACCGCACCGGCTCGCCCAACAGGCAGCTGCTGATGCCGACCTTGATGGGACTCAAGGCGAAACCTCAACCGGAAGGGCCGGATCGCTCGCCCACGCCAGCCAGGATCCGTCAAACCACTTCACGTTCTTCACGCCCAGCACATGCCGCAGCAAGTACCACGTCTGGCTGGCCTGGTGCCCGGTCCGGCAATGCACGATGACCGCGGTGTCCGCGGTGATTCCCATGTCCGCATAAATCTTCCGCAGCACCGGCTCCTCCTGCCAATAGGCGGTGCCGGAAACCAGGTCCTTGGAAAACTCCCGGTTGATGGCGCCGGGGATGTGCCCCGCGCGGGCTTCGTCGGTTTTCCGCCCCGCAAAATAATCCGCGGGCCGCACGTCCAGGATGACCGTGGTTTTCGAATTCGACGCCCGCTTCACCTCGTCGAGCGAGGCTGTAAAGGTGTCGGCTCCCTCCTTCGGCCGATAGGCAACAGCCGCAGGCCGGGGCAACCGGTTATCCACCGGCCGCCCTTCCGCCGTCCAGGCATTCCATCCGCCGTGCAGCACGGCCACGGACGCCTGTCCGACCCGCTCAAAGGCCAGCGCCACCAGCGTGGAGTCGCGCAGCTGATCGGAGTACACCACAACGCTGTCAGCAGGCCCGATGCCCAGGCGGCCGAACGTGCGGGCCAGATCCTCCGCAGGCAACACGGTATTGGGAACGCCGTCCACGGTGGCGCGAATGTTTTCCAGGTTCAGATAAAGAGCCCCGGGGATGTGCGCGGTTGTGTAATCCGTGCTTTTAACCCGCACATCCAGGATTTTCAGTTCCTGTTTTCCTAATTGTCCCGCCAGCCACTCCGCGTCGACCACGCCGTGCGCCAACCCCGCCGGAGCCAAATGATGGGTCACCGCCGGGGCCATCGGAGCGGCGGCAACCGGCGCGGCGGCAACCGGTGGCGTAGCCTGAAAAAACGCCCGGCGCGCGGCATAGGCGGCTCCGGCCTTGCGGGCTGCGGCCTCATCCGCTCCGGCCATCAGCGAGGGCGGGGTCAGGCAGTCGCGCCAGAATCCCAGTATGCCGTCGGTCAGGACAAGCACGTTGTCGAATCCCGCCCCTTTCAGCATCAGCCAAGCCTGCGCCGCATGCGTGGTGCCGTTCGAGTAGAGGACAACGCGCTTGCTTCGCGACACGCGATCCACACTGCCGGCCAGCTGTTCCAGGGGCATGTTCTGGGCCTCGCGGATATGGAAGGCCGCGAACTCCTCCGGACTGCGCAGATCAATCACCTGGAACTCGTTCGAGCCTGCCATCAGCCCCTCCGCCAGCGCCTCGGGATCCAGGTGATCCCGCCCGTCGGCCACTTCGCCAAGCAAGCCGGCTTCCGGCACCACCACGCCCCGGGAAGCGGGCGCCTCCTCCGCACCGGCGGAGGGAAGGGGCGCGGGACCGTCCAACAGGAACGTTCCGAGAGCGGCCACCAGCATAACCAAAGCCAGCCGGCTGTTGCGCCGGCCCTCGGCCGGACCCGGAACCGGCAGTTCCCCCGCCCGCTTCTCGATCCAGGAACTCAGGGCGAACATCACCACCGCCGCCACGGCGAACAGGATCGTGAGCGCCCGCGAGGTCAGGCCGGTGGCATCCACGAGCGTCACGGCCCCGGCGTAAAAGCCTTCATACAGGGGGCGCACAAAGGAATAGAGCTCGTTGAACAACAGGCTGCCGATCAGCGTGCCGCCCAGAAACACCAGGGCATCGCCTTTCAACGAGGCGATGCCCGCCAGCGCCGTGCCGGGGCAGAACCCGCCCATCACGAAACCGACGCCGAAGAGAAGCCCGCCCACGATCTGGGCGCCCCACCATGTTTCCAGGATGTAGACGCCCGAGGGGGCCAGCCAGCCGAAGGCAACCGCATACTGATACCCCACCAGGCAGGTCACCACGGCGGCGAACATGACCTTCACCACCGTCATGTCGCGCAAATAAAAGACGCCCGTCAGGCGCCGGCTGCTCCCGAATCCGGCCTGCTCCAGAAATAGCCCGAAGAGCAACCCGACCAGCAGGGCGGCGCCCAGTCCCGCGCCCGTCTCCAGAAGCCCCGACTCGAACATCGTGGTATTCATCGCCACTGCCTCCTGAAAAACCACGCCGCGCCGTACCCGCCGATAAACAGGCAAACCAGGAACACCACGCTGCCCGTGAAGAGCATCGCCGTGCCGCTCAAGGCCTGGCCGGAGGTGCAGCCCCGGGCCAGGCGGCTGGCGAACCCGACGAGGATGCCGCCGACCAGGGCGAAGACCAGCCGGCCGCGGCGCGACATGGTGGGCCCGCGCTCCACGGCGGCGGCGACCCGGCCCGAACCCCAGGCCGAAATAAAGGCGCCCAGCAGAATGCCGACCGCCATCGCCACCAGGTAATAGGCCAGCACGGACGGCGCCCCCGGCCCGAACCAGCCGCCAAAATAGGCCGATTTCTCGACATGCCCCGGCGCCACCCCGTGCTCCAGCCAGGCGGCGCATCGGGCGATGCCCCCGGAAGCGCCCAGGCCTGTACCTAAAATAATATAGGACACCAGCAGGGTCAGCCCCAGGCCCAAGCCGGCCAGGTAGGGCGACCAGCAGGCGGCGGGTTTTGCGTCTTGTCGTTCCGTTTCGGCGCTCATGGATTCCTCCGCGGGTTAGCAGCCGGCACTTTTCTTTTTGGCGGCCGGGGCGGGAGTGGCCGCCGGCGCTTTCGCCGGGGGGGCGGACGCCGGCAGAGCCACCGCCTCGCTGCGGATGCCCCCGGGCCTTTGCACGTCGTCAAAATAACCCATCATCCCGCCGCGCAAGAACCGGACAGGCCGCTGCCCCTTCTCCACCAGGACGCCCGCAACGGAGGCCGACACCGAGCCGTCCCGGCAAACGACCACGAGAGGACGCTTGTCCGTCAGAAAAGCGGGATTATGAAGCAACTGCTCGACCGGCACAGTGGCCGCGCCCGGAATATGATACTCCTCATACTGCCAGCCGGGGCGGATGTCCACCACGTCCAGCGACCCCGGCAGGTCCATCATCCGCCGGGCCAAATCGGCGGGGCCCATCGGCTCGGGCAGGTTCAGGTAGACGCCCGGCGCGGGGCCCGCCCCCGCACCCGGGGCCGCGGCCCCAATGGTGGGCAGGCCGGCCTGGATCCAGGCCTCGCTGCCGCCATCCAGGTTCAGCGTTTGGGCGAACCCCTCGCGTAGCAGCACGGATGCGCCCAGGCTGGAGCGGTAGGCCGAATTGCAAATCGTCATGACCGGCATGGCCTTGTCCAGACGCTTCGCATCCTGCGCCAGCGTGTTGATCGGATAGTTCAACAGGTTCTCCGAAATGCGCAGACCCATCCACTCCGCCGGCAAACGCACATCGACCAGCAGCGGCGCCGTGCCGCGCTGCATGGCGGCCTGCAATTCCAACGGCTGAACCAGCGTCACCGTGTTCATCGGCAGCCCGGCCTGCTTCCAGGCCTCCACCCCCCCTTTCAAATAACCGACCGGGGCGTCGCACCCGATCCGGTGCAAACGGTTGGCCGCCTCGCGGACCTCCTCGTCCGTCGTTCCGATCAATACGAGAGGCTGGCCCCACGGGATCATGATGCCCGTCCAGGTTTCAAACCGGCCGCGCAACCCGATGTTGAGGGCCTTCGCCGGATGTCCCGGGGCAAAGGCGCGCCCGTCCCGGAAATCCACCAGCCAGGCGCCGGACTCTCCCAGCTTTCCCACTTCCGCCGGACTGAGGGCGGGCGGCAGAACATCCCACTCCACCAGGGCGGGCCCGTCGTGGTTCATTTTCGCATTATGGCCGAAATACTGGGGCGCCTCGGGCAGGCCGCTGATCATGGCCATGATGAAACTGTTGCGGTCCTTGTATTGCAGGTAGGCATTCTCGCGTTTCTGCTCGCCCAGCGTGGAGACGGGCTTGTCGCTCAAATGCGCCCCGCACAGCGAGCCGGCGCCGTGGGCGGGAAAAATCTGGACCTCATCCGGAAGGGGGGCCAGTTTCGTGGTCCAGCTGTCCCAGGCCAGGGAGGCCAGGGAGGCGGCGGAGACCGTCCCGCCCATGAGGTCGGGGCGGCCCACGCTTCCAATGAACAGCGTGTCCCCGGTGAGCAGCAGCCGGGGCTGCTTCGCGCCGGCCGGCGAGTACACGGCCAGGCAGGTCCCATCCGGAGTGTGCCCGGGCGTTGCCAGCACCTGCGCCTTGATGGCGCCAAACGCGATGACGGCGCCATCCGCCAGCGGCTCATGCGGAAACCCGGCGCCCGTGGCCCGATTGATCAGAACCCGGGCGCCGGTCTTATTCGCCAGCTCCAGGTGGCCGGCCACAAAGTCGGCATGGGAGTGGGTCAGGTAGACGCGCGTGATCTTGACCTTCAGCGCCTCCGCATCCTTCAGGTAGCGGTCGATGTCGCGAGCCGGATCCACAATCATCGCTTCGCCCTGGCTGGCGAGCAGATAGGAATAGTGGGACAAAACCCCGAGGTTGTACTGGCGAAACAGGAACTCCGGCTCCCGGACTTCCGTTTCCTTCACCACCTGCAGGGAGGCGGCCTCGTCGCCATGACTGGCCGCCTCGGCGTCGCCGGCCAACCCGGCCGCCTGCGCATTAAGGGACCCGGCAACCAACACCGCGACCCCCGCCAACAACCATTTTTTCATCCGGCTGCTCCTTATTTCAACGCCTTCAAGGCGGCGTCATAGTTGGGTTCGGTGGTGATCTCCGGCACCTGTTCGGTGTAAAGGATCTTGTCCTGCGCGTCCAGCACCACGACGGCCCGGCTCATCAGCCCGCCCAGGGGACCGGCGGCGATCGCCACGCCGTAGGCCTTGCCGAACGCCGGCGACCGGAACGTGGAGAGGGTGACAATGTTCGCCAGTTTTTCGCTGTCGCAGAACCGCTTCGCGGCGAAGGGCAGATCGGCGGAAATGGTCAGCAACGCCACGTCCTTCATCTTCGCCACCTCCGCGTTGAAGCGGCGGGCCGAGGCGGCGCACACGCCCGTATCGAGACTGGGCACGATGTTCAGTATCTTGCGCTTGCCGGCGAACGCCTTCAGCCCCACATCCGCGAGCTGGCCGTCCGCCAGCGAAAAATCGGGCGCCTGGGATCCGGCGGGCGGAAGCGCGCCAACGGTTTCGACGGGACTGCCTTTGAATGTCACAGCAGCCATGGGCACTCCTTGTGTTACGTGTTTCTCTTTCGAGCACTATACAAACATGAATGCCGGGTGTAAATCATTAACCGCACGCCCTCTTCCCCGGATGTCGGCCACGTTGTTCCGCCCCCCGCTGTTGCCGGTGGCGCCCGGGCTGTTATTTGCCGCCGGCGGATTTGTCGGCAGGCGGCGGGGACTCTTTCTTTTTCGCGTTGATCAGGTCCTTGTCCGCGTTGAAAACGCCGTCCATCATGAGCTCGGTCGGCCGCTCCGTGGCGTTGGTGTATGTCGCTTTCGTCGCTCCATATCGCAGTATCCCCAGTTTCCGCAGAATGTCCAGCAATGACATGACCGCCTCCTTTGGTTGTGCGCCTGACTTTTTCAATAATAAGCCAATCATCCCGCGCAGGTCCATCCCAGATTGATGGCGCCGCTTTCTCTCGCCATTTTCACGCCGCCGCGTTAAGGTAGCGGCAACTATTCCATGAACCAACCCCTCCCTCCATCTGTGGCCATCATCGGCGGCGGCCCGGCCGGCATGATGGCCGCCATCTCGGCCGCCAACGCCGGGGCCCGTGCGACTCTCTACGAACGCCAGCCCCGCCTCGGCCGGAAACTCGCCGCCACCGGCGGCGGACGCTGCAACATCACCAACAGCCTCGATCCCGAAACGCTTCGGCAGCGCTTCGGCCCCCGCGGCCGCTTCATCTCCCCCGCCCTGCGCCTCTTCGGCCGGGATGATCTCCTCGCCCATATGAAACTGTGGGGCGTTCCCTGCGCCTCCGAGGACGGCTTCCACTATTTCCCCGTTTCCCAACGCGCCACCGATGTCGTCCACGCCCTCGAAACCCAGATGAAACGGCGCGGCGTGCGGACCCATATGCCCGCGGGCGTGAGCGCCCTCGAAATCGCGGACGGCCGCGTGCGCGGCATCCGCGTGGACGGCCGCCTGCTGCCCGCCGATGCCGTCATCCTGGCCGCCGGCGGCGCCGCCTGGCCGGCCCTCGGCGGCTGCCGCCTGGGCTACGAACTGGCCGCCCAGGCCGGTCACGCGACCGCTGAACCCGCCGCCGCCCTCGTCGGCTTGAAAACAGGCGAATCCTGGCCGCGAAGCTGCGCGGGCGTCACGCTGCCGGCCGCCGAAGCCTTCATCGACCTGCCGGGCGAACGCAAACCGATCACCCGGGGCATCCTCCTCTTCACCCACGACGGCGTGTCGGGGCCCCTGGTCCTGGATATTTCGGGACACGTCACGCCCCTGCTGCGCAACCGGCCCGATGTCCCGCTTCGGGTCAACTTGTCGCCCGCCATTCCCCGCGAGGAGTGGCGAAGGCGAATCGAAGAATGGCGGACCCTCCGGGGCAAGAAAAGCGTGCGCAACCTGTTGGATGAATGCCTCCCCCACTCCCTCGCCGGGGCCCTGGCCGCACTCTGCGAGATGGGGCCGGATCAGCGCGCCGCCCAGATGACGGCAGCCGCGCGGGATCGGCTGCTGGAAAACCTGACGGCCGCACCCCTTACGGTCACCGGCTCGGAAGGGCTGGAGCGGGCCATGGTCACGCGCGGGGGCGTGGACTTGAAGCCGGTCAATCCGACCACGCTGGAAAGCCGGCTCGTCAGCGGCCTTTATTTTGCCGGCGAGGTGCTGGACCTCGACGGCCCCTGCGGGGGCTACAATCTGCAATGGGCCTTTTCCAGCGGCTGGCTGGCCGGCCTCTCCGCCGCCCGCCGGGAAACCCGCACATGAAACACCTTCCCGAACGCGTCACCCTGGTATTTGAAGACCGCGATCTGCTGGTCGTGGAAAAGCCCGCCGGCCTTCTGACCATGGCCACGGAAACCGAAAAACGCCGCACGGTCTACTCCGTCCTGTTCGACGAATTGAAACGCCGGCGGCCGCCGCAACGGCTGTTCATTGTCCACCGCCTGGACCGCGAGGCCTCCGGCCTGCTCGTCTTCGCCAAATCGGAGGAGGCCAAGCGGCGCCTCCAGGCGCAATTCGAGGATCATTCGGCGGGCCGCGCCTACGTGGCGGTCACGGAGGGCCGCGTCGCCGACGATTCCCTCACCATTCGCTCCTGCCTGGCCGAAAATGCGATCCACCGCTGTTATTCCACGCCCGACCCGGCCCGCGGCAAGCTCGCCGTCACGCATGTAACGGTTCTTAAAAAAGGTACAAAACATACGCGGGTGGAAGTCCGCCTGGAAAGCGGCCGGAAACACCAGATCCGCGTCCACCTGGCCGAGCGGGGCCATCCCCTCGTGGGCGATCCCGTGTACGGGGGCAAGGCCAACCCCATCCGGCGGCTCGCGCTCCATGGCATCCGGCTGGCATTCCGCCATCCCTTCACAAACAAGCCGATGGAATTCGAATCGCCCCCGCCCGCTTCCTTTTCGCGATTGGCGTGAAGCACGATTGCTTGGTCATGTGATAGGGGTCAAGTCCCGACAAACGACAAAAATGATTGACCCGACAGATCGGATGGTGCGCCTGTGCCAATTCCCGTGCCAGCGTCCGTGTGCTCAAGCAAATCCACTTCAGGGGCGACTCCGGATCCCCTCGCGTTCCCGGCGCAATCAACCGATCCAAGGCCGGCAACAACCCCGCATCGCGCTCTGTAATCGGCTTGCGTCCGGCTCCCGCCCTTCGTATGCGTCCCTCCGGCAGTGGAATGCCTTCGGCAATCTCGCGAAGTCCTTTCGTGATCGTTACGCGCGACATGCCGCAGGCCCGTTGCACCGCGCGCACGCCGCCGTATCCCAACTCGTGCGCCTCGTTGGCCGCCACGAGCCGCCGCGCCCTTTCGTCCAGCAATCCCAAGATGCCGCTCAGTTTTCCGCGAAGTTCCAGGTCCACTTTATGCATGACAAGCCTGTGGACTCATTACAGTCGTTCACAGCAGATTGCCGCTCAAGTGAAAAAAGTTTTGTCGGAAGTCGGGACTTGACCCTTATGAGGATAAGCGACTGCCCTCTGCGCTGGCACATGACTTCCGATGGCTATAAACGAAACAGGGCGGCATGGCGCATTATAACGCCGTGCCGCCCCGCATTTTTCGACGACTTTACTTCGTTGCCGCAGGCGCCGGGCAGCAAGCCGCCGCCTTGACCGCACAGGCGGCCGCGGGCGCGTTCGTGGCCGCGCATTCGGCCTTGGCGGCCGCCTTCGGGCAGACCTTATCGGCCGCCTTGTCGGCATCCGTCTTGACCACTTCTTGCGCCATCGCCAGGACCGCTGTCACCGCCAGAACCGCCATGACTCCAAACACTGTCTTTTTCATATCCGCTCCTTTTTCTGTTGTTGCCATTGACTCGCAACTTGAGAGTACCGTGTTCTTCCGTGCGCTGTCGAGTTTGAACACGGCGTTTTCGAAGGGCCGCGAGGTGCAAAATAAAACGCACGATTTAGAGAAGGAGCTGAGAAAGCAGGCAGATGCGGAAATGGCCCAGGGACCCAGGGAGCCCAAAGGGGTCCCTGAGAGGGCCTCCGCATCGCCCCCAGGGGGGGCGGCCAAAAAAAGAAGACAAGGTTTTCATTTCCCTTGCATCATTTGAGGAATCGGCTTTGATGTCCCTTGACTGGCGGGGCTGACAAATAGAGCGGCGTTCGGAAGAATACCCCTGAAACTCTTTTTTCCGATTACTGCGTGCCGCGCTTGAAGGCGGCGTCGGCCACACGGGTGATGGCGATGCGGTAGGCCGCTTCGCGCAACGAGCAGTTGTTGCGTGCGGCCTCATCGGCCACGTTGCGGTAGGCCCGCACCATGACGGCCTTCAGCTCCTCGTCCACCTTCTGCCCCGTCCAGTAAAACTCCTGGCGGTTCTGCACCCACTCGAAATAACTGACCGTCACGCCGCCGGCGTTGCAGAGAATGTCGGGCACAATGGTGACGCCCTTCTCGGCAAGAATATCGATCGCCTCGGGGGTCATGGGGCCGTTCGCGCCCTCGGCCACCAGACGCGCCTGGATTGAGCCGGCGTTCTTCGCCGTAATGGCGTTTTCCAGCGCGGCCGGAACCAGGATGTCGACCTTCTGGGCGAAGAGCCGCTCGCGATCGATCACCTCGCCGCCCGGGAACCCTTCCACGCGGCCAGTGACCTCCACATGCTTGATCAGGGCGGGAATATCCAGCCCCTTCGGATTGCGGATGGCGCCGTAAACATCGGACACGGCGGTCACGCGCACGCCCATCTCGTGCAAGAAGACGGCGGTATTGCTGCCCACGTTGCCGAAGCCCTGCACGGCGGCGGTGCTCGCCGTCAGGTCCATCTTCATATCCTTCGCCGCTTCGGCGATGCAAAAGGCGACGCCGCGGCCGGTGGCGGCGCGCCGGCCCTGCGAGCCGCCGATGGAAATGGGCTTGCCGGTGACCACGCCGCGCTCGTAGCGGCCGTGGATGATGCGCCAGACGTCCATGATCCAGGCCATCTCGCGCTCGCCGGTGTTCACGTCCGGCGCCGGGATATCGCGTTCGGCCCCGATTTCGTCCATCAGGATGGTGGCGTATTTCTTGGTCAGCCGCTCCTTTTCGGAAAGCGTGAGCGCCTGGTAGTCGATGGTCACGCCGCCCTTGGCTCCGCCGAAGGGAATGTCCACCACGGCGGTTTTCAGGTACATCCAGAAAGCGAGGGCCTTCACCTCTTCGAGATCGACGACGGGATGGAAGCGGATGCCGCCCTTGTAGGGGCCGCGGTCGTCGTTGAACTGCACGCGGTAGCCCTGGCAGACGCGGGCCGTGCCGTTGTCCATTTTCAAGGTGAGCCGGAACTCGACCGAGCGGTCCGGGGTCGTCAGCCGGTCGACGAGGTGTTCGCCGTTATATTTCTTGTCCAGATCCAAAAGCCGAGCATACCGGTTGAACAACTGTTTCGCAATCTCGAACGCCGTCTGCTTGCTCGCCATAACTCACCCCTTTATCCTAAAAACCATCACGCGTAAAATCGGACCGATACGAGTCCCGAAACTTCCCCCCGTCAAGAGCCCCGAATCAGGGCGGCTTAGAAATGGAGTAGAGGCCGACGGTGGTCGGCTTTTCCTGATTAGGGAACGGCGTCACGCGGTCCTCCCGCCGGAAAACATAGCCGTGGGCGGCGAGGCATTCGAAAAAACCGGTTGAAAAGGGCCGGTGGGGCTCGCCCAGCCAAATGGCCCCGCCGGGCTTGAGCAACGTGTCGAAGGCGCCCAGAATGGGCTCGAAGAAGCGCTTCTCGTAAACCACGTCGGCGGCCAGAATGAGGTCGAACTCTTTGCCGAACGCCGGCTCGCGCCAGTCCATCACCGCACCCTGGAACGGGCCGCCCACATTGGCCGCCCAGTTCAGGGCCGCAAAGCGCAGAGCCTGCTCGTCGTAGTCGCAAAAACAGACCGACGCGCCGCGCCGGCCGGCGGCCACGCCAGCCAGGCCCAGGCCGCAGCCCAGGTCCATCACCCGGCGGCCGGCCAGGCTCTTCTCCTCCAGTGCGCGCGCGGCCACCACGAGGGAAGAAGGCCAGATTTCCGTCCAATAGGGCAGCCGCTCGTCCCGCACGGCCGCCGTGGCGGGATCCGCCTCAATCAGCGCGTTCAGCAACACCTCCATGCTGCCGCAGGCGGCCATGTCGAACGGCTCGCCGGCGACGTCCACGCGGCGCCACTGCACATGCAGGGGCACCAGGGCGGCGGCCCGCCCTTTCACGTCCGCTATCTGGCGTTCCCGATCCATGAAACTCATTCTGCGCCCTCCCCGCCGTTTGCACAAGCCGAATCAAGGGACGCCCCGTACCGCCCGGCCGGCGACTCAAAACGCTCGCATTTTGCAGGCCCCTCCGCTAACCTGTTGCGCATGACCAAATTCTTCCTCATGGTGGTCGTCCTTTACACCATCCCGCACCTGGCGCTGTTCGCGCGCCTTTACCCGGTGCTGACGGCCGCCCTGCGGCTGCCCGTCCTGCTCGCGATCCTCGGCATGATGGCCACCTTCTTCACCGGGTTCTCCCTGCGCCGGAGCGGCGTCGCCGTCCCCAAAATATTCCTCGATATCTCCTTCTTCTGGATGGCCTTCATCTTCTGGACCTTCTGCGCCGGCCTCCTGATGGACGGCTGGAACCTGCTGATCCGGCTAGTCCCCCTTTCGGTCCGCCCCCCCGCCCTTCCCGTCCCGCTCCAGATCCGCATGCTCGTGGGGATGACCATCTTCCTCTTCGCGTGGAGTTCCGCACAGGGCCGGCGCGTGCAGGTTCAACACCTCCAAATCCCGGGCCTCACCGCCTCCCGCGCCGTGCGCATCGCTATCGTAACCGACCTGCACCTCAACCCCGTCGGCAACCACGCTGCCGCCTCCCGCGCCATCGCGCTGCTCGAGGCGCTCAAGCCCGACATGGTAATCAGCGGCGGCGACCTGCTCGACTCGCCCCCCTGGGACATCCGCGAGGATCTGGGCAAACTGGCGGCCATCAAGCCGCCGCTGGGCAAATTCGCCGTCACCGGCAACCATGAATATTACAGCGGCATCCAGGATGCACTGCTGGCCCACGAAATGGCGGGCTTCCAGGTCCTGCGCGAAAAACAGGTCGAGCCCGTGCCCGGACTGATCCTGGCCGGGGTGGACGATCTGCAGGGCTTCCTCTCGCGGGAGAGCTGTTTGCGGGACGAGGCCGCGGCGTTGCCGCCCGCAACGAACAAGACGGTCATCCTCATCAAGCACCGGCCGGTGGTTTCGCCCACGGCTTTGGAGCGGGCCGACCTGCAGATATCGGGCCACACCCACGGGGGGCAGCTCTTTCCCTTCCACGGCCTGGTGCGGCTGGTCTTCCCCCGCATCAGCGGCCTGCACACACTGTCCCGGCGCCTGAAACTTTACGTCTCAAACGGGGCGGGCACCTGGGGCCCCCCGTTGCGCCTGCTGGCGCCGCCCGAGGTGGTCCTGCTCACGATTCCGGCGGCACCTTAAGGCCGAAGCCCGGCGGCGTGGTGGCGCGCCGCACCCTCAAGGGGTCAAGTCCCGACTTCCGACAAAAGTTTTTTCACTTGAGCGGCAATCTGCTTGAGTTCTCGCTCTTCCCTCATGCGTTTTTCCATCCGCTCAACTGCTTTCCCCGCAGCCCGGTGATCCGCCACGCCCGCCGCCTTTGCGATCTCCGGTAGCGTCAGCCCCGTGTGACGCTGGGCCAACCACAGCACCACATCCCGCCCCCAGTCCCCCTGCCGATCCCGGAAGGCCTCCCATTTCTCGCCCTTGACCTCCTCCACCGCGCGCCGGATATCCTCGAACCCCGGCCGCGTCAACCGGACCGGGTTCAGGTGAATATACCGGCTCGCTTCCAGCGCCCAGGCCCCTTCGCCGTCAAGCGGCACCGCGTGATACCGCCCCTGAACCACCGGCCCGCTTTCCTTCCACCGCCGGTTATGCCACATGCCGTAACTGACGTTCAACCACCGCATCGCCCGGCTCAAGTTTCCGTGCGGGGTCTCCACCAGCCGGTGGAAATGGTTCGCCATCAGCGCATAGGCGTGCAGCCGAACGCGGTACCGCTCAACCA